>CAMLIA010000145.1 GCA_946479905.1 uncultured Frankiales bacterium | reverse complement strand
GGCACTTCGGGGACTCGCACTTGCTGCCCTTGAGGAACAGCTTCATCTTCTCGCGACGGCAACGGCGGCAGTCGGCTCCGGTGTAACGCGCCATCAGGTCAGACCCTCCGCCGCTTGGGCGGGCGGCAACCGTTGTGGGGAACAGGGGTGACGTCGCTGATCGAACCGACCTCGAGGCCGGCCGCCTGCAGCGACCGGATCGCCGTCTCGCGGCCCGAACCCGGGCCCTTCACGAAGACGTCGACCTTCTTCATGCCGTGCTCCTGCGCCTTGCGGGCCGCGTTCTCGGCGGCCATCTGCGCGGCGAACGGCGTGGACTTGCGGGAGCCCTTGAAGCCGACGTGGCCGGCCGAGGCCCAGCTGATCACGTTGCCCGAGGGGTCGGTGATCGAGACGATCGTGTTGTTGAACGTGCTCTTGATGTGAGCGTGCCCGTGGGCGACGTTCTTCTTCTCCTTGCGGCGGACCTTCTTCACGCCGGCAGCGGTGCGACTCTTGGGAGGCATCTGTTATCCCTACTTCTTCGGCTTCTTCTTGCCGGCGACGGTCTTCTTCGGTCCCTTGCGGGTGCGCGCGTTGGTGTGCGTGCGCTGCCCGTGGACCGGAAGGCCACGACGGTGCCGGATGCCCTGGTAGCAGCCGATCTCGATCTTGCGACGGATGTCCGCGGCGACCTCGCGCCGCAGGTCACCCTCGACCTTGTAGTTGGCGTCGATCCAGTCGCGGAGCTTGACGAGGTCCTCCTCGGCAAGGTCCTTGACGCGGACGTCAGGGGAGACACCGGTCTCGGCCAGCGTCTGCTGGGCGCGAGTGCGGCCGATGCCGTAGATGTAGGTGAGCGCGATCTCCAACCGCTTCTCGCGGGGGAGGTCGACGCCGGCAAGGCGTGCCATCGGGCGGGGTTCTCTTCTCTTCTCGTTCGGAGGTCGTTGCCCGTCCCGTCCCCTCCCGCCCGGGAGGGGCCCCGGCCTCCGACCGGGGGTGTCGTGCTGTGGGACGCGCTTGTGTGCTTGCTAGCCCTGCCGCTGCTTGTGGCGGGCCGTCGAGGAGCAGATCACCATGACGCGGCCGTGACGTCGGATGACGCGGCACTTGTCGCAGATCGGCTTGACGCTCGGCTTGACCTTCACGGTTCTTCTCTCTGCTTACTTGTAGCGGTAGACGATGCGACCGCGGGTCAGGTCGTAGGGCGAGAGCTCCACGACCACGCGGTCCTCGGGGAGGATGCGGATGTAGTGCTGCCGCATCTTGCCGCTGATGTGAGCCAAGACCTTGTGGCCGTTCTGCAGCTCCACGCGGAACATCGCGTTGGGGAGCGGCTC
This sequence comes from uncultured Frankiales bacterium, assembly GCA_946479905.1. The sequence goes on along the minus strand of CAMLIA010000145.1, from coordinate 10,231 downwards.
GACGACTCGGCCCTCGATCTCGATGGCCCCGTCCTTCTTCGGCATGTCCTCGCTTCACCGTCGTGGTTGTGGTTCAGTCGTGCTCCAGCGCTTCCGGCCCTCTGGCGGACGGCAGGCATGCTGAGGCGCGCCGGTCACAGACCGACGTGTCATCCTACGTCATCCGCGCGTGGGCCGTCCAACGGCGGCTCGTGAGGCCCGTCACCCCCCGAGGTCGGGCGTGTCACACGGGACCGCGTTGTCCGCGCAGGCGTGCAGCACGGTCTTGAGCTGGAACGGGGTCAGCCCCGGGTGCTTGGACAGGATCCGGGCGAGCAGCCCGCTGACGTGCGGCGCCGCGAAGCTGTTCCCGGTCGCCGACAGCGAGGCCCCGCCACGCCAGGCGACCTCGACGTCGATGCCGGGCGCGCCGAGCTCCACGGGCGGGTCCGGGTTGAAGTCGAACCCCTCGGGATCGGTCCGGGCGTGGGCCGCGACGGAGAACACCGCCGAGAACTGCGAGGGGTACGACGGGACGGGGGCGGTGTTGACCGCGCACACCAGTGCGACACCGCGGAAGTAGGCCTCGTCCGCGAGGTCGTGGAAGAGCCCGTGGTAGTCGTCCTTGCCCGTCGACAGCGAGAGGTTGACCACCTGGAACCCCTGGTCGAGGGCCCAGCGGACCCCGGCGGCGAAGACCGGGCCGCGCCCGGTGAGCCGGTCGCCCAGCACCCGGACGCTGTGCAGCCGGCACTGCGGGGCGAGCCGCCGGATGATGCCGGCGCAGGCGGTGCCGTGCCCGAACAGGTCGTCGTGCGGGCCGTCGTCGACCCGGACGCCGTCGGGCTGCGAGGCGTCGAACGACAGCGCGACCGCGGAGTCCACCCGACCGACGAGCGGATGGCCGTCCTCGACACCGCTGTCGATGACCGCGACGTCGACCCCCGCCCCCGTCCCGCCGCCCCAGGCCCACTCGCGGGTGATGCCGACCGGCAGCGGCTGCACGGTGCGCAGCACACCCGGCTCGAACTTCTCGGAGCCGGCGGGGCGCAACGCCGTCCGTGCGGGGGCGCTGTCGCTGTGCAGGGCGGTCTGCACGGCGTGCGCGGCGACCTCCATGCCGGCCGTCAGCGGCCGGCGGGACGGCGGGATCGGTGCCGCGAGGCCGCGGCGTCGGTGAACTGCCGGACGACCCGGACCGCCAGCCGGCGGTCCTCGGCGTCGAGCCGGCCGAGCTCGCCGAACAGGGCGGCGAGCTCGAGCAGGTCGCTGTCGGGAGGGCCGAGCCGGGCGGCTGTCTGGGTCAGGACGTCGGACAGCTCGGCGCCCTCGGACGCCGCGGCCGCAGCCGCGGACAGCAGCCGCCGGCCGAAGTCGTCGAAGGCGCGGGCACCCTCGAGGGCGAGCGCGGCCTGGTCGGCGACGACGCCGAGCAGCTCGAGGTCGGCGGCGGCCTCGGGGCGGTCCTCGGAGCGGTCGAGGATCTCGATGACGCCGAGCAGCCGCTCCGACGTCGCGACGGGCGCGGCCAGGATGCTGGTGGGGGTGTAGCCGGCGGCAGGGGCCGAGCCTGCCCAGCGCGGGTCGCGCTGCAGGTCGCTGACCACCAGCGGCTGGCCGGACATGGCGACCCAGCCGGCGATGCCCTGCCCGCTCGGCAGCCGCAGGCCCTGCACCGCCTCCGACCCCGCGCCTACCACGGTGGTGAAGACGAGCTCGGAGTCGTCGTCGGTGAGCAGCGCGACCGAGCAGGCCCGGGCGCCGAACATCCGCATCGCGGTCGCGGCGACGGCGGTGACCAGGTCGTCCGGGCCGGCCGGCGCCAGCACCGGCCCCACGTCGCCGGCGAGCCGGCCGAGTCGTTCGAGCATGCCGGCCAGGTCGGCCGAGGGCGCGGTCACGGTGCCTCCGGGTAGGGGTCGACGGCGTGGGGCGGCAGCTGGCCCTCGGCGGGCGCGTGCTCGCGGTCGCCCGCGAAGGTCGCGCGCAGCCGGCCGGGGGGCAGGGAGCGGAGGACGAGGCGCGCCTGGCCCGTGCGCAGCGGGGCCGCACCGACGTCCCTGCCGCCGACGCTGAAGACCAGCTCGCCGTCGGCGTCCTCCGCGAGCCGCCCGGACCGGGGGTCGACGAGCTCGGCCTCGATGACGACGCCCTCCGCGGTGTGCGTGGGTGAGGCGACCAGCAGCACGACGGGGGTGGCGGCCGCCGTCACCGCCTGCGGCAGCGGTGTGCTGGTGGCTGCGGCGTGCCGCTCGTCCCCCGCGTAGGACGCCACGACCGCGTGCACGCCGACGGCGAGCTGCACCCCGTCCAGCACCGCCTGCCCGGCGGTGTCCAGCGAGGCGGTGCCGATCCGGCGGCCGTCGACGCGGAAGGTCACCTCCCCGGTGGGCGGGTCCCCTGGCGCGCCGCCGACGGTGACGACCTGCGCGGCGAACGCCAGCGGGGCTCCCTCCGGGGCGCCCGCCCGCGAGCTGGTCAGGCGCACCAGTGTCGGGGCCGTCCGGGAGCCCGACAACCGCAGCACGTGGCCCGCCACGTCGTCGTCCCCCCGCAGCCCGCTGTCCTCCTGCGGCCGACCCAACACACGCACCTCTCATCGTCGCGCGCGCTCCCGAGCGCCCGCATCCGACGAGCGTGCGGCCCGACACCGCTCGAGGACAACGGTGGTGTCGGCTGTCGGACAGTCCCTACAGGCGTGAGCTGCCGCCGTCGAGCGCGGTCAGCACCCACGGCCCGTCGGGGGTGACGGCGACGGTGTGCTCCCAGTGGCTGGCCTGCCGGCCGTCGGCGGTCACGACCGTCCAGTCGTCGGCCAGGGTCGTGACCTCGGGGGCGCCGAGCGTCGCCATCGGCTCCACGGCCAGCACGATCCCGACGTCCAGCGGCATGCCGTGCCCGGGCCCTTGGGGTGCCAGGTTCGGGACGTACGGCGGCTCGTGCATCGCCGTCCCGATGCCGTGGCCGGCGTAGTCCTCCAGCAGCCCGAAGCCGTGCGGTCGCACCACCCGCTCGACGGCCGCCCCCACGTCGGACAGGAACCCGCCCGGCCGGACCGCCCGCAGCGCGGCCCACAGGCTCTCCTCGGTGACGCGGTTGAGCTCGAGGACGTCGGCGTCGCAGGTCCCGACCGGCACCGTCACCGCGGCGTCACCGTGCCAGCCGTCGACGACCGCCCCGAAGTCGATCGAGCACAGCTCGCCCTCCTCGAGCGGGCGGTCCCCCGGGATGCCGTGCACGACCTCCGCCCCCACCGACGCGCAGATGACGGCGGGGAAGGCCGGGTTGCCGTACCCGAGGAAGTTCGACGTGGCGCCGTGCCTGTCCAGGACGTCGCGCGCGATCCGGTCGAGGTCCGCTGTCGTCGTACCCGGCCGCACCGCCTCGGTCATCCGGGCCAGCGCCTCGGCCACGACGAGCCCGGCGGCGCGCATCCTGCGCACCTGCTCCGGCGTCTTCACCGTCACCCCGCGGGGCCGGCGGTTCCTCAGGCCCACGTCACTCACCGTGCTGGAGCGGCCGCAGCGCGTCGATGGCGCGCTGCGTGACGTCGTCGACCGGTCCGGTCGCGTCGACGCCGATGAGCAGACCGCGCTCGGCGTAGTAGTTGACGAGCGGCGCCGTGTCCTTGTCGTAGACCTCGAGCCGGTTGGCGATCGTCTCCGGCTTGTCGTCGTCGCGCTGGTAGAGCTCGCCGCCGTCGAGGTCGCAGACGCCGTCCTCGCCGGGCGGGTCGAACTCCACGTGCCAGATGTGGTTGCAGGTGCGGCAGGTACGACGACCCGACAGCCGCCGGATCACCTCGTCCTTCTCGACGACCAGCTCCAGCACCACGTCGAGCTTGACGCCCGCCTCGGCGAGCATGTCGTCGAGCGTCTGCGCCTGCGGCACCGTGCGGGGGAACCCGTCGAGCAGGAACCCTGTCACCGCGTCGGACTCGGCCAGCCGGAGCCGCACCATGTCGATCGTGACGTCGTCCGGGACCAGGTCGCCGCGGTCCATGTAGCTCTTGGCGAGCAGCCCCAGCTCGGTGCCCTGGCCGACGTTGGCGCGGAAGATGTCCCCCGTCGAGATCTTGGGGACCAGCAGGTGCTCCGCGATGAACTGGGCCTGCGTCCCCTTACCTGCTCCGGGGGGACCGACCAGGACGAGGCGCACCTAGTGACCCCAGCGCAGCGTCATCGGAGGAAGCCCTCGTAGTTGCGCAGCATCAGCTGGCTCTCGATCTGCTTCACCGTCTCGAGGCCGACACCGACCACGATGAGCACAGCTGTGCCGCCGAAGGGGAGCCGGTTCGCACCCGCGGTCAGGTTGAACAGCAGCAGCGGCAGCACCGCCACGAGCCCGAGGTAGAGGGCGCCGAAGCTGGTCACGCGCGACAGGATGTAGTCGAGGTACTCGGCGGTCGCCCGACCCGGACGGATGCCGGGCACGAAGCCGCCGTACTTCTTCATGTTGTCGGCGACCTCGACCGGGTTGAACGTGATCGCGACGTAGAAGTAGGTGAAGAAGATGATCAGCCCGAAGTAGATCGCCAGGTAGATCGGGTGGTCGCCGCGCACGAGGTACCGGTTGACGTACTTGGTGAACGTCTCGTTCGTCCAGACCTGGCTGAGCAGCTGCGGGAGGTACAGCAGCGAGCTGGCGAAGATGACCGGGATGACGCCGGCCTGGTTGACCTTGAGCGGGATGTAGGTGCTCGTCCCGCCGTACATCCGGCGGCCGATCATCCGCTTGGCGTACTGCACCGGCACCCGCCGCTGCGCCTGCTCGACGAACACGACCAGGGTGATCACGACGATGGCGAGCAGGATGACGCCGGTGAGCTTGAACCCGCCGTTGGTGGAGCGGGCGATGCCTGTCCCCTGGGACGGCATGGAGGAGATGATCGAGGTGAAGATCAGGACCGACATGCCGTTCCCGACGCCCCTGTCGGTGACCAGCTCCCCCAGCCACATGATGACGGCGGTGCCGGCCGTCAGCGTGATGACGAGCACGCTGATCTTGAAGATCGACTCGTCCGGGATGATCTTCTCGTTGCAGCCCTGGATGAGGTTGCCGGAGCGGGCCAGCGCCACGATGCCGGTCGACTGCAGGATGGCCAGCGCCACCGTGAGGTAGCGGGTGTACTGCGTGAGCTTCGCCTGGCCGGACTGCCCCTCCTCCTTCAGCGTCTCCAGTCGCGGGATGACCACGATGAGCAGCTGGATGATGATGGAGCTCGTGATGTAGGGCATGATCCCGAGCGCGAACACGCTGAGCTTGAGCAGCGCGCCGCCGCTGAACAGGTTGATCAGGCCGTACAGGCTCTTGTCCTTGACCTGGTCCAGGCAGGTCTGGATGGCGACGTAGGAGACGCCCGGGCCGGGAACGACCGACCCGAGGCGGTAGACGCCGATCATCGCCAGCGTGAAGAGCAGCTTCCGCCGGAGGTCGGGCGTGCGGAAGGCCCGGACGAAAGCGGTGAGCACGGGGTCCTCCTGGCATCCGGTCCGTGGGGGGCGTTCCGGGTCGCTGTGACGGTCGCGGGCGGGCTACGGGTGAGGTGGGGTGAGGGGCGGTCGAGCTGGTCACACGGTGCCGGGTGGGGCCGGCGTGCACGCTGGGATGACGGTGTCAGCCCGTCCCGCGGCACTCTAACAGCCGGTCCCGCTGGCAGCGCCGGAGCGACCGAGGGCCGTCGCCTCCCCTCGCGGGGAGCACGACGGCCCTGACGAGCGTGCGCTACAGCTGGGTGGCGGTCCCACCAGCAGCGGCGATCTTCTCCTTGGCGGTGGCCGAGAAGGCGTGTGCGGTCACCTCGAGCTTGACGGCAAGATCACCACCGCCGAGCACCTTGACGAGGCTGTTGTCGCGGACCAGGCCCTTGGCGACGAGCTCCTCGACACCGATCGTCCCACCCTGCGGGAAGCGCTCGGCGATCTTGTCGAGGTTGACGACCTGGTACTCGGTGCGGAACCGGTTCTTGAAGCCCTTGAGCTTGGGCAGCCGCATGTGCAGCGGCATCTGCCCGCCCTCGAAGGCGGCCGGCACCTGGTAGCGGGCCTTGGTGCCCTTGGTGCCACGGCCGGCGGTCTTGCCCTTGCTGGCCTCACCACGGCCGACGCGGGTCTTGGCGGTCTTGGCGCCAGGAGCCGGACGGAGGTGGTGGACCTTCAACGGTGAACCGTTCATGGACTTCTGCGGGGAGTCACTCATCGGTTACTCGACCTCCTCGACGGACACGAGGTGCGTGACCGTGTTGACCATCCCGCGGATCTCGGGGCGGTCCTCCTTGACGACGGTGTCGTTGATGCGCTTGAGGCCGAGCGTCCGCAGCGTGTCGCGCTGGTTCTGCTTGCCCCCGATCCCCGACCGGGTCTGCGTGACCTTGAGACGGCCCATGATCAGCCTCCGACGGCGGGCGCGGGAGCCGCAGCAGCCGCTGCGGCCCGGGCCCGGAGCATGGCGGCCGGCGCGACGTCCTCGAGGGGCAGGCCGCGGCGGGCCGCGATCTCCTCGGGACGCACGAGGCCCTTGAGGGCCGCGACGGTCGCGTGGACGATGTTGATCGGGTTGGAGGACCCGAGCGACTTGCTGAGCACGTCGTGGATGCCGGCGCACTCGAGCACGGCACGCACCGGGCCACCGGCGATGACGCCGGTACCGGGGCTGGCCGGCTTGAGGAGCACGACACCGGCGGCCGCCTCGCCCTGGATCGGGTGCGGGATGGTCGCACCGATCCGCGGGACGCGGAAGAAGTGCTTCTTGGCCTCCTCGACGCCCTTCGCGATGGCGGCGGGCACCTCCTTGGCCTTGCCGTAGCCGACGCCGACCTGGCCGTCGCCGTCACCGACGACCACGAGGGCGGTGAAGCTGAAGCGACGACCACCCTTCACGACCTTGGCGACGCGGTTGATCGCGACGACGCGCTCGATGTGGGCGCTCTTCTCGGGCGCGCCACCACGACCGCCGTCACGGCCTCCGCGGCCGCCGTCACGGCCACCCTGACGGTCGCCGCCCTGTGCGGGACCAGTCCCGCCTCGGCGCTGCTGTCCGGGCATCAGATGTTCCTCTTCTTGTCAGTCGTGCACGTCATCAGAACTCCAGGCCGTTCTCGCGGGCGCTGTCGGCCAGGGCCGCGATCCGGCCGGCGTAGGCGTTGCCACCGCGGTCGAAGACGACCTTGTCGATGCCGGCCGCCTTGGCGCGCTCGGCGACCAGGGCGCCGACCTTCTTGGCCTGCGCGGTCTTGTCGCCGTCCCCGCCACGGATCGTGGCGTCGAGCGTCGACGCGCTGGCCAGCGTGTGGCCGGCGAGGTCGTCCACGACCTGGGCGGTGATGTGCCGCGAGGAGCGGGTCACCACGAGGCGCGGACGGCTTGCGGTGCCGCGGACCTTCTTGCGGATGCGGAAGTGCCGTCGGGCCTTCCCGAGGCGGCGCTTGGTCGAGATGTCAGCCATTACTTACCCGTCTTCCCGACCTTGAGCTTGATCTGCTCGCCCTCGTAGCGGACGCCCTTGCCCTTGTAGGGGTCGGGCTTGCGCAGCTTGCGGATGTTGGCGGCGACCTCGCCGACCTTCTGCTTGTCGATGCCCTTCACGACGAACTTCGTCGGGGACTGCACCTCGAAGGTGATGCCCTCCGGCGCCGAGACGGGCACCGGATGGCTGTAGCCGAGGGCGAACTCGAGGTCCGAGCCCTTGGCGGCCACGCGGTAGCCGACGCCGCGGATCTCCATCGGCTTCTCGTAGCCGGTGGTGACACCGACGACCATGTTGTTGACCAGCGAGCGGGTCAGCCCGTGCAGGCTGCGGCTCGCGCGCTCGTCGTCGGGGCGGGTGACGTTGAGGACACCGTCACCCTGCTCGATGCGGATGGGCTCGGAGACGGTGTGGCTCAGCGTGCCCTTCGGGCCCTTCACCGTGATGTCCTGGCCGTCGATGGTGATCTCGACGCCCGAGGGCACGGGGATGGCCAGCCTGCCGATTCTCGACATCAGGGCCTCCTTAGTAGACGTAGGCGAGGACTTCCCCACCCACGCCCTTCTTGTTGGCCTGGCGGTCGGTCAGCAGGCCGCTGGACGTCGAGATGATCGCGACACCCAGCCCGCCGAGGACCTTGGGGAGGTTGCCGGCCTTCGCGTAGACGCGCAGGCCGGGCTTGGAGACGCGGCGCACACCGGCGATGGAGCGCTCGCGGTTCGGGCCGTACTTGAGGTCGATGGTGAGGACCTTGCCCTTCTCACCGTCCTCGGTCTTCCAGCCCGCGATGTAGCCCTCCTGCTGGAGGATCTCCGCGATGTGCGTCTTGATCTTGCTGTGCGGCATGGAGACGCTGTCGTGGTACGCCGAGTTGGCGTTGCGCACGCGGGTCAGCATGTCCGCGATCGGGTCGGTCATGGTCATGTCGGTGGCCTGAGGCCTTTCCCGTCCCGGTTCCCGCGAGGGCCTGTGACGAAGAGTTGAGGGTTTCTGGGGTTACCAGGAGGACTTCGTGATGCCGGGCAGCTCGCCCGCGTGCGCCATCTCGCGGAAGCAGATCCGGCAGAGGCCGAACGCGCGGAACACCGCCCGCGGTCGCCCGCAGCGGTTGCAGCGCGTGTAGCCGCGGACCTGGAACTTGGGCTTGCGGTTCGCCTTCTCGACGAGCGCCTTCTTCGCCATCTCTACTGCTCCTTGAACGGGAAGCCGAGAGCGCGCAGCAGCGCCCGGCCCTCGTCGTCGTTGGTCGCCGTGGTGACCACGGTGATGTCCATGCCGCGGGTGCGGTCCACCTTGTCGACGTCGATCTCGTGGAACATCGACTGCTCGTTGAGGCCGAAGGTGTAGTTGCCGTTGCCGTCGAACTGGGACGCCGACAGGCCGCGGAAGTCGCGGATGCGCGGGAGCGCCAGCGTGACCAGCCGGTCCAGGAACTCCCACATCCGGTCGCCGCGCAGGGTGACCTTCGCGCCGATGGGCATGCCCTCGCGCAGCTTGAACTGCGCGATCGACTTGGTGGCGCGCCGCAGCTGCGGCTTCTGGCCGGTGATGGCCGTCAGGTCGCGCAGCGCACCGTCGATCAGCTTGGAGTCCTTCGCGGCGTCGCCGACACCCATGTTGACGACGACCTTGACGACGCCCGGGATCTGCATGGCGTTGCCGTAGGAGAACTGCTCCTGCAGGGCCGGCTTGATCTCCGAGCGGTACCGGGCCTTGAGCCGCGGGATCTCAACAGTGGTGGTCATCAGATGTCCTTCTCGCAGCGCTTGCAGACGCGCACGCTGTGGGTCTTGCCGTTGGCGTCCGGCTCGCTGCGGCGGTGGCCGATGCGGGACGGCTTGCCGCAGGAGGGGCACACGACCTGCACGTTGCTGACGTGCACGGCGGCTTCCTGCGTGACGATGCCGCCCTGCTGGGAACCGCGCGCCGACTGCGTGACGCGGGTGTGCTTCTTGATGCGGTTGACGCCCTCGACGAGGACCCGGCTGCTGGCGGGGTCGGCCAGGATGACCTTGCCCTTCACGCCCTTGTCCTTGCCGGCGACGACCTGGACGGTGTCGCCCTTCTTCACGAACAGTCCGGCCATGGCTAGAGCACCTCCGGGGCGAGCGAGATGATCTTCATGAACCGCTTGTCGCGCAGCTCGCGACCGACCGGCCCGAAGATGCGGGTGCCCCGCGGGTCACCGCCGTCCTTGATGAGCACGGCTGCGTTCTCGTCGAAGCGGATGTAGCTGCCGTCCGGGCGACGGCGCTCCTTGACGGTGCGGACGACGACGGCCTTGACCACGTCGCCCTTCTTCACGCCCGCGCCCGGGATGGCGTCCTTCACCGTGCAGACGATGATGTCGCCGATCCCGGCGTAGCGACGGGCGGAGCCGCCGAGAACCCGGATGCAGAGGACTTCCTTCGCACCCGTGTTGTCGGCGACGCGCAGTCGCGACTCCTGCTGAATCACAATTTCTCCTCCGGATCCCGTATCCCCCTTGCGAGGGACGCGGATCCACGTGGTGCGGCCTGCGGCCGCGCTGATTGTTGTTGCGAAAGAGCGAAGCTCGCTTCGCTCGCCGCTATTTCGCCTTCTCCAGGATCTCGACGATGCGCCAGCGCTTGGTCGCGGACAGCGGACGGGTCTCCATGAGGAGGACCCGGTCGCCCACGCCGGCGGCGTTCTGCTCGTCGTGCGCCTTGAGCTTGTTGGTGCGGCGCAGCGTCTTCTTGTACAGCGGGTGCTGCACGCGGTCCTCGACGGCGACGACGACGGTCTTGTCCATCTTGTCGCTGACGAC
>CAMLIA010000144.1 GCA_946479905.1 uncultured Frankiales bacterium | reverse complement strand
GTCGAGCGGCAGCTGGTCCATCTTGAAGTCGCCGGTGTGCAGCACCAGGCCCGCGGGGGTGCGGATGGCGACGGCCATCGCGTCCGGGATCGAGTGGTTGACCGAGAAGAACTCGACGTCGAAGGGCCCGAGCACCACCCGGTCGCCCTCGACGACCTCCTCGACGCTCGGCTCGATGCGGTGCTCCCGCAGCTTCGCCTTGAGCAGCGCGAGCGTGAACCGGCTCCCGACGATGGGGACGTCCCTGCGCTCGCGCAGCAGGTAGGGGATCGCGCCGATGTGGTCCTCGTGGCCGTGCGTCAGCACGACGGCGACGATGTCGTCGAGCCGGTCCCGGATGTAGCTGAAGTCCGGCAGGATCAGGTCGACACCGGGCTGCTCGTCCTCCGGGAACAGCACGCCGCAGTCGACGACGAGCAGCTTCTCGTCGTACTCGAAGACGGTCATGTTGCGGCCGATCTCGCCGAGCCCGCCGAGCGCGACGACGCGCAGGCCTCCGTCCGGCAGGACCGGCGGGTACGCCAGCTCCGGGTGCGGGTGGCTCACAGGACGGCTGCTGCCTGGAGGTCGGTCCGGAGCTGGGCGATCTCCTCAGCCGTGGCCTCGACGAGCGGCAGGCGGACCCCGCCCACGGGGAAGCCGAGCAGCGCCAGGGCGGCCTTCACGAGGATGGTGCCCTGCGTCCGGAAGATGCCCGTGTAGATCGGCAGCATCGCCTCGTGCAGCTCGCGGGCCTTCGCGAGGTCGCCGGCCAGGAAGGCCGTGATCATGTCCTGGGTCCGGCGGGCGACGAGGTGGGTCGACGTGCCCACGACACCGACCCCGCCGATGGCCATCATCGGCAGCGTCACCGCGTCCTGGCCCGAGTAGTAGGCCAGGTCGGTCTCGCGCAGCACGTGCGACGTCGACTCGAGGTCGAGCTTGGCGTCCTTGAGCGCGACGACCTGCGGGTGCGCGGCGAGCTGCACGATGGTGCGCTCGGCGAGCGCGAGCCCGGTGCGGCCGGGGATGTCGTAGAGCATCACGGGCAGGTCCGTGGCCTCCGCGACCTTCGTGGTGTGGGCGATCACGCCCGCCTGCGGCGGCTTGCTGTAGTACGGCGTGACGACGAGAACCCCTGTGGCGCCGGCCTTCTCGGCGTCCTGCGCCATCGACACCGCGTGCGTCGTGTCGTTGCTGCCGACGCCCGCGACGACGTGCGCCCGGCCGCCGACGGCGTCCACGACCGCGCGCAGCAGGTCCGCCTTCTCCGCGCGGTGGGTGGTGGGGGCCTCCCCCGTCGTACCGCTGATGACCAGGCCGTCGTTGCCGTCGTCGACCAGCCGGTCGGCGAGCTCGCCGGCGCGCTTGAGGTCCACGTCGCCGTCCGGGGTGAACGGGGTCACCATCGCGGTGAGGACGCGGCCGAACGGCGGAGAGGTCATGCCGACGATTATCCCTCTGCCACGAGCGGACTCGAAGCGACTTCTGAGCCGTCGGGCAGCGTCGAGATCGTGAAGTCGTTGAAGACGTGCGGCGCCACGCGCTGCAGCTCGCGCAGCATGGCGATCGCGAGCTCGCGGATCTCGACGTCGGCGTGCTCGCTCGCGCGCATCGCGACGAAGTGCCGCATCGCGCGGTAGTTGCCGGTCACGACGATGCGCGTCTCGGTCGCGTTGGGCAGCACGGCGCGGGCGGCCTGGCGGGCCTGCTTGCGGCGGGCGGTGACGTTCTCGACGTCGGCGAACTTCTTCTCGAGACCCTCGAGCAGCTTCGTGTACGACGACAGCGCCGCCTCCGACGCCTCCTCGAACAGGGCGTGCAGCTCCGGGTCCTCGGCGATGACGCCGGGCTCGACCATGGCGGCGTCGCGCTCGGGGACGTAGCGCTGCGAGAGCTGGCTGTAGGAGAAGTGCCGGTGCCGGATGAGCTCGTGGGTGAGGCTCCTCGACACGCCCGTGAGGTAGAAGCTGACCGAGCCGTGCTCGAGGACGCTCAGGTGGCCCACCTCGAGGATGTGCTTGAGGTAGCCCTCGTTGGTGGCGGTCGCGGGGTTGGGCTTCGCCCAGCTCTGGTAGCAGGCCCGCCCCGCGAACTCGGCGAGCGCCTGGCCGCCGTCCACGTCGGTCTCCCACGGCACGTCCGCCGGCGGGTCGAAGTGGGTGTAGCCGATGACCTGGACCTTGAGCGGGGCGAGCGCGACCACGGTTCTCCGTATAGCTGATCTGCGGGCCGCGGGTGAGGAAGGGCGGCGAGGCACCAGCCTAGCCGTCAGCCGCCACCCCCGAGGGCTGCCGCGCCGCGCTTGACGAGTGACGCCGTATGACGTCATAGTGATGTCATGACGACATCGTACGACGTCAGGTCGACGTCATGGAGCTGAGCCCGCACGTCGAGGCCCTGCGCGCCGACCTGGCCGCGGCCGGGGCGGTGGGCACCGAGGAGGTCGCGCGGGCCGCGGCCCTGCTCGGTGACGCCATCGAGCCCGCGCTGCGGCTGGTGCTGCTCGACCTGCTCGCCGAGGCGGCCGAGGACCTCTCGACGCAGCTGCCCGGTGCGACCGTGGAGCTGCGGCTGCGCGGCCGGGAGCCCGAGCTGGTGGCCGCCGTCCAGGCGCCCGTCCAGGCTCCCGCCCCGCCCGCCCCCGACCCGGCCGGCGACGACGGCACCGCGCGGCTCACCCTCCGGCTGCCGGAGGCGCTCAAGGCCCGTGCCGAGTCGGCGGCGAGCACCGAGGGCCTCAGCGTGAACAGCTGGCTGGTGCGGGCCGTGCAGGCCGCGCTCGACCCCAAGCCGATCTTCCCGTTCCTCAGTGGCCCTGGAGCCGGCCCGCGCCGGCTGTCGGGCTACGGCCGCGCCTGACCCCCTGGAGACCCCCATGACCACCTTCACCACCGACGGCCCGCTCGACGCGCGGCTGCGCTTCCACGGCGGCACCGTCGAGGTCGACGCCACCCGCAGCGGCACCGCCGAGGCGACCGTCGAGGCCCTCGACCCGCACGACAGCCGCAGCGCCGAGGCGGCCCGCGCTGCCCGCATCTCCTGCGTCGGCTCCCGGCTCACCGTGGACGTGCCCGGCAAGGGCGGCTGGCGCGGCGGCGTCCAGGTGCGGATCCGGCTGCAGCTGCCGTCGCTGTCGACGCTCACCTCGACGTCCGCCGAGGTCCGGCTGCACGCAACAGGAGAGCTGTCCGACCTCGTGGTGCGGACCGGTTCGGGCGACGTGCACGTCACGGACGTGCGCGGCAGCCTCGACGTCAAGGGCGGCGACGCCACGGTGGTCGTGGGCGGGTCGCCGCGACGGATCTCCTTCACCAGCGGCAACGGCCAGCTCACGGCTGCGTCGGCGCACGACGTGGTGTTCAAGGCGGGCAACGGCTCGCTGACCCTGGGCCGCAGCACCGGGAGCGTGCTGGTCAAGGGCGGCCACGTCGGCCTCGACCTCGCCGCCGCGAGCAGCGGGGAGGTGCTCTTCCAGAGCGGCGGCGGCAACGCCCGCGTCGGCGTGCTCGAGGGCACCAGCGTCCAGGTCGACCTGCAGAGCGCCCTCGGCGACGTCCGCTGCGACCTGCCGATGGAGGACGCCGCGCCCACGGGCGGCAGCGACCTCAAGGTCCGGCTGGTCACCGGGATCGGCGACGTCGTCGTGGCCCGCGCCTCCTAGGCCTCCCTGGCCAGGTCGGCGGCGAGGTCACCGCTGCCCTCGACCTGGACCGCGGACAGCCCCTGCCACCGGGCCGCCTGCCGCAGCTCCTCGGCGAGCGCCTCGGCCGTCGAGGGCAGCGTCTCCGGCTCACGCCACGCGGCCATGACGCGCAGCACGCCCGCCTTGCGGTCGGACTTCAGGTCGACCCGGGCGCGGATCGCCTCGTCCTGCAGGAACAGCAGGCAGTAGTAGCCGTAGACCCGCTTGTGCGCCGGCGTGTAGATCTCGATCCGGTAGTCGATCCCCCACAGCCGCTCGGTCCTCGACCGCTCCCACACCAGCGGGTCGAACGGCGAGAGCAGGGCCTGCCTGGACACCCGGCGCGGTCGCGCGGCCGTGGGGTCGAGCAGTGCCTTCTCCCCCGCGACCAGGACGGGCAGCAGCGCGCCCTCGTCGACGAGCTCGCGCAGCGCGGTGTCGGCGACCGGTCCGCGGAGCCGGAAGTAGTCCTTCAACGACCGGGCGGTCGCGACCCCGTGCGCGCGGGCGGACAGCAGCAGCAGCGCGCGGTGCGCCTCGTGCGGCGTCGGCGTCGGCGCGGCCAGGACCTCGGCCGGCAGCACCCGCTCCGTGAGGTCGTAGATCCGCTCGAAGCCCGCGGTCCGGTGCCGCGTGGTCAGCCTGCCGATGGAGAACAGGTACTCCAGGCCGACCTTGATGTGGTCCCAGTCCCACATCGTGCCGTTGCGGGCCCGCGGCCCCTCGCGCAGCGCGCCCGCCCCGGTCGGGCCGTCCTGCTCGACCCGCTTCAGCAGCTCGTCGAGCAGCGCGTCGTCGGTCTCGAAGCCCCACCGCGCGATCCGCGACTCGTTGCGGGCCATCCGCCACCGGAGCAGCGGGTGCAGGGCCACCGGGAGGTACGACGCCTCGTGGCCCCAGAACTCGAAGAGCTCGCGCCTGCGGAAGGCGAGGGTGTCCAGCAGCGCCGGGTCCCACGGCCCGAGCCGCGCGTACGCCGGCATGACGTGCGCGCGGGCGAACACGTTCACGCTGTCGATCTGCAGCAGCTGCGTCCTGCCGAGCACCCGGCGCAGGTGCCGGGCAGTGACCGTCGGAGGCAGCGGGTCGCGAAAGCCCTGCGCGGCGAGCGCGATGCGCCGGGCCTGCCCGATCGTCAGCCGCTCCACGTCTGCGATCCTGCCAGCCGTGCACGTCAGGATCGCCACCGTCGACGACGCGCTCGCCGTGGAGACCGTCCGGCTGAGGGGCTGGCAGGCCGCGTACCGCGGCATCGTCGCCGACTCCTTCCTGGACCGGATGGCCGTCGACGCGGAGCGGCGGGCCGCCCTGATGGTCACCGGCGAGGTCACGACCCTGGTGGCGGAGGACGGCACGGTGATCGGGATGGCGGCCTTCGGTCCGGCCCGCGACGCCGAGACAGGTCTCGTGGAGCTCTACGCGCTGTACGTCGAGCCGGCCGCCTGGCGGACGGGCGTCGGTACGGCGCTGCTGGCGGCGTGCGAGGGTGTGTCGGTGCTGTGGGTGCTGGCGGACAACGAGCGGGCGCAGGCGTTCTACCGCCGGCACGGGTTCGTCGCGGACGGCGGCAGCAAGGTGCTCGACCTCGACGGCCCGGTGCGGGAGATCCGGATGCGCCGTGGCTGACGTCTCGGTGCGCCCGGCCCGTCCCGCCGACGCGGAGCCCATCGCTCGGGTGCAGCAGTCCACCTGGTCGCAGGCCTACGCATCGCTCGTCGGAGAGCTGGTGGTGCCGCTCGAGCAGGTCGCTGCGGTCTGGCTCAACGCGATCGAGGCGCCGCCGTCCCCCGACCACCGGGTGCTGGTCGCGCTGGACGGCGGGTCCGTGGTGGGCTTCGCGACGTCCGAGCCTGCGGCAGAGGGCGTCGAGCTCACGGCGCTGATGGTCGAGCCGCGCTGGGGCCGGCGCGGCCACGGCTCGCGACTGCTGCAGGCCAGTGCCGAGCACTGGTCGTCGTTCGAGGTCGCCGTGACGTGGGTGTTCGAGGCGGACACGGTGCTCTCCGGCTTCCTGCAGTCCGCCGGCTGGGACTTCGACGGCCTCGGCCGCGGCCTCGACACCGGGCAACGCGTCGTGCCGCAGCGCCGGATGCACACCGGCCTGCGACCTGCCGTCAGCTAGAGGCGGGTACCGGGAGGACGCCGAGCTGGACGAGCATCGGGAACATCCCCTGCTCCGCCCAGTGCTCCGCAGCACGGCCGTCGCGCATCCGTCCGATGTTCGCGCTGACCGTCTCGAACCGCTTGCCTGTCGCCGGGAAGCCGAGCTGGTCGCCGGTGTGGGTGCCGGTCGTGCGGACCGTCCAACCGACCAGGTCCCCCTCGGCGACGAGGTTGTCGACGGTGCAGTGCACGTCCGGCACGGCCGCCCGCCACTGCTCGACGAGCCCCGCGAACACGTCCCTGCCGTGCAGGTCCCCCATCGGGCCGTGATCGACGAAGTCGTCGGTGAACAGCTCCTCCAGGGTGTCCGTGCGGCCCTCGTTGATGACCTCGTCGAAGATCCGGCGCACCAGCTCCTTCGGGTCAGACATGCTGCGCCACCTGCATGCCGAGCGCGGCGGTCATCTTCACGGAGTCGAAGGACTCGGTGAACGACGTGGCCTTGCCGTTGCTGAAGGTCCACACGTGGACGAACGGGATGTCGAAGTCGTTGCCGGCGGTGCTGCGGCCACGCAGGCTGCCGAGCGCGACGACGGTGTCCCCGCGGTCGATGAACCGGGTCGGCTCGACGTGCAGCTCGGCGTAGTGCTGCGGGAGCGTCGCGAAGAAGCCTCCGACACCCGCATGCCCGGTGAAGCTGCCCCCGAAGGGGACCGTGTCCGGGGTGTACCAGGTGATCGCCGGGTCGAAGAGCGACAGCACGGTCTCGATGTCGCCCCGCGCGAACGCGTCGTACCCGCTGCGGATCAGGGTCACGTTGTCGACCGAGCCGATCGTCGGCGACGCCGTCGGCGCGACGATGCCGGCGCGCGGGGTGAACACCTCGTGAGCGGGGTGCACGATCGCCTCCGGCTCCACGTTGACGCCCGCTGCCGCCATGGCCGGACCCAGCCGCTGCTCGCCGAAGGCCGCGAACGCCTCCTCGCTCTCCCACGCGTCGAGGTTGTGGCAGTCGTCGCCCTCCCACCACGTCGTGTGCGACAGGCCTCCGGTCGGCGGCTGCTCGATCCAGCCCGCCCGCTCGCGGACCGCGTCGTACTGAGCCGGAGTGACACCCCGGAGCGTCACGTGCACCACTACTGCCATGAGTTCCTCCTCCTGGTCGGTCGGCGTGCTGGTACTACGCCGCCGAGCGGTCACGTGGATCACTGATCCGGAGGTGGACGCGGCGGCGTACCTCTGACGTGACCTCGTCGGCGGTGCTCGCCCCACGATTCGAGGCGAACGCCTGCAGCGACCCGAGCCCCGTCGCTACCGTCGTGGTCGTGGAGTCCGGCACCCACGACTCGCTGCTCGCGGCGCGCATCGCCGCCGGTGACGAGCGCGCGCTGGCCGAGGTCTTCGACGCCCTGGCCGGGGCCGTCCACGCCAGCGCGGTCCGCGTGCTCGGGAGCGGTGCCGCGGCGCAGGACGTCGTGCAGGACGTGTTCGTCGACCTGTGGTGCCACCCGGAGAAGTACGACGCGTCGCTCGGCTCGCTACGGAGCTTCCTCAGCGTCTGCGCCCGCCACCGGGCCCACGACGTCCTCCGCAGCGAGCTGCGCCGGGCGGGCCGTGAGAAGCGCAGCGACTGGCTGATGCCGCAGCAGCGGGACCCGTCACCCTCGGAGCAGGTCACGACGGCGGAGACGGCGTGCGAGGTCCGGGACGCCGTCGACCAGCTGCCCGCGAGCCAGCGCGAGGTGGTGGAGCTGGCGTACTTCCGCGGGCTCAGCTACCGCGACGTCGCCCGCGTGACCGGGCTGCCGGAGGGCACCGCGAAGTCACGGGTCCGCCTGGCTCTCGCGCGGCTCGAGTCCCTGCTGGACCGCCGGCTGCTGGAGCCGTCATGACCGTGTCCTCGCCCGTGCCGGACGGGCTCCGCGAGCGGGTGCTCACCGCCTCGCGCGCTGCCCGGGCCGGTGGACGGACGGTGCCGGCCGCGACGCGGATCTCCGCAGCCGAGGCGTTCGCCCGTGCGGCGGACGCGTTCACCGGGCTGCTGTCGACGCTCGCGCCTGCCCAGTGGCGCGGGCCCGTGCTTCGCGACCTCGACGTCCAGGGCCTGGTCGGTCACCTCATCGGTGTCGAACGCGACGTCTGGCGGGCGTTGGCCGGTGACGAGGAGGTCGCCGACGCCGAGCACGTCGCCTCGACCGAGGACCTGGCTTCCGCGCAGGCGGGGCGCGCCCCGGCGGAGACGCTCCGCGACTGGCGCGCCGCCGCCGACCGGACGCTCGAGCTCGTGGCCGACCGGACGTGCGACGGGCGCCTGCTGTCGATGCACGGCATGCGACTGCCGGTCGACGCGCTGCTCGTGGTCCGCGCCTTCGAGCTCTGGACGCACGAGAACGACATCCGCTCGGCTGCCGGGATGCCGCCGAGCGTCCCCGACGCGTCGACACTCACCTTGATGACCGAGCTCGCCGTGCAGCTGCTGCCGCACGCCGTGGCGCGCAGCGGCGCCGACACCCCGACCGACCTGCACCTCGTGCTGACAGGGGCCGGCGGCGGCACCTGGGACCTGCCGCTCGGCGAGCGCAACGGGCAGGTGACCGATCTGATGATGGTGCTGTCCACGGTGGACTTCTGCCGCGTCGTCGCCAACCGGGTCGCGCCGTCGGCACTCGACCTGCACGTCACCGGCGAGGGGGCCGACGACGTGCTCAGCGCCGCTGCGTCCCTCGCCCTGGACTAGCAGCGCGCTCCAGCGCGATGGCCTTGCGCATCGCGCGCCGTCCTCGCGACGGGTCGCGGGCGGCGTCGTAGGCCGTCGCCAGCTTGAACCACGCGCGCCAGTCGTCGGGGGCCGCCTCGGCCTCGGCCCGCCGCTTCTCGAACAGCACCTCCGCGGCCTCGCGCCGCACCCGGCCGGAGGGCAGCGTCGGGAGGTCGTCCTCGACGAACCCCTCGTCGTACAGGGCCTGACCGAGCCGCTGCGACGCCTGCGCCAGCCGCACCTCGCCGAGGACGAGGATCGCGCCGAGCGCGACCAGCAGCAGCGCACCGGTGCCGAGCAGCACGCCCGCCACGGTGCCTGTGGCGATCAGCTGCCCGGCCCGCAGCGCCAGGTAGCCGCCGACGAGCACCACGGCGGCGACCGCGACCGCGGCCCTCAGCTTCACAGGTCGAGCAGGTGCTCCAGGCCGACCGTGAGGCCGGGGCGCTTCGCGACCTCGCGGACCCCGAGCAGCACGCCCGGCATGAACGAGGCGCGGTCGTAGGAGTCGTGCCTGATGGTGAGGCTCTCGCCGCCCCCGCTGAGGATCACCTCCTGGTGCGCGACCAGGCCCTGCAGCCGCAGCGCGTGCACCGGGATGCCCGCGACGACGGCACCGCGGGCCCCCTCGAGCAGCTCGCTCGTCGCGTCCGGCGCGGGCGGCATCCCCTTGCGGGCGGCGGCGACGAGCTCGGCGGTGCGCCTCGCCGTGCCGCTCGGGGCGTCGACCTTGCCGGTGTGGTGCAGCTCGACGATCTCGACGCTCTCGAAGTACTTCGCCGCCGCGGCGGAGAACTGCATCATGAGCACCGCGGCGATGCCGAAGTTCGGGGCGATGAGCACGCTCGTCGACGTGCCCTCGAGCCAGCCGCGGACGGTCTCGAGCCGCTCGTCGTCGAAGCCCGTGGTCCCGACGACGGCGTGCACGCCCGCGTCGATGCACGCCTTGAGGTTGCCCATCACCGCGGAGGGCTGCGTGAAGTCGACGGCGACGTCGACACCCGTGAGGTCGAGGACGTCGTCGACGTCGAAGGTCGGGCCGAGCTGCAGGTCGTCGGCGGCAGTGACCGCCTTGACGACCTCCGAGCCCATCCGGCCCTTGGCCCCGAGCACCGCCACTGTCGTCATGCGAGCACCTCCGCGAAGTCCCTGTCGGCGAAGGGTCCGATGATGCCGAGCGACAGCGGCGAGGTGAGCACCAGGTCCGCGGCCGCGCGCACGTCGTCCGGGGAGACGGCGTCGATCTTCGCCACCAGCTCGTCCAGGGTGAGCACCTCGCCGTGCACGAGGGCGGCCTTGCCGATCCGGCTCATCTGGGCGCCGGTGTCCTCCAGGCCGAGGACGAGCGAGCCGCGCATGGCGCCCTTGGCCCGGCTGACCTCCTCGTCGGTGAGGCCCTTCTCGGCCGCCGTCGCCAGCTCGGCGCGCGCGATCCGGAGCACCTCGTCGACGCGGGAGGGCGCGCAGCCGGCGTACACGCCGAAGACGCCCGCGTCGGCGTGGGCGCTCGCATACGAGTAGACGCTGTAGGCGAGGCCGCGCTTCTCGCGGATCTCCTGGAACAGCCGGCTGCTCATGCCGCCGCCGAGCCCGGTGTTGAGCACCGACAGCGCCCACCGCAGCTCGTGGTCCCGCGGCAGCGCTGCCGTGCCCAGCACCAGGTGGGCCTGCTCGGTCGGCCGCTGCTCGACCTGCACGCCGGACAGGGCTGCCGGCGCGCTGCGCGCGACCTCCCCCGCGCTGGGGTGGCGGGGGAACGGGCCGAGCGCCTCGAGGACCAGCGCGACGAGCCGGTCGTGGTCGACGTTGCCGGCGGCGCTGACGACCATCCGCTCCGGCTGGTAGCGGCCGCGGTAGTAGCCCTCGATCCCCTGCGCCGTCAGGGCCTCGACGCTCTCGACGGAGCCGATGATGCGGCGCCCGAGCGGGTGCTCGCCGAACAGCGCCGCGGCGAAGGTGTCGTGCACGACGTCGCCCGGGTCGTCGTCGTGCATCGAGATCTCCTCGAGGATGACTCCCCGCTCGGACTCGACGTCGTCGGGCGCGACCAGAGCGTTGGTCACCAGGTCGGTGACGACGTCGACCGCGAGGGGCAGGTCGTCGTCGAGGACCCGGGCGTAGTAGCAGGTGTACTCCTTGGCGGTGAAGGCGTTCATCTCACCGCCGACCGCGTCCATGACGGACGAGATCTCCAGGGCGTCGCGCTTCGGGGTGCCCTTGAAGAGCAGGTGCTCCAGGAAGTGGCTGGCACCGTGCTCGTCCGGTCCCTCGTCGCGGGAGCCGACGCCGACCCAGATCCCGAAGGCAGCGCTGCGGACGCCGGGGACCTGCTCGGTGACGACGCGCAGGCCCCCTTCGAGGACCGTCGTCCGGAAGGGGGCCTGCGTCGTCAAAGCGGTGCTACTCAGCCGGAGCCGGCTCGGCGTTCTCGACCGGCGTGAGGCTGATCTTGCCGCGCTGGTCGATCTCGGTGATCTCGACCTGGATCTTGTCGCCGACGTTGACGACGTCCTCGACCTTGCCGATGCGCTTGCCGTTGCCGAGCTTGCTGATGTGGACCAGGCCGTCCTTGCCCGGGATGAGGCTGACGAAGGCCCCGAAGGCGGCGGTCTTGACGACCGTGCCCAGGAACCGCTCGCCGACCTTCGGCATCGTCGGGTTGGCGATCTGGTTGATGACGGCCATCGCGGCCTCGGCCGCCGTGCCCGTCGTGGCACCGATGTAGATGGTGCCGTCGTCCTCCACCGTGATGTCCGCACCGGTGTCGGCCTGGATCTGGTTGATCATCTTGCCCTTCGGGCCGATGACCTCGCCGATCTTGTCGACCGGGATCTTGACCGACAGCACGCGCGGGGCGTACGGCGACATCTCGTCGGGCTCGTCGATGGCCTCGTTCATGACCTCGAGGATCGCCAGCCGGGCCGTGCGGGCCTGCTGGAGCGCACCGGCGAGGACCGGCGACGGGATGCCGTCGAGCTTGGTGTCGAGCTGCAGCGCGGTGACGAACTGCGGCGTGCCGGCGACCTTGAAGTCCATGTCGCCGAACGCGTCCTCGGCACCGAGGAT
>CAMLIA010000143.1 GCA_946479905.1 uncultured Frankiales bacterium | reverse complement strand
GCGTTCCGCCGCGAGAAGCCCGACGTGGTGCTGCTCGACCTGATGCTGCCGGGCACCGACGGCATCGAGGTCTGCCGGCAGATCCGCGCGGAGTCCGGCGTACCCATCGTCATGCTCACCGCCAAGGGCGACACCGAGGACGTCGTCCGCGGGCTGGAGACCGGCGCGGACGACTACCTCGTCAAGCCGTTCAAGCCCAAGGAGCTCGTCGCCCGGGTGCGGGCCCGGCTCCGCACCCACGACACCGAACCGGAGACGCTGACCATCGGGCCGCCCGACGACCCGGTGACCATCGACGTACCGGGACACGTCGTCGCCCGTGCCGACCAGGCCATCCCGCTCACCCCGCTCGAGTTCGACCTGCTGCTCGCCCTGGCGCGCCGGCCGAAGACGGTGTTCACGCGCGAGGTCCTGCTCGAGCAGGTGTGGGGCTACCGGCACGCGGCCGACACCCGGCTGGTCAACGTGCACGTGCAGCGGCTGCGCGCCAAGGTCGAGCGGGACCCGGAGCACCCGACCGTGGTCCTGACGGTGCGCGGCATCGGCTACAAGGCCGGCCCCGGCTGAGCCCCCTGAACCGGTTCGTCCGCCGGATCTCCCAGCGCTGGCGACGGTCGGCGCAGACCCGGGTCGTCGTCTCGACGATGGTCGGGAGCGCCGTCGCGGTCGCTCTGCTCGCCGTGCTCCTCATCGGCCAGGTGGGCCGCGGGCTCGTCAGCGCCCGCACCCGGGCGGCCCTCGTCACCGCGCAGTCCGGCATCGTCAAGGTCGAGGACGGCATCAACCGCATCGACTCGCGCGACCAGGGCGCCTCCGCCGACCCGCAGCTGCAGGCCATCGCGAAGGACCTCTCCGACGCCGGCCAGGTCGGCAACCAGTACCGCATCCTGCTCGTGCGGGCCGACGGCAGCGGCACCTCCTACGCGACCGACGGCATCTCGGCGACCGACGTCCCCGACGACCTCGCGCGCGAGCTGGACAAGGTGGGGCTCGCCTACTCCTACGTGCACGGCTCACCCGACCGGCTCGTCGTCGGGGGCACCGTCGACACGTCCCTCGGCGACTTCCGGCTGTACCAGTTCTTCCCGCTGTCCTCGGAGGAGTCCACCCTCAGTCTGGTACGACGGACGACGGCCATCGTCGGGGGCCTGCTCGTCCTGCTGCTCCCGCTCCTCGTCTACCTGGTGCTGCGCCAGGTGGTCCGGCCGGTGCGCGAGGCCGCCCGCACCGCCGAGCGGCTGGCCCTCGGCGATCTCGAGGAGCGGATGCAGGTCCGCGGCGAGGACGAGCTCGCCAGGCTGGCCACCACCTTCAACTCGATGGCGGTCGCGCTGCAGAAGCAGATCCGCCAGCTCGAGGACCTCAGCCGCGTGCAGCGCCGCTTCGTCGCCGACGTGACCCACGAGCTGCGCACCCCGATCACGACGGTGCGGATGGCCGCGGACGTGCTGCACGAGGCGCGCTCCGACTTCCCGCTCGCGGCGGCGCGCAGCGCGGAGCTGCTGCAGACCGAGCTCGGCAGGTTCGAGCAGCTGCTGTCGGAGCTGCTCGAGATCTCCCGGTACGACGCGGGCGACGCCAAGGTCGACGCGGAGCCCACCGACCTGGTGGCCCTCACCCGGCGCGTCGTCGACGCCGTCCAGCCGCTGGCCGAGCGCAAGGGCAGCACGATCGTGGTGCACGCCTCCGGGCCCGTCGTCGCCGAGCTGGACCACGTGCGCATCGAGCGGGTGGTCCGCAACCTCGTCGTCAACGCCATCGAGCACGGCGAGGGCCGGCCGGTCGACATCCGGCTGGCCGCCGACAGCCACTGCGTCGCGCTGGCGGTGCACGACTCCGGCGTGGGGCTCCGGCCGGGCGAGGAGCGCCTGGTGTTCACCCGGTTCTGGCGCGGCGACCCCTCCCGGGCGCGGTCCACCGGCGGGACGGGTCTCGGTCTCGCGATCGCGAGCGAGGACGCCCGGGCGCACGGCGGGACGCTCGAGGCCTGGGGCGAGCCCGGCAAGGGCGCCACCTTCCGCCTGACCCTGCCGCTCCGCCCCGGGGGTGAGCTGCACGGCAGCCCCCTCCCGCTGGGCCCGCTGGGGGTCGGGGCATGAGGAGGGCCCTGGTCGCCGTACTGCTGCTCTCAGCGGCCTGCTCGCTGCCGCTGCCGGGCGGTGTGCGGGCGCCGTCCGGGGTGGCGGGCGAGCGGCAGCCGGCCGACCTGCAGGTGCTGCCCCAGGGGCCGGCGGCCGGTCAGGGGCCACCGGCGATCGTCGCGGGGTTCCTCGCGGCCCAGGCGAGCCCCGCCGGCGACTACACGATCGCCCGGAAGTTCCTCACCGGCGACGCGGCCCGCGGCTGGTCGCCGCACCTCGGGGTGCGGGTCTACCGCCCGGAGAGCGAGCGGATCGCGCCGCCGGCGCGGGACGCGGTGCAGGTGCAGCTCGACGTCGTCGGGGAGGTCGACCGGACCGGGCGCTACGTGGCGCGGGAGCGTCCCGCCAACGACTTCTACGGCGTCACCAAGACCGTCGCCGGCTGGCGGATCAGCTCGCTGCCGGCGTGGGTCGGGCTGCAGCTGACGCAGATCGACCTGCTCCGCACCTTCGCCGCGCGCAACATCTACTACCTCGCACCGCAGCGCGCCGGCGACCCCCGGCACCTCGTCCCGGACCGGGTGTTCCTTCCCGGCGGGCCCACCGTGGGTGCGGATGCCCTGGTGCGCCGGCTCTTCACGCGACCGACCGCGGCCCTCGGCGACAGCGTCGACGCCGTCGACCCGTCGTTCAGCCTGGTCTCGGTCCGCCGCGCCCGGGACGGCGTCGTGACGGTGACCCTCTCCGACGAGGCCGTCGGCCTGGGCGCGGCCGAGCTGCGTGACCTCTCGGCACGGCTCGTGTGGACGCTGCGGGCCGACCCTGCCTTCACCGGTCTGCGGCTGATCACCTCGCGCGGCGTGCTGCGCCCTCCGGGCCAGCCGGAGGTGCAGCCCACCACCGCGTGGGACAGCTACGACCCGCAGGGCTTCCGGTCCCCTCCGCCCTACTACTTCATCCGGGCGCACCGGCTGGCGCTGTCGAGCGGCAGGCCGCCGAGCTCCCCGCTCACCAACGGCGCCCTGCGCCTCGACCAGGTGGCCGTGAGCCCGCGCGGTGAGCGCGTCGCGGCGCTGCGCAGCGACCGGGGAGCGGTCGTGGTCGAGCTCGGCAGCACCCGGACGGCGTCGGTGTCGACGATCGCCCGCGCGGCGGGGCTGAGCTCGCCCACCTGGGGCTCGGGGGAGCGCGGGCTGTGGATGGTCCAGCGCGACAGCCGGCCCGGGCACGCCGACCGGGTGGTCCGGGTCGAGCCCACCGCGCCCGGGCTGCTGACCGTGCCGATGCCGGGTCGCCCGGCGGGTCGGATCGGCTCTGTGGCGCTGTCCCGCGACGGCGCGCGCGCCGCCGTCGTCATCGCCGAGAAGGTCTACGTCTTCCGGGTCACCTGGGCCGCGGGCACCGCTTCGCTGGTCGACGCGACCCTGCTCCCGACCGGCAACGGTGCCGCCACCCAGGTGGTCTGGTCGACGCCCACCGAGGTGGTGGTCCTCAAGCGCGACCAGGGCGCCCGGGCCGTGCAGCGGGTGACCGTCGACGGTTCCGTGCCGGCGTCCTACGTCCTGCTCGGGACGCTCTCGCCGACCTCGCTGGCGGCCGCAGGGGGAGCGCTCGTCGTGGCCTCGGGCGGCCAGCTCTGGTCGGTGGCCCAGGGCATCACGAACGCCCAGAAGAGCGGCGTCGCGCCCGCCTTCCCGGGCTAGTCCACAGGGCCCGCTGCGGGCGGGCGCCGAAGCGGCGAGGCTGCCACGGTGCTCGCCGCCCTGCTCGACCTGGTGCTGCCCCGGACGTGCGCCGGCTGCTCGGCACCGGGCACGGCGCTGTGCGCGTCGTGCCGTGCGGTGCTCGCTGCGGAGCCAGTCGGACTGGTCCGTCCGACCCCCTGTCCGGCCGGCCTCCCGGCGACCGCGGCGCTCTCGCCGTACCACGGCGAGGTGCAGCGACTCCTCCTGGCGCACAAGGAGAGAGGACAGCTCGGGCTCACCGCCCCGCTGGGTCGGGCGCTCGCCTCCGCCGTGCGCGTGCACGGCCTCGGGCAGGTGCTGCTGTGCCCGGTGCCGAGCTCCCGGGCGGCGGTGCGCGAGCGCGGCCACGACCACGCCCTGCGGCTGGCGAGGGCCGCCGCCCGCGTCCTCGGGGTGCGTGCCGTGCCGCTGCTGGCGCCGGCCCGCAGGACCGCCGACCAGGCCGGCCTGACCACCGCGCAGCGCGCCGCCAACCTGGCCGGTGCGCTGCGGGCCACCGGCACGCCCGGGCTGCCGGTGGTCGTCGTCGACGACGTCATGACGACCGGCGCGACGCTGGTCGAGGCGGCCCGGGCGCTGGCGGCGCGCGGCCATCCGGTCGCCGCCGCGGCCGTCGTCGCTGCGACGAGAAGACGCGCCCCATGACCCTTTCGGGCCAGACCCCTTCACGAGGTGTCATTCCGGCCCTATGGTCGGGACAGGTGCTCGGGAGAGCGCCCGCACGGCGCCACCCTCCGGGGTTTACGCCGAGAGACAGGAGGTCTGCACACCGCGTGTCGCGCGGGGCGCCTGCACTGGTCCTCACAGAGCCTCTGGGATCAGAGGTCACGAAGGAGATCGCGTTGGACATCGTCGTGAAGGGACGCAATGTCGAGGTCCCGGAGCACTTCCGGACCCATGTGCAGGAGAAGATGGCGCTCGCTGAACGCCTCGACCCGCGCGTCTACCACGTCGACGTCGAGCTCTTCCATGAGAAGAACCCCAGGCAGTCCGCCCAGTGCCAGCGCGTGGAGATCACCGTCCGCGGCAAGGGCCCTGTCATCCGCGCCGAGGCGTGCGGCGAGACCTTCTACGCGAGCCTCGACGCCGCGGTGCTCAAGCTCGAGGCGCGGCTGCGCAAGAGCCACGACCGCCGCCGGGTGCACCACGGCCTGCGGACGCCCGCGTCGGCGGCCGAGTTCGCCGCCTCGATCTCCAGCAACGGCAACGGCGACACCGCGGTCCTCGAGGAGGACGAGGTCGAGGACCTCGGTCCCGACGACACCGAGACCCTCATCGTGCGCGACAAGGTGCACCAGGCCGTCCCCATGACGACGCCGGAGGCGCTGCACGAGATGGAGCTGGTCGGCCACGACTTCTTCCTGTTCAGCTGCAAGGAGACCGGCCTGCCGAGCGTCGTCTACCGCCGGCACGGCTATGACTACGGCGTGATCCGGCTGGCTGCCGGCTGACCCCACCAGGCGAAGGCCCCGTGTCCGGACATGTCGGGCGCGGGGCCTCACCATTTCGGGTGAGGCGCACTCCTCTCGAGCCAGTTACGTCTGGTTCGGGTGCGCGCGTGCCATGATCTGCGGAGTAGTCCACTTTCCTGGGAGGTATGCGCTGTGAGCGACCAGCCGGACGAGGTCCCCGTGTCCGCTGCCAACCTCCAGGTCGACCCGATCCGCGTCCTGGTCGTGGACGACCACGCGCTGTTCCGCCGCGGCCTGCAGATGGTGCTCGAGCAGGAGCCGGACATCGACGTCGTCGGCGAGGCGTCGGACGGCGCCGAGGCGGTCGAGACCGCTGCCAACACGCTGCCCGACATCGTGCTCATGGACGTCCGGATGCCGAAGCGCGGTGGCATCGACGCCTGCACCGCGATCCACGACACGGTCCCGTCGGCCAAGATCATCATGCTGACGATCTCCGACGAGGAGGCGGACCTCTACGACGCCATCAAGGCCGGCGCCATGGGGTACCTCCTGAAGGAGATCTCCATCGAGGAGGTCGCCTCCGCGATCCGTGCGGTCCACGGCGGCCAGTCGCTCATCAGCCCGTCGATGGCCTCGAAGCTGCTCACCGAGTTCGCCGCGATGGTCAAGAAGACCGACGACCGCCAGCAGGTGCCGACGCCGCGGCTCACCGACCGCGAGATGGAGGTCCTCAAGCTGGTC
This sequence comes from uncultured Frankiales bacterium, assembly GCA_946479905.1. The sequence continues at coordinate 5,683 of CAMLIA010000143.1, read as the reverse complement.
GCGAAGGGCCTCAACAACCGCGACATCGCCAAGCAGCTGTTCATCTCCGAGAACACCGTGAAGAACCACATCCGCAACATCCTCGAGAAGCTGCAGCTGCACTCGCGCATGGAGGCCGTCGTGTACGCCGTCCGCGAGAAGCTCCTCGAGATCACCTGACCCACCGCTCGCCGCCCGCGAACTTTGCGGGTCTGGGCGCCGGTCTGAGCGTGAACCACCCGCAAAGATCGCCGCGCCCGCGCTGGCCGCCCTGCGAACTTTGTGGGTCTGGGCGCCGGTCTGAGCGTGAACCACCCGCAAAGATCGCCGCGCCCGCGCTGGCCGCCCTGCGAACTTTGTGGGTCTGGCGGCCAACGTCGAGCGTCAGCCACCCGCAAAGATCGCCGCGGGTCAGTCGAGGGTGCGGCCCTCGGCCCACCTGGACAGCTCGCGGCGGTTCGACAGCTGCAGCTTGCGCAGCACCGCGGACGCGTGCGTCTCCACCGTCTTCAGGGAGATGAACAGCTCCGCGGCGATCTCCTTGTACGCGTAGCCGCGGGCCAGCAGCCGCAGCACCTCGCGCTCGCGGGCGGTCAGCCGGTCGAGCTCCTCGTCGACCACCGGGGCGTCTGAGCGGAACGCGTCCAGCACGAACCCGGCCAGCCGCGGGCTGAACACGGCGTCGCCGTCGGCCACCCGCTGCACCGCGTCGACCAGCTCGTCGGCGGAGATCGTCTTGGTCACGTACCCGCGGGCGCCGGCCCGGATCACCGCGATGACGTCCTCGGCGGCGTCCGACACCGACAGCGCCAGGAACCGCGACGGCGCGGTCACCCCGGCGATCACGGCGAGACCGCCGCCGTCCGGCATGTGCACGTCGAGCAGCACCACCTCCGGCTGCAGCCGGTCGATCAGCGCGATCGCCTCGCCGACGGTGGACGCCTCCCCGACGACGTCGACCCGGGAGCCGATCTCGGCCCGCACCCCGCTCCGGAACAGGCGGTGGTCGTCCACCAGCACCACGGACGTCATGAGATCGGCATCTCCAGTCGTACCTCGGTCCCCTCGCCGGCAGAGCTGCGTACGACGGCCAGGCCGCCGTGCCGCTCCATCCGGCCGTGCACGGAGCCGGCCAGACCGTGCCGGTCGTCGGTGACCGTCGCGGGGTCGAAGCCGCGCCCGCGGTCCCGGACGAAGACGGTCACCTGTGCCGGCTCCACCTCGCAGTAGACGTCGACCGAATACACCCCCGAGTGCTTCGCCGCGTTGACGACGGCCTCCCGGGTGGCGGCCACGACCGCGGACAGCCGCTCGGTCAGGGCGGTGTCGCCGACGGTCACGACGTCGACGGTCACCTGGAACGACTCCTCGATGTCGGCTGCGAGTGCCTCCAGCGCTCCGGACAGGGACCCCTCCGACGTACCGCTGGAGTAGAGCCAGGACCTGAGCTCGCGCTCCTGGCCGCGCGCCAGCCGGGTGACCTCGGCGGGGGAGCCGGCCGCCTTCTGGATGAGGGCCAGGGTCTGCAGCACCGAGTCGTGCACGTGCGCGGCGACCTCGGCCCGCTCCTGGGAGCGGATCCGCTCGCGCCGCTCCGCTGCCAGGTCGTTGGCCATGCTCACCCACCACGGCGAGGAGAGCAGCGCCAGCCCGGCCACGACGACGCCGGTGGACACCAGGCCGGCCCGGGCCCCGGCGAGCTGCCCGCGCTGGGCGAGGAAGCCGATCAGGCCGGCGGCCAGCAGCAGCGCGCCGATGCCGAGCCGTACGACGGCCGAGCTGCTCCCCGTCGCCGACTGCCGCCAGCGCTGCCGCTGCGCGAGGTCGGCCTGCTGCCACACCAGCGCGACGCCCGCGACGGCGGCCAGCAGCGGGACCACGCTGGCCCCACCCGGTACCAGCCCTGCGGGCACGAGGACCGAGAGGCCGACCACCACGACCACCAGGACCGCGAGGAGCAGGCCCTGACCGCGGCGGTCGCTCTGGAAGGTCGTGCCGTCGGACTGCGGGAGGAAGACCCACATGACGCAGTACACGACGAGCCCGAGGCCGTTCGCGAAGCACAGGGCGACGAACGCCGTCCGGACCGCCAGCACCGGCAGCCCGGTGAAGGCGGCGACCCCTGCGGCGACGCCCGCCAGCGCACGGCCGTCGACCGAGCGGCGGAGCGGGGGAGCAGTCACCTGCCCAGCATGCCGCGCGCGGGGTCGTACGACCTCAGGGCTCAACCCTGAGACGGCGAGAGCACGACGCGCAGCCGCTCGGCGAGCTCGAGGTGCGCCTTGCGCCCCTCCCGGAAGGCGTAGCGGAAGAGCAGCGTGGGCGCGGTCAGCTCCACCTCGACGTGCACGTGCACGCCGGTGCCGTGCGGCGTCAGCGTGGTCCGGTTGCGGATGGTCGTCCGCGGCCGCTGCCGGGCCACCGTGACGATCTCGTCGTCGCTGATCGAGATCGTGTCCGCGGCGTAGGTGATCCGGAACGGGAGCAGCCCGAGCCGCAGCGTGTCCGTGATGGCGTAGCTGCGCAGCGCCCCCTCGGCCGGCGGCAGCTCGACCACCTTGCTGATGAGCGGGTGCAGCTCGCCCTGGCGGGTGATGTCGGAGAGCAGCGCCAGCGCCTGCGCGGGCGTGGCGGAGGCCTCGACGTCGTAGCTCCACGTCCCGGTGCGCACGCGCGACATCTAACCCTGACCGCGAGTCCAGGGTCGTCCCCTGATGTGCGCGACCGGGTGCGGGCGGCAGGTTGGAGCCCATGACCGAGACCGTTGGTACCGCCTCCGCCCCCCGACTCGAACGTCCCCGCGACTCCGCCTTCCAAGGCGTCTGCGCCGGCCTGGCCCGCTTCACGGGCACCGAGCCCGTGCTGTGGCGGGTGCTCGCCGTGGTGCTCGTCTTCTTCCACGGCCTGGGCCTGGTGCTCTACGTCGCCGGCATCGTGGCGCTCCCGCGGGAGGACGAGGAGCGGTCGCTCGCCGACCGGCTGGTCCACGGGCCCGACCGGCACGTCAACCGCAACCAGGTGATCCTGCTCGCCGTCCTCGGGCTCCTCGCGCTCACCTACCTCGGCAACCCGAGCAGCGTGGTCGTCGCCGCGGTGGCCGCCGTCCTGGGGCTGCTCTGGTGGCGCTCCCGGGGGGAGACCCCGTGGCAGCGCACCGGCACCTCGGACCAGCCGCTGGCCGCGCCCGTCGTGGAGCGGACCTGGACGCCACCCCCTCCGCTGCCGCCGCGTCCGCGCTCTCCGCTGGGTCCCGTCACGGTCAGCCTGGCGGTCGTGACGGCCGGCGTCCTCGTGCTGATCGGCGCGACCGGCACCGACATGCCGGTGGCGGTCCCCATCGCCGCAGCGCTCGGCGTCGTCGGCGTCGGACTCGTGGCCGGCTCCTTCTTCGGGCGCAGCTGGGGGCTCGTCCTGCTCGCCGGCTTCCTCACCGCCGCGCTCGGGGTGGCGGCCGCCGCACAGCCGCTGCTCGACGACGGCGTCGGCGAGCGCACCTGGGCGCCGACGTCCTCCGCCAGCTTCGACCTCGGTGCCGGCAAGGGCGTGCTCGACCTCAGCGAGGTGGGCCCCACGGCCGACATCGACGCACGCGTCCACTACGGCAAGCTGCTCGTCGAGGTGCCCGCCGGCCTGCCGGTCGACATCGACGCACGCACCGACTTCGGTGACATCGAGGTCTTCGGCAAGAACGTCGACGGACGCCACCAGCACCAGGTGCTCCGCGACAGCGACGCCGGCGTCCACCTGCACCTGTCGGTGCGGGCCGGTCAGGTCAAGGTGGTCCGGAAGTGACCCCGACCGCGAGCGGCCACCGGTTCTTCGACAAGCCGGCCATGCTCATGGGCGTCGTGGCGCTCATCGCCTCGGGGCTGTACTTCCTGGACCTCTCCGGGGCGGTCGAGGTGGACGAGGTCATCGTCGCTGTGTCGCTCTGGGTGGGGCTCGGCCTGGTGATGGTCGTCCGCAGCCTGCTGCGGCTGCAGCACCGGTTCAGCGAGCGCTCACCCGGCTGAGCACCACGAAGTCGCGGGGCGTCCCGTGCCGGTCCCGACGGGCCCGGCGCAGGACGCCCTCTCGCGTGTACCCGGCCTTCTCGGCGGCCCGCTGGGAGGCCACGTTGTCGACGTCGGCGAGCAGCTCCACCCGGTCCAGGCCGAGGTCCGCGAGTCCCCACTGCGCCAGCAGTGCCGCGGCCCGCCCGGCGACGCCGCGCCCGCGCGCCCACGGCGCCGTCCAGTACCCCACCTCGCCGAGCCCCTCGCTCCGGAGCGGGAGCTTGATCCCCGCCGCCCCGAGCAGGTCACCGGTGCCGGCGTCGGTCACGGCCAGCTCGGCGGCCCGGCCGTCCGCCCACGCGTGCGCCGTGAGCTCCTCCACGTACCAGCGGCCGTCCTCCGGCGTGTACGGCGAGGGCACGGGCAGCCAACGGGCGGTCACGGGGTCGTCGCAGGCCCGGGCCACGTCCCCGGCGTCCCCGGGTCGCCAGCGGCGCAGCCGCACGACGCCGTCGGTGAGGTCCACCGACGAGGGCAGCGGGCGGGTGTCCGTCATCGGGTCGGTGGACAGCAGCGACCCCACCCAGTCGTCCACCCGGACCCCGCGCTGCCAGAACGCCTTGCGCGCCATCCCTTCCACGGTGAACCCGACCTTCTGCGCGACGGCCCGGGACCCCCAGTTCCCGACCGCGCACGCCCAGGAGATCCGCTCGAGGCCCAGCGCGCCGAACCCCCACCGGCACGCGGCCGCCACCGCCTCGGTGGTGCTGCCGCGCCCGCGGGCAGCAGGCGCGGTCCAGTAGGCCACCTCCGCCTCACCCTGCTGGATGTGGTGCAGGGCGACGGCACCGAGGACCTGTCCCGAGGTGGCCTCCCGGACGGCCCAGGTCGCCGCCGACCCCTCCTCCCACCACTGCGGGGTCTCCTCGCAGACGTAGCGGGTGGCGTCCTCGCGCGTGTAGGGGTGCGGCCCGCCGGTCCAGCGGACCACCTCGGGGTCCTGCCGGCCCGCGAGGACCGCATCGGCGTCCTCCGGCGTCCACGGCTGGAGCACCAGGGTCCCGCAGGTGATGTCCGTCGGTTGCATGCTCCGAACCCTGCCAGGGGAGGCGCCCCTGCCGCGAGGCGGTTCGCGCCTAGGATCGCCTCATGGTGCTCTCCAGGATCCTCCGCGCCGGCGAGGGCAAGACGCTCCGCCGGCTCTCAGCGATCGCCGACGCGGTCAACGACTACGAGGACGAGGTCAAGGCCCTCTCCGACGCGGAGCTGCGCGCGAAGACCGACGAGTTCAAGAAGCGGCTGGCGGACGGCGAGCACGTCGACGACCTCCTCGTCGAGGCCTTCGCGGTCGCCCGGGAGGGCGCCTGGCGCACGCTGGGGCAGCGGCCCTTCGACGTCCAGGTCATGGGAGGCGCCGCCCTGCACCTGGGCAACATCGCCGAGATGAAGACCGGTGAGGGCAAGACGCTCACCTGCGTGCTGCCCGCGTACCTCAACGCGCTCGAGGGCAAGGGCGTCCACGTCGTCACCGTCAACGACTACCTCGCGCGCCGCGACGCCGAGACGATGGGGCGCGTCCACCGCTTCCTCGGGCTGTCGGTCGGCGTCATCCTGGCCAACGAGAGCCCCGACCAGCGCCGGCCGCAGTACGCCGCCGACATCACCTACGGCACGAACAACGAGTTCGGCTTCGACTACCTGCGCGACAA
>CAMLIA010000142.1 GCA_946479905.1 uncultured Frankiales bacterium | reverse complement strand
GGCGCTCGTGGACCTCGTGGCGCGGGGCGGCGTGGCCGTGCTGAGCGGCGCCGGCCTCAGCACCGAGTCGGGCATCCCGGACTACCGGGGGGACACCGGCCGGGCCCGTCCGGCGGCTCCCAAGACCTTCCAGGAGTTAACGGCGTCGGCGGCCCCCCCGCAGCGGTACTGGGCGCGGTCGCACCAGGGCTGGCGTCGGCTCGCCCAGGCCACCCCCAACGACGGCCACCGCGCCGTCGCCGAGCTGCAGCAGCGGGGCCTGCTGACCGGCATCGTCACCCAGAACGTCGACGGCCTGCACCAGGCAGCGGGTGCCGCCGAGGTCCTCGAGCTGCACGGCGGCCTGGACCGGGTGGTGTGCCTGGACTGCGGGCGGTCGTCACGTCGTACCGACCTGGAGACCCGGCTCACCGCGGCGAACCCCGGCTGGGAGCCGGGCGAGCTGCCGGTGAAGCCCGACGGCGACGCGGACCTGGAGGACACCGGCGGCTTCGTGGTGGTGGATTGCCACGTGTGCGGCGGGACGCTCAAGCCCGATGTCGTCTTCTTCGGCGAGACCGTCCCCCGCGACCGCGTCGACCGGGCCGTCGCGACGGTCACGGCAGCCGCGACGCTGATGGTGCTCGGGTCGAGCCTCGCGGTGATGAGCGGCTACCGGTTCGTCCTGCTCGCGAAGAAGCAGGGCAAGCCGGTCGTCGTCGTGAACCGCGGCCCGACCCGCGGTGACGGCACCGCCGACCTCAAGGTCGAAGCCTCCCTGGGCGCCGTGCTGCCGGCCCTCGTGGCTGCGCTCGACGACCGCCGCGCATGGTCCTTGTGAGCTATGCCGGACTCGCCCGATATGGGCACTGACTCCGGGGCCACATTTCCCACACACTCCGGTCATGCCCACCCTGCGCCCGTGGCGTCTCTCCCTCGCTGCCCGGCTGTGGCTCGTGGTGCTCACCGCGATCCTGCTCTGCGGCGGCCTCATCACCGTCAACGCCCTCAGCGACCAGAGCCGCGACCGCGAGCGGGCGGCCACCGACGTCCTGCAGCACGCCAAGCGGGCGGCCGCGTTCATCGGCCCTGAGCTCGGGACCGGGAACGAGACCGAGGGGACCCTGGCCAACGTCGCCGGCCAGCTCGGCGGCACCCAGCTCGCGAGCTCGTGCGCCAAGACCCTTGCCGGACTGCAGAGCGCGGTCTCCTTCGGCTACCTCGAGGTCGTCGACGGCACCGGCAAGGTGCTGTGCACGCCACGGCCGGCCCACCTCGACGGCCGTCCCTGGGCAACCACCCCCGCGCTGCTGCGCAGCATCTCGGGGCGCGTGACTCAGACCGAGGCCCCCGTCACCGACCCCTACTCGCACGTCCTGTCGATGTTCTCCGCGGTGCCCCTGCACACCCGGGTTCCTGCCTCGCTGATCTACGTGTGCGGGACGCAGGATGGGCTGGCGCCCGACGATCCCGACAAGACGTTCGAGACGCTCCTGGTCGACACCCGGACGATGACGGTCCTCATGCGCTACCCCGCTCTGAAGGGCGCGGACGGGAGCGCCCTGCCCGAGGGGATGGTGCCGACCACGCGCACCAGCGGGCTGGTGACGGCCAAGGGGCTCGACGGCGTCCGGCGGCTGTACCGCAGCCTGCCGCTGGGGGGCACGGCGTTCCGGCTGCTGGAGGGCGAGTCGGAGAGCAGGGCCTACGCGGACGTGCGGCAGACGACCGAGCGCAACCTGCTGATGGGCGGGTTCCTCGTCGTGGTGCTGGCGGGGCTCGGCGTGCTGCTGCACCGGCAGATCGCCCGGCCCACCAAGCGCCTCCAGGCCGCGATCGAGAAGGCCGGCCGGGGGCTCGACGTGTGCGCCCCGGAGGAGGGGCCGAGCGAGCTCGCCGACCTCGGTGGCGCCTTCAACGTCATGCTCAGCGCCCGCCGGTCGTACGAGGCGCAGCTGGCCTACCAGGCGATGCACGACTCCCTCACGACGCTGCCCAACCGGGCCAACATCACGCAGGTCCTGGACGACCTGATCGCCGGCGGAACGCCGTGCGCTGCGGCCTTCCTCGACCTGGACCGCTTCAAGCTGGTCAACGACAGCCACGGGCACGAGGTCGGCGACCAGCTGCTCAAGGGCCTCGGCGAGCGACTGGCGGCGGCCGTCCGGCCGGGCGACGTGGTCGGCCGCTTCGGCGGTGACGAGTTCGTCGCGGTGGTCCCGGGGGTGTCCACGGACGAGGCGGCTCTCGAGCTCGCCGAGCGGATGCGCGCCGCCCTGTCGAGCCCGCTGCTGGTGGCGCACCGCGAGCTGTTCGTCAGCGGCAGCGTGGGCGTGGCGGTCCACCGTGCTGGCGAGGACGCCCAGGCGGTGCTGCGCAACGCCGACACCGCGATGTACCGGGCCAAGGCCCAGGGCCGCAACTGCGCCGCCGTCTTCGACGCCGCCATGCGGGAGTCCGCGGTGGCCCTGCTCCGCACGCAGAGCGACCTGCACCGCGCGCTGGAGCGCGACGAGCTGCGGGTCCTCTACCAGCCGGTCGTCGACCTGGAGGACGGCACGGTCCTGGGAGCCGAGGCGCTGGTCCGGTGGCGGCACCCCGAGCGCGGCCTCGTCTCCCCCGCCGACTTCATCCCGGTGGCCGAGGAGACCGGCCTGGTCGTGCCGATCGGCGGGTGGGTGCTGCGCGAGGCCTGCAGCTGGGCGGTGCGGGCCACCGAGAGCCAGGGGCGGCCGGTGCGGGTGGCGGTCAACGTGAGCTCGCTGCAGGTCGCGCAGACCGACTTCGCGGACGTCGTCGCCGATGCGCTGACGACCACCGGGCTCGCCCCGCACCAGCTGTGCCTCGAGGTCACCGAGTCGCTGCTGGTCGAGGACTCCCGGCTCGCGCACGCCACCCTCACCGGCCTGCGGGCGAACGGCATCCGGGTGGCCCTCGACGACTTCGGGACCGGCTGGTCCTCCCTGACCTACCTGCAGCAGCTCCCCGTCGACGGGATCAAGCTCGACCGCAGCTTCGTCAGCAAGGTCACCGACGACCCGACAGCTGCCACGATCGTCGCGTCGCTCATCGGGATGGCGGAGGCGATGGGTCTCGGCGTGACCGCCGAGGGCATCGAGACGACCGACCAGCTCGCGTTCCTGCAGCGGCACGGCCGGCTCACCGGGCAGGGCTACCTGTTCTCCCGGCCCGTCTCCGCCGCTGAGGTCGAGGCCCTGCTGGCCTCTGGCATCGCCCTGCCTGCCCGGCAGGGCAGGATGGACGTGTGACCCGTCCGCTCCGCGTCGTCTTCATCTGCACCGGGAACATCTGCCGCTCTCCCACGGCCGAGGCCGTGCTGCGGCACAAGGTGGAGCAGGCCGGGCTGAGCGGCCGCATCGAGGTCGGCAGCGCCGGCATGGGCGGCTGGCACGTCGGTGGCGACGCCGACGAGCGAGCGGTGCGGGCGTGGCGCGCCCGCGGCTACCGGCACGACCACACCGCGCGACAGCTCCAGCGCAGCTGGCGAGACGACTACGACCTGTTCGTCGCCTGCGACACCGGCCACCTGATGGAGCTGCGCTCGCTGCTGCCGGGGGTCGAGGCCAAGCTGCTCCGCGACTGGGACCCGATCGGCATGGGCGACATCCCCGATCCCTACTACGACGGACCGGAGGCCTTCGACGAGGTCCTCGACATCGTGGAGCGGTCCTGCGACCGCCTGTTGGAGGACCTGCGTGGGCGGCTGGACGAAGCGGCGAGCTGACGCGCCGCTCGGCGCCTTCGTCGCGGAGGCCGCGGGGCTGGACTTCATCCGCGTCGAGGGGGGCCCGCAGGTGCCCCGGGTGCACGACGTCACCGCGACCGTGCTGCGGATCGACCTGGTCGTGGTCGAGCGGCCGAGCGCGGCCGTGGCCGTGGACTTCGGGCGGCGGCTGGCGGTCCTGCACGGCACCCCGGCGCCTGCGTTCGGGGCGCCGTGGACCGGCTTCATCGGTCCGACCGACGACCTGCTGCCGATGGACAATGCCGCCGATGCCCGGTGGGCGGACCACTTCCGAGAGCGGCGGGTGCGCCCCGCGCTGCGGGCCGCCCGGGACCGCGGGCACCTCGACCCCTCCGACGGCGCGGCCGTGGAACGCGTGCTGGACCGGCTCGAGGAGCTCGTCCCTGACACCGGCCCGGCCCGGCTGCACGGAGACCTCTGGTCCGGCAACGTGCTCTGGACGGCCAGCGCCGTCTGGCTCGTCGACCCAGCGGCCCACGGCGGGCACCCGGAGACCGACCTGGCGATGCTGCAGCTGTTCGGCCTGCCCTACCTGGACGAGGTGCTCTCGGCGTACGCCGAGACCCGTCCGCTGGTGCCCGGGTGGCGGGAGCGCGTCGGGGTGCACCAGCTGTGGCCGTTGCTGGTGCACGCCGCCCTGTTCGGGCCGAGCTACGGCGCTCGCGCGGGTGCCACCGCCCGCGAGGTGCTGCGATGAGCAGCGCGCTGCAGGCGACCGGGTTGTGCGGGGGTCCGATCGCCGGCCTCGACCTCGACCTCGGCCCCGGCCTGACCGTCGTCACGGGCGAGCCGGAGTGCGGCACCAGCACCCTGCTGCGGCTGCTTGCCGGTGAGCAGCGACCGGACACCGGCGCCGTCCGCAGCGGTCGGGTCGCGCTGCTGGGTGCGCCACCGGGGTCCGAGTGGTCCGACCACGACGTCGCGGGGTACGCCCTGGGCGCCCCGCACCTGGTCGGCCGCGAGATGTGGACGCTGTCCGGCGGGGAGCGCCAGCGGGTGCGGATCGCCACCTTCCTCGCCCGCGACCTCGACGTGCTGCTGCTCGACGAGCCCTTCGGGCTCCTCGACGCGCACGGCCGGGACACCGCACTCGCCGCGCTGCGGAGCGACGGCCGGCCGGTGCTGGTCGCCTGCAAGTCCGACCCCACCGTGCTCGAGCACGCCGACCGCGTTCTCACCCTCTCCGACGGCACCGTCAGCTGAGCGGCACCACCTGCACACCGGTGCCGGCGAAGTCGCCGACCCACAGGGTGGTTCCGACCGCGTCCAGCACGAACGGGTCCGTGAGCCCGATCGCGTGCCGACCGACAACGGTGCCGCTCGCGTCCACGCCGACCACCGACCCGTGGTCGCGATCAGGGAACCACGCCACACCGTCGACGGCGTCGCCGTCGGCCGGCCGGCCGCCGGTGGTGGCGACCCCGACCACCTTGCGGGTGGCGGTGTCGACGACCGCGACCTTGCCCTCGGGGGTGTCGCTCACCCAGACGTGGGCGTCGTCGTACGCCGTCCAGGTCGTGTGCACGCCCACGGGCACCCGGCTGACGACACGGGACGTGCGCGGGTCGACCGCCACCAGGTCCGTCGAACCGTCAGCGACCCACAGCAGCCCGCGGGACGGCGCGATCCCGGACGGGCTGCCCCCCACCTGCACCTTCGAGGTGCGGCCGCTCGCCGCATCGATCCTCGTCAGGGTGCCGTCGGCGTTGTCCGTGGACCAGGCTGCCCCCGCCGCGAAGGCCACGTCGTACGGCGACGTGCCCACCGCGTAGTCCCGGACCCGCCTACCGGTGCGGGCGTCGACCCTGGTCACCGCGTTGCCGCTGTAGTCCTCGACCCACACCGAGCCGGCGCCGTACGCCATGCCGCAGGGCGCGGCGCCGGTGCCGGCACGGGAGAGCACCCGGTGCGTGTCCGGGTCGATCCGGGCGACGTCGCTGGAGCCGTAGTCGGAGACCCAGACCGCTCCTGCCGCCGACAGCACTCCGCAGGGCTTGCTGCCGACGGTGACCTGGACGCCCTCCACGGTCGGCGTCGGAGCAGGCCGTGGGGTCGGCGTCGAGACGGCGGCAGAGGTGCCGGAGCACGCGGCGACGAGGAGCACAGGCAGCAGGCGACGGATCACGCCCGCACCACAGCACCAGAACGGGTCACGACGCTGTCACGATCGTGCTCCGCGGCTGTCGGGCCACCCGGCGCCGCGGGACCATCCCGGCATGGAGAGCACCACCGTGCTGCACCGCGGGGAGCTGGTGGTGGCGAGCCGCTGGCTGTGCCCGCCGTCGTCGCGGCGGTGGCACGAGCTGGCCGGCACCGGGGAGCAGGCCTTCCTCGTGGCGCTGGCGCGCCGGCCGGTCGGCATCCGGCACGAGGGGCGTCGCGGGATCTGGGCCGACCACGGCACTGCGGTGCTCTACGACCCGGACCAGCCCTACCGGCGCAGCCTGCTGCACCCGGACGGTGACGTCGCGGACATCCTCAGCTTCGCGCCGGCCCTCGTGGAGGAGGCCGTGGGCGCGTCGTTCGGCGCCTCCGTCGTACCCCTGTCCGACGCAGCGTTCCTCGCGCAGCGGCGGGCCTTCCGCTCCCGCGACCACCTCGCCGTCGAGGAGGCCGCTCTGACCGTGCTCGCCGACGTGGCGTCGGCGCTGGGCCGACCGGCCGCAGGGACGCACAGCGGCCTGGTCGCGCGGGCCAGGGCGCAGCTGTCCACCGAGCTCGGCGAGCGGCTCTGCCTGGCGGAGCTGGCGCGTCGCGTGCACACCTCGCCCTACCACCTGGCCCGGGTGTTCAAGGCCTCCACCGGCAGCACAGTGCACGGCTACCGGGAGGGCCTGCGGCTGCGGGTCGCGGCCGACCGCGCGATGGCCGGCCACCGGCTCGCGGACGTCGCCGCCGACCTGGGGTTCGCCAGCCACAGCCACCTCACCGCCCGCTTCCGGCAGCGCTTCGGCGTCACGCCGAGCTCCCTCACGTAGGTTCGACTGCCATGGACCTCGGACTCGTCGGCAAGGCCTTCCTCGTCACCGGCGGCTCCCGCGGGCTCGGCTTCGCGACCGCTCAGGCGCTGGTGGCCGAGGGTGCGAAGGTGGTGCTCGCGGCCCGCGACGCTGAGGCGGTCAGCGCAGCGGCGCAGGAGCTCGGCTGCACCGGCGTCCCGGCCGACCTGGCCGACCCAGCTGCCGCGGTGTCGCTGGTCGAGGAGTGCCTCACGGCCTACGGCCGCATCGACGGGGCACTCGTGAGCGTCGGCGGCCCGCCGGCCGGCGCTGCCCTCGGTCTGACGGACGAGCAGTGGCTCAGTGCGTTCGACAGCGTGTTCCTCGGCGCGGTCCGGGTCTGCCGGGCCGTCGTGGACGCCCTGCCTCCGGAGGGCGGGGCGCTGGCGCTGGTGCTGTCCACGAGCGTCAAGGCACCCATCGGGGGGCTGGCGGCGAGCAACGGGCTGCGGCCCGGGCTGGCGATGCTCGCCAAGACGATGGCCGACGAGCTCGGGCCTCGGCGCGTCCGGGTCAACGGGCTGCTCCCGGGACGGGTCGACACGGACCGGGTGCGGCAGCTCGACGGCGACGACCCGGCGGTCCGACAGCAGCACGAGCAGGCGATCCCGTTGCGGCGCTACGGCCGACCGGCGGAGTTCGGGCAGGTCGCCGCGTTCCTCCTCTCCCCCGCTGCCTCGTTCGTGAGCGGCGCCATGGTCCCGGTGGACGGCGGCGCGCTGCGGGCGCTCTGACGCGAATCTCGTTGGACGCGCGGGCACCTGCCTGCTGTCCTCAGGGCGTGCAGATCTCCGCCGTCGGCACGCGCGCCGACCTCGAGGACTTCCAGTCGGTGCTGGCGGCGGCACTGGCGCACGACCACGTCGGTCTCCCGGCCGACCCGGTCGAGACCTGGCTGCCGCTGCTCGCGGACCCCGAGCGCGGCGGCGAGCGGGTGCAGCTCTTCGTCGGTCGTGCTGACGGGGTGCCGGTCGGGACCGTGGTCCTCAAGACGCCGCTCCACGACAACCTCCAGCTGGTCGACGCCGAGGTGAACGTGCACCCGGGGCACCGGCGCCGCGGGCACGGCCGGGAGCTCGCCGAGCACGTGGTCAGGGAGACCCGCGCCGTCGGTCGTACTCGCATCATCACGATCGCGGCGTCGTGGCCCGACCAGCCCGCGCTCGGCACCCGGCTGCTCGAGGAGCTCGGCGCCCGCCCGGTGGTCGTGGACGTCCGACGGTCCATCGACCTGCACGAGCGGCCCCCGGTGCCCCTCGGCGACGTGCCGCACGGCTACCGGGTGGTGCAGTGGGTCGCGCACGCGCCCTCGGACCTGCTGGAGGGCCTCGCCGACCTGTCGGCGCGGATGTCGACCGACGCCCCGCTCGGCGAGATGGACTACGAGCCGGAGCGCTGGGACGCCGACCGCTACCGCGAGAAGGAGCAGCACGCCGTCGACAGCAGGCGCCGGCGGGTCGTCACCGCAGCCGTGCACGAGTCAGGGGACGTCGCGGGGGTCACCGAGATCGCGGTCAACGAGTCGGCGCCCGAGGTGGGCTACCAGTGGGACACCATCGTCGGCCCGCGGCACCGCGGCCACGGGCTGGGCCTGGCCCTCAAGTCGCGCAACCACGTGCTGCTGGCCGAGACGGTGCCGCAGTGCCGGTGGCTCAACACCTGGAACGCCGCGTCCAACACCTTCATGATCCGCGTCAACGAGGCCCTCGGCTACCAGCCGGTCGAGTCGTGGACGGAGTGGCAGCTGGACCTGTGACAGGTTGTCGACGTGATCGGCCACGTCGCACGAGAGATACGACGGCTCGCCGTCGACCGCGTGCGGCGCGGGCCGCTCCCCCGGACCCTCGACGGCGTCGGACCGGCGCTGCTGTCGTCGCTGCTCGGCCAACGGGTCACGTCGGTGCGCCGGCTCGACGGCACCGAGGGCACGACCGACCGGGTGCGGCTCGCCCTGACCGGTGACGGCGTCCCCGCCTCGGTGTTCGTCAAGACCGCCTCCCACGCCCTGGGCACCCGGCTGTTCGGCGGGCTGGCGTCGCTCGGGGAGAACGAGGTGCGGTTCTACCGCGACGTCCGGCCCGGCCTGCGTGCGGAAGCCCCTGATGCCCTGGCGGTGGCGTTCGACGGGAGCACCGGTCGTTTCCTGCTCGTGCTCGAGGACCTGGCGGCCCGCGGTGCCCGGTTCGGTGACACCCTCACGCCGCTCACCGCCGACGGGGCCGCTGCCGCCCTGGACGCCCTCCGGCTCGTGCACGGGACCACCCCGCCGGCCTGGGCGCAGCGCAACAGCGACGACCCGAACCTGCCACTCGTCACGCGCGCGCTGGGGCCGCTGAGCCGCAAGGTCGACCCGGCCCTGCAGCGACCCGAGGCTGCCTGGGTGCTGCGGAGCTATCCCGCCGTGGCCAGGGCGCTCGACCGCGGTCCGCTGACCCTGCTGCACGGCGACCCGCACCCTGGCAACCTCTACGTCGTCGACGGCCGGGTCGGGCTGCTGGACTGGCAGGTGGTCCGGCGGGGCGACCGGATGCGCGACGTGACCTACCTGCTCGTCCTCGGACTCAGCCCTGAGGACCGGGCGGTCCACGAACGGGACCTGCTCGCCCACTACACGTCCGACGACGTCTGGGACGACTACCGCCGCTTCGTGGCCTACGCCTACGTGGCGACCACGTTCACCAGCGGGCTCGGCGGTCTCCAGGGGGAGAGCATCGCCGACGAGGGACTGCGTCGGGCCGGGCGGGCCCTCGACGAGCTGGAGACCCTGTCAGCTCTGACGGCGCTCGGCATCGACCGCCACTGACCGGCGCCGCCGGTCCAGCATCGCCTCGACCCAGTCGGTGCGCGGCACGACGACGAGACCTGTCGGCCTGAGCAGCCGGTTGACGAGGTCGAGTCCCTTGTGGCCCATGCCGTCAGCGTGCCACGTGCGCAGCCCGCGCGCAGCGGTTTCAGGGCTCGTGGATCCGCGGCGTGACGGGCCGGAACTCGACGGGCGCACCAGGACCGCCGCCCGCGCGGGAGACGTACTCCGGCACGCCCACGCAGGTGAACAGCAGCGTCACCAGGTCCTCGGCCTCGCCGAGCAGGGCGGGCACCTCGGAGTCCAGGAAGGTCATGCCGGAGGCTGCGGCGCCGAGGGCGTACGCGGCCAGGTGCAGCCGACCTTCGACCATGCCGGCGGCGAGCTGCGCGTCCCGGTACGAGCGGTCGTCGAGGTCCGCACCCGACGTCGCACCGATGACGACGAACGCGCACTCCGCGGCCAGTGACTGGTCGAGGCAGATCCGCTCCAGCTCCGCCCGGAGGTCTCCCGCGCGGAGCGGCGAGCCGAGGTGGGGCCAGCGGTAGACGCCGGGTTCGACCTCGTCGACACCGTGGACGACGACCCAGTGCGGCACGTCGATCCCGCGCGTCGCGAGGGCCAGCGACTGCTCGAGGACCTGCCGCGGCACGGTCCTGGTCCGGTCCATCCGGCGCTGCGAGCCACGTCGCAGCACGACGGCGTCGAGGGGGTCCGACGCCGCGACCCCGTCCACAACGTCGCCCTCGGGCCAGGGCTCACCGAGCGCCGTGCGCTCCCCTGCCCGCTGCGCGGCCGTGCACAGCGGCAGCTCGACCTGGGGCAGCTGACCTCCGCTGGCCGGGGCCGACGGCGTGACCACGGGTGCGCCCTCGCCGAGGCTGAGCAGGGCCAGCGGGACCTCGTGCACGCCGTCGTCCCCCACCAGGACGCGCAGCTGCGCGTCCGGGAAGCGGCTGCGCAGCCGCGGCCGGTGCCCGGCGCTCGCGACGGCGGCCCACAGCTGCGCCAGCAGCGTGCCGCCGTCCCAGTACAGGTGGCGCCAGCCGCGCTCTGCGTACCTCCATCCCGTTCGCCAGGGCACCCCGGTGACCACGAGCGTCGTGGTGTCGCCGCGGGCCGGCGGTGCCACCTGGACCAGGGCGTGCTGCTCGGCGTCGTACCAGTGCACCCCGTCCGGCACGCCCTCGACCTCGCGGGTGCTCGCGTAGAGCTCGAGGGGGAAGCGCGCGCCCGCCGACCCGGACGCGCGGAAGAGGATCTCCGTGCCGTGGTAGGTCGCCCTGCGCACCACGCCGGCGC
Organism: uncultured Frankiales bacterium; assembly: GCA_946479905.1. The sequence goes on along the minus strand of CAMLIA010000142.1, from coordinate 872 downwards.
CGAGGAACAGGATCCGGCCGAGCTGCGCGGCATCGAGGGCGCAGGCTTCCGCCGGTGCACCGGCGAGGACCGCGGTCGCGGCCAGGCCCGGCTCGGGCAGCTCCCTGGGGAGTGCGAGCCGCGGCAGGTCCGCCGGGTAGCTCTTGAACTGCGGCGGTCGCGTCGCCGGGTCGTTGGGCACGAGGTCGTGCCGCACGCGCGGGTCGTCGGCGGGCACGTCCCAGTCCCGGCCGGGTGAGTACGACGTGAGCCGGTGCAGCAGTCCGGCGCCCGCGTCGAGGTCCACCGCGTCAGCCCTGCCGGCCGCGCCGGGCGCGCAGCAGCAGGACGGCGCCCGCGCCCGCGAGGAGGGCCCCGAGCAGGCCGGTCACCAGCGGCCGCCACTGCGTCAGGCCGTACGACATGGGGCGGGCGACGAGGACCTCGTGACTGGTCTGCCGGATGTCGATCGTGTAGCGCCCGCGCCGGGACACCTCCATCCGGACGGCACCCGTGTAGGACCGGCCGAAGCGCGTCATCCGCTCCCGGCCGTGCAGGCGGTCGCTGCGGATCCGCACCTTCCCCGGACCGCTCACGATGACCTGCGTCGGGCCGAGCGTCACACCGAGGCCCGACCGGCTGCCGGTCTGCTCGTACAGCGTCCACGGGCCCTTGCCCAGGGTCAGCGAGGTGGTGCCCGGCGGGTGCAGCCGCGGCCCGTTGATGCTGTGCGCGAAGTTCGGCAGGGCGAACGCCGCCGACACCCCCAGCACCAGCGCGCCCACGACCAGCGCCGCCAGCGACACCCGCGTCGACGTCATCCCCTGGACGGTATCCGGCCGGCCTGCCACTCAGAGCTTGTGGTGGCTGTCGAAGACCAGGGTGCGACCGCC
>CAMLIA010000141.1 GCA_946479905.1 uncultured Frankiales bacterium | reverse complement strand
CGGCGTCCCCCTCGATCTCGAGCTCGACGTCGAGGCCGGCGGCGCGCACGGTCTCGACCAGGGCAGGTACGGCGGACAGCTCGGGCTGCGGCTGCAGCTCCTCGTCGCCACCGGTGGCTCTCAGGACGCCGAGCATGGTGCGGAGCTCGACCAGCGCCTGCCTGCCTGACGTCTCGATGGCCTCGAGGGCCGCCACCGTGCGAGCCGACCCGTCGCCGGCCATCCGCTCTGCGCCTGCCTGCACGACCATGAGCGACACCGCGTGCCCCACGACGTCGTGCAGCTCCCTGGCGATCCGGTCCCGCTCCCGGTCGGCTGCCTCACGGGCCTCGACCTCCAGCAGTGCAGCACGCGCTCCCGCCGCCCTCGCCTGAAGCATCTGCCGGCGCACGAGCCGGCCCGCGAGCCACGGGACCCCCCAGACGACGAAGGCGAAGAAGTCAGTCGCGTCGACGTCCGGGGTGACGACGAATCCGACCCACACCAGGACCAGCGACCACGCACCGGTGACCCAGAGCCGCCGGCCCTCCAGGTGCGCTGCCGCGGTGTACAGGGCGACGAGCAGGCCGAGCGCCAGGGTCTGGGGTGGGTACTGCCCGGGTGCCGTCGCGTTGAGCCAGATGAAGACGAGGCAGATCGCGAGCAGGGGCAGCTCGGGCAATGCCAGTCGCCAGGCAAGGGTGGCCCCTGCCGCCACCACACCCACCAGGGCGAGCCACGGGTTGGCGGCCATGTGCAGATCGACCGCCATCACAGCCGTCATGACGGCCGCGACCGCCGCGTCCGCGGGCGTGGGGCGGCACCACCTCATCCCCGGAAGGTACGTCGGGACGGGAGGCTCCGAGTCCGCCCCTCCGGCCAGTCGTACCTCCCTCTGAAGAGGGAGGTGGGATCCGCTCGGGAGGCCGATGTGCCCCACCTCGTCCGTTCCTAGCGTGCGGACTCCCATCGAGAGAGGACACGCACATGACCGCCACGACGACCCTCGAGACGCCGGTCACCGAGCACGCCTGGGTCCCTTACGTCGCCATCGTCTCGGGAGGCCTGCTGCTGGTGAAGGCCTTGCTGATCATCGGCAGCGAGGACTCGCTGCCGAGCGCCCCCGAGGCCGGGCTGTACCTCGCCGGCCTGCTGCTGGCGCTCGCTGCTGCGGTCGGCCTGGGACTGCGCCAGCGCCGAGGTCGCCGGGCGCTCGTCGCCGTCGGGCTGTGCCTCGGACTGGTCGCCTACGTCATCGCGTTCAGCGACGCGGTCGGCGTGGCCTTCGAGGCCATGAGCGACGCGCCGTGGGTGGCCGACGAGGGGCCGATCGGCGTCCTCGGTGCCGTGCTGCTGCTGCTCGGGGCCCGCGGGCGCTGACGTGGGCGCCCGCTGACGCTCAGGGCTGCCCGCTCCGGAGCTGGGCCACCGCGGTCGCCACCGCGTTGGCCCAGCTGGCGTCGAGCGAGTCCTGCTCGTCGAGCAGCGCCCGGGCGATCTCCGGTGCGTCCGTGCCCGACACCCGGAGCGCCTTCGCGGCGAGCAGCGCAGCGGTGTCGTCGGGGAGCGACGGGTCCTTGCGGCAGGCCTCGGCGACCACCGCCGCGACCGCCTCTGCGCCGTCCGTCACAGCTGCACCGTAGCCCCGCGTGGTGCAGGGGTAGCGGCCCGCCAGGCGGGTACCGTCGCCAGGGTGACCAGCTGGACCACGCCGGAGGCCGACAGCGGCGAGTCCCGCGAGGCCCACGAGCACCACCTGCACCTGCCCGCGGGCGCGCACGTCGCCGACCGCCGGGGTCTCACAGCGATGGGTGCTGTCGCGATCGGGCTCGCCATCGGCTTCGTCGGCGCCGTCATCGACGTCCGTACCGGCGCGGGCCTGCGCACCGTCTTCGCCGTCTGCTTCGTCACGGGAAGCGCGATCGCGGCGCTGCTCGCGCACCGCGAGGACCTCAAGGCGACCGTCATCATGCCGCCGCTGCTCTACTGCGTGCTCGCTCTCGTCGGCGCGGCGATCGGGCACAGCAGCAGCTCCGGCGGGTTCGTGAAGCAGCAGGCCCTCGAGCTGGTCAGCTCGCTCATCGACGGCGCACCGGTCCTCTACCTCGCGACCGGCGTCGCCCTCGTCATCGCCCTCGTCCGGCTCAGGTCCGCCCGGCGGCCTTGAGGTCGCGCCGCAGCTCGTGCGGCAGCGCGAAGACGAGGTTCTCCTCGACCGGCGAGACCGTCTGCACGTCGTCGTAGCCACGCTCGGCCAACCAGGCGAGCACGCCGTCGACCAGGTCCTCCGGCACCGACGCCCCGCTGGTGACGCCGACGGTCGACACACCGTCCAGCCACTCCTCCGAGACCTCGGACGCGTCGTCGACGAGGTACGCCGCCGCGGCACCCGCCCCGAGCGCGACCTCCACGAGGCGGACGCTGTTGGAGCTGTTGCGGGATCCGACGACCAGCACCAGCTGAGACTCGGAAGCGACCATCTTGATGGCCACCTGGCGGTTCTGCGTGGCGTAGCAGATGTCGGCCGACGGCGGCCCCTGCAGCAGGGGGAAGCGCTGCCGGAGCGCCTCGACGGTGACGTTCGTCTCGTCGACCGACAGCGTCGTCTGGGACAGGTAGGCCACCTTCGAGGGGTCGCGCACCTCGATCTGCGCCGCCTCGTCCGCCCCGTCGACGAGGTGGATGTTCTGGGGGGCCTGCCCCGTCGTACCGACGACCTCCTCGTGGCCCTCGTGACCGATGAGCAGGATGTCGAAGTCGTCCTTGGCGAACCGGCGGGCCTCGAGGTGCACCTTCGTGACGAGCGGGCAGGTCGCGTCGATGGTCTTCAGCCGGCGGCCGGCGGCCTCCTCGTGGACGGTCGGTGCCACGCCGTGCGCGGAGAAGACCACGATGGCGCCCTCGGGGACCTCCTCGGTCTCCTCGACGAAGATCGCGCCCTTGTCCTCCAGGGTCCGCACCACGTGCTTGTTGTGCACGATCTGCTTGCGGACGTAGACCGGCGCACCGTAGAGGTCGAGCGCCTGCTCGACCGTCACGACGGCCCGGTCGACGCCTGCGCAGTAGCCCCGGGGGGCGGCGAGGAGCACCCGCTTGGTTTGCGTGGAGGGAGCGGGGACCATGCTTCTAGGGTACGTCCGCGCCGCGTCACCCAGAGGAGCCCGATCCGTGCCGAACACCCTTCCCACCCCCCTTGCCGCCGCGCTGGGCGTCATCCCGACGGCGATCGACACCGCGAAGCGGGTGCCCACGAAGGTCGTGCAGCTGCCGGTGCTCGCGATCTCGACGGCCCTCACCCGGTGGGCCGAGGCGCAGCAGCGGTACGACGAGCTGGCCGAGCGCGGCGAGCGCTTCATCGCCCACGTGCGCGGCCGCTCCACGGACCTCGACGAGACCGCCGTCGAGGAGTGGCTGGCCGAGCCGGTGCCGACCGAGGACAGCGACGTCGTGGCCCAGGTCAGCGACCTGCTCGACAAGGCCTCCAACCGCAGGAAGGACACGGCGGCCACGCCCGAGGTGGTGGCCGTCGTCGAGGACGTCTCCGAGGTGGTGGGCGGCGACGCGCTGCAGCACTCCGAGCTGCCGCTGCCCGACTACGACCACATGACCCTCGGGTCGCTGCGCGGCCGGCTGCGGTCGCTGACGGTCGAGGAGCTCGTGGCGGTGCGCGACTACGAGAAGGCCCACGCCGACCGGCTGCCGGTGATCACCCTGCTGGAGAACCGGATCGCCAAGCTCGCCCTCGGGGAGAGCCAGCCCTCCCCCGGTGGCCCGGCGCCGGTCCTTCCCGAGCCGGCCGGGCAGGGGAAGGTCGCCGGGCCCGAGCAGACACCCGCGAAGCGGACGACCAAGAAGGTCCGCACCACCTGAGCCCGGCTAGGTTGCCCGGGTGAGCACCACGCCCGAGCAGCCGATGCCGGTGCGCACGGTCGCCCTGCACATCGGCCAGTGGATCAACCGGCTCGGCCGGGTCTGGGTCGAGGGGCAGGTCGCCCAGATCGGCGGCCGCGGCGCAACGGTGTTCCTCACCCTGCGCGACCCCGTCGCCGACGTGTCGCTGAGCGTCACCTGCCCGCGCGCGGTGGCGGAGGGCCTGCGCGAGGGCGAGCGGGTCGTCGTGCACGCGAAGCCCGACTTCTACCTGACGCGCGGGACGCTGTCGTTGAGCGCCACCGAGATCCGCGCGGTCGGCGTCGGTGAGCTGCTCGCCAGGATCGAGCGGCTCAAGGCGCTGCTCGGCCAGGAGGGCCTGTTCGCGGCCGACCGCAAGCGGCCGCTGCCCTTCCTGCCCGGCGTCGTCGGGCTGGTCACCGGACGCGCGTCGGCCGCCGAGCGGGACGTGCTGGAGAACGCCCGCCGCCGCTGGCCGGCCGTCCGGTTCGAGATCGAGAACGTCGCTGTTCAGGGGCACCTCGCCGTGGAGCAGTGCATCGCCGCCGTGCAGCGGCTGGACGGCAAGGTGGACGTGATCGTCATCGCCCGCGGTGGCGGCTCGGTCGAGGACCTGCTGCCGTTCAGCGACGAGGCCCTGCTGCGCGCGGTCAGCGCCTGCCGCACCCCCGTGGTGAGCGCCATCGGCCACGAGCCGGACTCTCCGCTGCTCGACCTCGTCGCCGACCTCCGCTGCTCCACCCCGACCGATGCGGGCAAGCGGGTCGTCCCGGACGTGCGCGAGGAGGCCCAGCGGATCGCGATGCTGCGCGACCGGGCCCGCCGCGTCGTCGCCGGCACCCTGGACCGGGAGCAGCAGCGGATCGGGCAGCTCGCCTCGCGCCCCGTGCTCGCCGCGCCGCACGTCCTGGTGTCCGACCGGTGGCGCGACGTCGAGGCCATGCGCGACCGGGCGCGGCGCTGCGCCGCCGGCACCCTGGAACGCGCGGAGCAGGACCTGCTGCACACCCGGGCGCGGGTCGTGGCGCTGAGCCCGCAGGCGACTCTCGACCGCGGCTACGCGGTGGTGCAGACCTCCTCGGGATCCGTCGTGCGCGACGCCTCCGACGTCGTGCTCGGTGAGGCGCTGCGCGTCCGGCTGGCCAAGGGCGAGCTGCACGTCACCAACGGCTGAGCCCTTTCACTGCAGGCCGGCGCGGCCGCCCGGGGCGAACCACGCCATCGTCGCGCCCCCGAGGACCTGGAAGCCGAACTGCTCGTAGAGGGCCTTGCCCTCCTCGGTGGCGCGCAGGTCGACGCGGGCGATGCCGAGGGAGTGGAACCAGCCCATGAGCGCCGCGAAGACCTCCCGGGCGTACCCCTGCCGCCGGTGTTCCGGGTCGGTGCTCATGGAGGCGATGTGACCGCGCAGGCCGCTGAGGAGGTACGGCGACGGCAGGTGCTCGTCCAGCCAGCCGGCGCCGCCTGCCACGACCGACCCGTCCACCTCGACCACGAACGCGCGGAACTCCTCCGTCACCAGCCGGCGGCGGAAGGCGGCGACGCACTCGGCGTACCACTCGTCGGTCAGCTCGTCGCCCATCGACAGGTGCATGAACCCGCGCAGCCGGGCGAGCGCTTCGGCGTCGTGGGCAGTTGCGCGTCTTAGGCTGGCCACGTGACCGATCCTGCCAGCCCGACCTACGAAGCGGCCCGCGACGAGCTGGCTGAGGTGGTGCGCCGGCTCGAGGCGGGCGGCGCGACGCTGGAGGAGTCGCTCGCGCTCTGGGAGCGCGGCGAGGAGCTGGCCAAGGTCTGCCAGGCGTGGCTCGACGGAGCCAAGGCGCGGATGGACGCTGCGCTCGCCGACCGCAAGGCCTGACTAGCGGAAGGTGGCCGCGAGCGACTCGAGCTCCTCGAGGGTCGCCTCCTCGCGGACCCCGCCCACCAGGGCGGTGGCCCTCCCGAACGAGCGGACCAGCGACACGTGGCCGGCGCTGTCCTCCCACTGCTGCCAGGCGACGCCGCCGACGTCGACGGTGCCGGTCTTCGACCCCTTGCCGGTCGCGTCGTAGACCCAGTCGGTGCCGGTCGAGCCCTCCCACTCCATGTAGTGCTTGGCGCGCACGTAGCCCACCCGCGCGATCTCGCCCTCGTAGGCCTGCACGTTGGGGGTCCAGCCCGCCGGCGTCGCCGGCGCCGGCCCGCCGGTCTCCGCGCGGTAGTCGGAGTAGGTCGCGGTCGGGTCGACCGGGCGGATCGCCTTCTCGTCGCTCGGGGACGCCTGGCCGAAGAACCACAGCGGGACCACGAGGGCGAAGACCACGGCGAGCGTCCGGAGCATGTCCAGGGCGGTCTCGCGGCCGCGCCGCTTCGCGGGCGGTGCGGCGGGAGGGGCGTCCGTCACGGTCACGCCTCCATTGTCATGGATCAGCGCGCGGCCCGCATGGCGGCCAGGCAGCCCATCGCCTCGTCCATGGTGTTGTAGAAGTGCGGGGAGACCCGGATCCCGACGCCGGGCCGGTGGTCGACGACGAAGCCCTGCGCGTGCAGCGCGTCGTGGACCCGCTCGCTGTCACCGGGGTCGATCGTGACGTGACCGCCGCGCCGTGCGGGGTCGTGCGGCGAGCGGACGGTGAAGCCGAGCTCCAGCGCCGCCTCCAGCAGCGGCTGCGTCATCGACTGCGACCGCTCCCTGACCCGCTGCACACCGATCTCGGCCAGGGCCTCGTACGCAGGGCCCGCGCCGTAGTGCGCCGGCACCCCCGGCGTACCGCCGGTGAAGCGCGCGACGCCCTCGGCGTAGTGGTTGTCCGGGTCGAAGTCGAACGGCGCCCGCTGACCGAACCAGCCGGTCGTCACGGGCTCCAGGTCGAGGCCGGGCCGCACGTACATCCAGCCGTTGCCGGGCCCGCCGGAGAGGTACTTCACCGACCCGCCGAGGTAGACGTCGACACCGAGGTCCACGACGTCGACCGGCACCGTGCCGGCCGCCTGGTACCCGTCCACGACCGCCAGGGCGCCCACCTCGTGCGCCCGCTCGACGAGCGGCCGGACGTCGTTGAGCGTGGAGGTCCGGAACAGCACGTGCGAGCACTCGACGAGGAGCGTCCGCTCGTCGATGGCGGCGACCATCGCGTCGAGGTCGAGCTCGATCCCCTGGGCGGGTACGACGACGGCCTCCCCGCCCCACCGGGCGATCTGCGACCACGTGTGCAACGACCCCGGCCACTCGAGGTCGCTCGTGACGACGCGGTTGCGCGGGCCGCGCCAGTCGAGGGCGCTGACGACGTCACCGAGGAGGTCGGCGACGTTCTGCCGCATCACCGTCGTCCCCGGCGGAGCGCCGATCAGCGAGCCCACCACGTCGGCGACCCGGCGCACCTCGGGCGCCCACGTCTCCCACGCCACGACGCCCTGCTCCGCCCAGAGCCGGGTGAACTCCGCGTGCCTGTCGGGGGTACGACGGTGCATCGCGCCCAGGGTGTGCGAGGCGAGGTAGGTCGAGCGGGCCAGGACCGGGTAGTCGTCACGCCGGTCGAGCAGGTCGGCGTGCGCCCCCTCGTCCGCCATCAGGTGAGCCAGATGGGGCCGCTGCTCGCGGCGGCCGCCAGCAGCGTCGACGTCTCCACCGACACGAGCGTCTCGTCGATCGCCCGGTCCGGCCAGCGGCAGCCGAGCACCATGGACCCCTCCTCCGGCAGCGGCCACAGCCAGTAGTCGCCCTGCCAGCGCAGCGGCCGGTCGGAGCTGCTCAGCTGGGTGAGGACAGCCTCGGCGTCGCGCGCCATCACGGGCGGGGCGTCCCCGGTGCCGGCGGTGGCGCGGGTGCCGTCCGGGAGCTGCACACCGAGGCGGAACCTGCCCGGGCTGCGGCTGTACTCCTGCAGCGACCAGTCGAGGGTCTCGCGGCGCTGCTCGTCGGCGAACAGCACCACGACGTGGAAGACGAGCCCGTCCGAGAAGGCGGAGATGCCGCTGAGCGCGATCGCCACGTCGGCGCTGCGCGCCAGCACGAAGCCCGACATCGCCATCACGCCGACCTCGTCCTGCGCGGGTCCGGAGTGCGGGTCCCGCGCCTTCCGGTGGTGCTCCCAGTCGGCCCCGCTCCGCGTGGGGCGGGGTGCCTCGTCCTCGAAGAACCTCATCTGCCGATCTTCTCCACCAGGGTCAGGACGTTCTCGGCCAGCCGCTGGGCCGAGTCCTCGTCGTCGCAGACTGCCATCTCATGGCCGGCCTCGCTGATGACCGTGGTGAGGACGAGCACCAGCGCGTCGCCCCACTCCGACTCGGCGCCGAGCAGCAGCGCGTTGCGGCGGGTCCAGTCGCGGTAGCGCTTCCGGGACAGCAGCTCGAAGCCGGGCGGCCCCCCGCCGGCCAGGAACATCCGCGCCAGGTCGCGCTGCTCCCAGCAGCCCGCGAGGTAGGAGCGGGACCCGACGACGAACAGCGCGAACGGGTCGCCCTCACCGGCGAGCCTGGCCTCCCGGACGGCGTTGGCGGCCCGCGCCTCCTGGCCCGACTGGTACTCCTCGAACAACGCCAGGTAGAGCTCCGCCTTGCCGCCGAAGTGGTGGTACAGCGAACCGACCGACGCTCCCGCCCGGGCCACGACCTCGGCGATCGACGCCTCGGCGAACCCGGACTCGGCGAAGACCCCGCGGGCCGCCGCCAGCAGCGCAGACCGGGTGCCCTGGGCGCGCGTGGAGATGCTCATGCCGACAGCTCCAGGTCCGCAGGGTCCAGGTCCTGACGTGTCACGGTCCGAGCCTCTCACGTAGGTTTGGGGCATGACGCAGCCGGACGTGCCTGAGTCCCTGTCGGTGGCGCGCGAGGCCCCCGACCGCAACATCTCCCTCGAGCTGGTCCGCGTCACCGAGGCCGCCGCGATGGCGGCCGGCCGCTGGGTCGGGCGCGGCGACAAGATCGGCGGTGACGGCGCCGCGGTCGACGCGATGCGCCAGCTGATCGGCACGGTCGGGATGAAGGGCGTCGTCGTCATCGGGGAGGGCGAGAAGGACGAGGCCCCGATGCTGTTCAACGGCGAGCAGGTCGGTTCCGGCGAGGGGCCCGAGTGCGACGTCGCCGTCGACCCGATCGACGGGACGACCCTGATGGCCAAGGGCATGCCCAACGCGATCGCGGTCATGGCCGTCGCCGAGCGCGGCACCATGTACGACCCCAGCGCCGTCTTCTACATGGAGAAGCTCGTCACCGGGCACCTGGCCGCCGACGTCGTCGACATCACCGCACCCGTCGCGCACAACATCCAGGCGGTCGCGAAGGCGAAGGGCGCGGCCGTCGAGGACGTGACGGTCTGCATCCTGGACCGCCCCCGCCACGAGGACCTGGTGCACGAGGTTCGTGCTGCGGGAGCCCGCATCAAGTTCATCTCCGACGGCGACGTCGCCGGAGCGGTCATGGCCTGCACGGACGGCACCGGTGTCGACCTGCTGCTGGGCATCGGCGGCACGCCTGAGGGCATCATCACCGCCTGCGCGGTGAAGTGCCTCGGCGGTGTCATCCAGGGCAAGCTGTGGCCCCAGAAGAAGAGCGAGTTCGAGAACGCTGCTGCCGCCGGCCTCGACCTCGACGCGATCCTGTCCACCGACGACCTCGTCAGCAGCGACAACGTGTTCTTCGTGGCGACGGGCATCACCGACGGCGAGCTCGTGCGCGGCGTCCGCTACAAGGGCGGCGGTGCGTCGACCGAGTCGCTGGTGATGCGCTCGAAGTCGGGGACGGTGCGCCGCATCATCAGCGAGCACCGGCTGACGAAGCTCTCGGCGTACGCCTCGATCGACTTCGAGCACGCGGGCCGGTGAGAGTCGCCACCTGGAACGTCAACTCGGTCACCGCCCGGCTGCCGCGCTTCAACGAGTGGCTCGAGCTGGTCGAGCCCGACGTCCTCTGCCTGCAGGAGACGAAGACCGCGTCGTTCCCGTCGGACCACGCGGAGTCGCTGGGGTACGAGGTGGCGCACCACGGCGACGGGCGCTGGAACGGCGTGGCCATCCTGTCCCGCGTCGGCCTGGAGAACGTGTCCCTGGGGTTCGCCGACCAGCCCGGCTTCGCCCCGGACGAGGACGAGGTGCTGCTCAGCGTGCCGAAGGTCGAGGCCCGGGCAGTCGGCGCGACCTGCGGTGGGCTGCGGGTCTGGTCGCTGTACGTCCCGAACGGCCGGTCGCTCGACAGCGCCCACTTCCCCTACAAGCTCGAGTGGCTCGACCGGTTCCGGGACGTCGTCGCCGGCGAGCCGCAGCCGCTCGTCGTCACCGGTGACTTCAACATCGCGCCCACCGACGACGACGTCTGGGACATCAACGCGTTCGAGGGCTCCACGCACGTCACGCCGCTCGAGCGGGCGCGGCTGCAGGCGCTCCTCGACCTCGGTCTGACCGACGTGGTCCCCAGGCCGATGAAGTACGACAAGCCGTTCACCTACTACGACTACCGCGCCGGCATGTTCCACAAGAACCTCGGCATGCGGATCGACCTGGTCCTGCCCAGCAAGGGCATCACCGTCACCGATGCGTGGATCGACCGGGACGCGCGCAAGGGCACCGGCCCGTCCGACCACTGCCCGGTCGTTGTCGACCTCGAGCTTCCCTAGCCCCACCAGAAGGAAGCGGCGAGCAGCACGTAGAGCCCGATCAGCACGACCCCCTCGTACCAGGTGGACTCGCCGTCGAAGGTGACGAGCACCGCGATCAGCGCGGACAGCAGGAGAGCGACGAGCAGCAGCGGCGGCAGCACGAGGGTGAACGACGCCGCGCCCAGCGCCGGCGCCAGCAGCAGCACCACGGGCGCCACGACCATTGCGATCTGGATGGGCGACTGCAGGACGACCTGCAGGGCGGCCTCCGACTTGTTCTTCAGCGCCAGCTGGATGCCGACGACGTTCTCGACGGCGTTCCCCGCGATGGCGACGATGACGAGGCCGGCGAAGGCGTCGCTGATCCCCAGCGTCTCGACCGCGGGCTCCAGCGCGCCGACGAACCAGTCCGAGGCGAGCGCGGCGAGCAGACCCGTCCCCGCCAGCACGGTGATGGCCAGCCAGAGCGGCCACCCCTCGGCGGTGTGCTCTTCGGGAGCGGCGGCAGTCGTCGGCTGACCCAGGGTGTAGACGAGCAGCAGCACGAAGGCGAGCAGCAGCACGATCGAGACGATCACCGAGAGTGCCCGTTCGTGGCCGGCGGCGGGGCTGTGGAGGGCCGACGTCAGGCTGGGTACGGCGAGGGCGGCCACGGCGAGCATGAGCGTGAGCCCGATGTCGCGTGCTGCGGCACCGGGGAACGTCTGGATGCCGTTCTTGAGGCCGCCGGCGATGAAGGCCACGCCCAGCACCAGGGCCACGTTGGCGAGGATCGATCCCACGATGGTCGCCTGCACGACGGACACCAGCCCCTTGTGCAGGGCGAAGACGAGGATGAGCAGCTCCGGCAGGTTCCCGAGCGCGGACTGCAGCACGCCGGTCAGCGCGGGCGACACCCGCTCGCCGAGGTGCTCGACCGCTCTGCCGACGCACGTGGCCAGCAGTGCCAGCGCGATCGCCGCGACGACGAAGGCGGTCAGCCCGCCGACGCCCTTCACGCCACCGGCGGCGGCGGTGATCGCCACCGCTCCGCCGAGCAGGATCCGGTCGCGCGTCGAGACCGTCGAGGCCCAGGAGGTCATCGGGACAGCCTGCCGCACGCGCGGTCGGTGAGCGTGCGCTGGTTCGTCTTCATGCATTCTACCATCTCGGTAGGCATCTGAGAATGCCGGATACCTACAACATCAGCGCACGAGCCTTGTACTGATTCGAACGTGTTTTCGCTCCGGGGTTCGAGCATACTAGAGGTGTGTCCGGACCCGCCCCACCCGCCAGGCTCGCCG
>CAMLIA010000140.1 GCA_946479905.1 uncultured Frankiales bacterium | reverse complement strand
CGGCGGCGCTGGGGTGCTGCTGCACCACCTTCCACAGCGGGTCCTTCGCGAGCTCCTTGAGCGGTTTGCCCGTCCAGTCGCCGTAGCGGCACTCGCCGATCCGCTCGTCCTGCGTGATCTCCAGCGCCCGGCCCTCGGCGATCGCGGCGGTGGTGTCCAGGCACCGGTCCAGCGGGCTGCTGACGAGGGCGTCGAAGGTCACGGGGCGCAGCCGCTCCGCGACGGCAGCGGCCTGCTGCTGACCCCGCTCGTCGAGGTGCAGGCCCGGTGTCCAGCCGGCGAGCACCGGCCCGGTCAGGTGCGTGAGCCCGTGTCGTACCAGCACCACGGTCGTCATCCCGTGACCCTAACCGCCGGTCACGCGAGGATGTTGACGGCGCGGGCGGCGACGAGGCCGATGGTGACCAGCGAGACCAGCCCCTGGCCGCCCATCAGCAGCTTCGCCCGGGAGGTCAGCGGCATGGTGTCGGTCGGGCTGAACGCGGTCGAGGCGGTCACCGACACGAACAGGTAGTCGACGAACGCCGGGTGCCAGCCCGGCGGGGTCGCGTCTCGGGCGTCGCCGTCCTGGGGGAACCAGAGGTCGGGGTACGCCGGGGCGGCGCGCGCTCCGGCCCGGCCGAGCGGCCCGCCGCGGTCGGTCTCCCAGTAGGCGAGGGCGAACACGACGACGTTCGTGAGCCACACGCCCGCGGCGGCGCCCAGCACGGCCCTGCCGTTGCCGCCGCCGTTGACCAGCAGGTCGATGAGCCGCACCAGCGCCCAGGCGTTGGCGACGGCGATGAGCACGAGCAGACCGAGAGAGGGCAGTCGCAGGTCCCGCGACTCCGCGGTCAGCCGGTTGGGGTCGGCCGCGACGAGGCCGGCGAGCAGCAGCCCCTCCACCCCCGGCAGCAGCCAGGCAGGGCCGGGGAGCAGGTCGGGCGACAGCAGCAGCTGCGCGGCGAGGGCGCCCAGGACGGCCGTGGCCGCCGGCCAGCGCGACTCGCCCCTGCTCACAACCAGCCGCGCTTCTTCAGGAAGAGGTACAGCCCGCCGGTCAGCCCCAGCAGGACGACCACCGACAGCACGAACCCCCACTCCTTGCCGAAGCCGGGATAGGGCACGTTCTGGCCGTAGAAGCCGGTGACGGCCGTCGTGACGGCCAGCAGCGCGGCCCAGGACGTGAGGGTGCGCATCACCTCGTTGAGCCGGTTCCCCTGCAGGGTCAGGTTGGTCTCCAGGATCGTGGAGACCAGGTCCCGCAGCGACTCCGTCCACTCCGTCGCGCGCAGCACGTGGTCGTAGACGTCCTGGTAGTAGGGCTGCATCCGGTCGTCCACCACGCCGAGATCCCTGCGCAGCAAGGAGTTCACGACCTCGCGCATCGGGAGCACCGCCCTGCGCAGCAGCACCAGCGACTTGCGGACCTCGAAGGAGCGGCGCTGCAGCTCGCGCGACCGGGGCTGCTCGTCGAAGAGCACGTCCTCCAGCGCGTCGAGCTGCTCGTCGAGCTCCTGAACGGTCGTGAAGTGCCCGTCGACGATGAGGTCGAGCAGCCCGTGCAGCAGGAACGAGACGCCGGAGGCGGCGTTCTTGCGGGTCGCGTCCCACCGCTCGACGAGCTGCTCGACGCCGATGCTGTCGCTCTTGCGCACCGTCACCAGGGCGTTGTCGGTGACGAACGCGTCGATCTCGTGCAGCGTGAGGACGGCGTGCTCGTCGAGGCGGGCCACCAGGGCCGACAGGAACAGGTGCTCCTCGTAGGTGTCGAGCTTCGGCCGCTGGTGCTCGGCGACCGCGTCCTCCACGGCGAGGATGTGCAGCGAGAGCTCCTCGGTGATCACGCGGAGGTCCTCGATCGTCGGGCGCTCGAGGTCGAGCCAGACGACGTTGCCCGCGTCGAGGTGCTCGCTGACGTGCTCGACGTCGAAGCCCTCGGCCACCAGCTCCCCGTCGAGGTAGGCACGCGTGTGCGCGCGGCACGAGGTGCCGTTCGTCGCGCGACAGGTCAGCTCAGTGGTCACGCGCGGAGTCTGGCACTCAGGAGACCGCGACACCGATCAGCACGCCGACACCCACGAGCAGCCGGTAGGGCACGAACGCCGTGATCCGGTGCGACGCCACGAACCGCAGCAGGAAGGCGATCGAGGCGTAGCCCACGACGAACGACACCGCGGTCGCGATCGCCGTCGCCGTCGTACCCGTCGTGTTGTTCGTCGCGTCCTTGAGCCCCAGGACGCCGGCGCCGAACAGGGCGGGGATGCCGAGCAGGAAGGAGAACCTGGTCGCCGTGACGCGGTCCACCCCGCGCAGCAGGCCGCCCGAGATGGTGGCGCCGGACCGGGAGACGCCGGGGACCAGCGCGACGCACTGGGCCAGCCCGATGAGCAGCCCGTCGAGCGGGGTGAGCGACTCCTTGCCGCGGGACTGCGTCGCTGCCCGCTCGGCCCACACGAAGACGGCGGAGAACGCGATCAGGCCGATGGCGACGGCGACGAGGTGCTCGTCGACGCTCTTGATGACGTCCTTGCCCGCGAAGCCCACGACGATGATCGGCAGGCAGCCGATCCCGACCGCCAGCGCGTAGCGGAACTGCTGCGTGCCGCGCTTCGACGCCGACACCACTCCCCCGGCGAAGTCACGGATGACGGTGACGATCTCGCGCAGGAAGAACAGCAGCGCCGCGAGGATGGCGCCGGTCTGGATGACGGCGGTGAAGCCGATCAGCGAGTCCTTCTCCTGCTGCGTCTTCATCGGCAGGCCCAGCAGGTGCTCGGCGATGAGCAGGTGGCCCGTGCTCGACACCGGCAGGAACTCGGTGAGCCCCTCCACGACCCCGAGGATCACGGCCTGGGCGACGTTCACGGCTTCTCCTGACGCAGACGCACGGCGACGGCCGCCGCGAGGGCAAGACGGTAGGCGGCCGATCCTGTGTACAGCGTGGACGATCCCACCACCCGCCGGGCCGTGACGTAGGACGCGCCGCCCGCCAGCAGGGTCGGGACCAGGGCAGGGGTACGACGTGAGCGGACCGCCGTGAGGGCCGCGGCCCCTGCGGTCACCGGCAGCGACATCACCAGCGAGGTGCGGAGCGCGTCCTCCCGCCGCACCCGCCGGGAACGGAGCGCCAGCAGGGTCGCGCCGGAGCGGGAGACGCCCGGCACGAGCGCGGCGACCTGTGCCGCTCCCGCGAGGGCGATGTCGACGGTCCCGGCGGCCCGGGTGCCGGGCACCCGGTCGACCCGCGCCAGGGCCACGCCCACGGCCGCCAGCAGCACGGCTGTCGGGCCCGGCCGGCCGAGCCTGCGCTCCACCGCGTCCTGCGCGGCGAGACCGATCACCGCCGCGGGGAGGCTGGCGGGCAGCACGCGCAGGACCTCGGCCGGCGAGGGACGCAGGGCGAGCGCGATCCCGAGCGAGGAGCCGGCGTGCAGGCCCGCGGCGAAGGTCGTGCGGTCGTCGGCGGCCGGCCAGCCCCACAGCCAGGGCAGCAGGTGCAGCTGCGCGGACGAGGAGACCGGGACGACCTCCGCGACACCTTGCACCAGGCCGAGAACGCCTGCGTGCCAGTGCTTCAGCTGCCGACTCCCGAGAGCTCGAGGGCCTCGACGGCCGTCCGCAGGGTGGCCTTCTGCTCGTCGATGCCGTTCCCGCCCGGGGTGATGGTCAGCGTTGTCACACCGGCCGCGGCGAGCCGCTGCATCTTCTCGGCGATCTGCTCCTTGGTGCCGAGCAGCGCGGTCTGCTCCAGGAACTCGAAGGGCACGGCGGCGGCCGCCTCGTCGTACTTCTTGTCGAGGTAGAGGTCCTGGACCTCCTTGGCGGCGTCCTCGTACCCCATCCGCACGGCGAGCTGGTTGTAGAAGTTCTTCTCGCGGGACCCCATCCCGCCGATGTAGAGCGCGGCGTACCACCGGATGGTGTCGGCGCAGGCGTGCTGGTCGTCGCCGACGATGATCGGCATCGACGGCACGACGTCGAAGCCCTCCATCGTCTTGCCGACCTTCGCCCGGCCGGTCTCGATGTGGGCGAGCGACTCCTTCGCGTGCTCGGGGCTGAAGAAGATGGCCAGCCAGCCGTCGAACAGCTCGCCGGTGAGCTCGAGGTTCTTCGGGCCGACAGCGGCGAGGTAGGTCGGGATGTGGTCGCGGACCGGGTGGACGGTCAGCTGCAGGGCCTTGCCCGGCCCGTCGGGGAGCGGGAGGACGTAGTGCTTGCCGGCGTACTTCACCCGCTCGCGGCGCAGCGCCATGTTGACGATGTCGACGTACTCGCGGGTCCGCTCCAGCGGCTTGTCGAAGCGCACGCCGTGCCAGCCCTCGCTGACCTGCGGCCCGCTGACGCCGAGGCCGAGCCGGAACCGGCCGCCCGAGAGGCTGTCGAGCGTCGCTGCGGTCATCGCGCAGTTGGCGGGGGTCCGGCCGGGGATCTGGAAGATCGCGGAGCCGATGTCGATCCGGGACGTCTGGGCGGCGACCCAGGACAGGATCGTCGCCGCGTCGGAGCCGTACGCCTCGGCGACCCAGGCGACGCTGTAGCCGAGGACGTCGCCCTCCTTGGCCAGCTCGAGGTTGGCCGCGTCGTTGCCCATGCCCCAGTAGCCCATGTTGAGCCCGAGCTTCACCGTCTGCCTCCCAAGGTCCGCGTCGGTCGGACGGTAGCGTCCGGCGGGTGAAGCAGCGTCACCTGGGCCGCAGCGGCCTCGTCGTCAGCCGCCTCGGCCTCGGGACCATGACGTGGGGACGGGACACCGACGAGGACGACGCCGCCGCCCAGCTGATCGCCTTCCGGGAGGCCGGCGGCACCCTGCTCGACACTGCGAACGTGTACGTCGACGGCGAGAGCGAGCGGGTCGTCGGGCGGCTGCTCAAGGACGTCGTGCCGCGCGAGGAGATCGTGCTGGCGACCAAGGCGCACGGTGTGATGGGCCCGGGGCCGATGGGTCGAGGGACCTCCCGAGGTCACCTGCTCACGGCGCTCGACGCGTCGTTGAAGCGGTTGCAGACCGACTGGATCGACCTCTGGCAGCTGCACGCGTGGGACGTCGTCACTCCCTGGGAGGAGGCGATGTCGGCCCTGGACACCGCCGTGTCCTCGGGGCGGGTGCGGTACGCGGGGGTGTCGAACTACAGCGGCTGGCAGCAGGGCGCGGTCACCGCGTGGCAGAAGGCGGTCCCCGGCCGGGCGCAGATCGTCAGCAACCAGGTGGAGTACTCCCTGCTGCAGCGCGGCGTCGAGCGCGAGGTCGTGCCCGGGGCGATGGCGCAGGGCGTGGGGCTGCTGCCGTGGTCCCCGCTCGGTCGGGGCGTGCTGACCGGCAAGTACCGCAACGGCGTGCCGGGCGACAGCCGGGGCGCGTCGCGGCACTTCCAGGCGTGGATGCAGCCGTTCCTCACCGAGGCGGCCGGCTCGGTCGTCGACGCGGTGCTCACGGCCGCCGACGGTCTCGGCGTCTCCCCCGTCGCCGTCGCGCTGGCCTGGGTCCGCGACCGACCCGGGGTCACCGCCCCGATCGTCGGGGCTCGCACGAGCGCCCAGCTGCAGGCCTCGCTGGCCACCGAGTCGCTGGTGCTCCCGGAGCCGGTGCGGCGCGCGCTCGACGACGTGAGCGCGCCCCCGTGCGGATATCCCGAGGTCATGCCACGCTGGTCCTCCGAGGACATCGAGGCCTAAGGTCGTCGTCGATGGCAGTTGACTACGAGCACCGCACGATCACCCTCCCGAGGGGGGTGAGCAGCCGGCACGCCAGGGACGTGCTCGGCATCCACGCCGAGTACGGCGACTGGGAGCTGCTCCGCCACGCGATCTTCGAGGGCGGCGTCCGCAAGGTCACCTTGCGACGCCGCCTTCGCGCTGAGCCCCTCCCGCCCCTGACGACCTGACGGCTCGCAGGGATGTGTGCCGCTCCCCCGCGTAGGACCGCCGCGTGGAGCGACACGCATCAGGCCTTGGCGCGATGTGTGCCGGTTCCCCGCGGAGGAAGGCCGCGCAGAGCGGCACGGATCGAGGCGGGTGCCCTCAGTCAGCTGGCGTCGAGGAAGCGGTCGAGCACCCGGACGCCGAACTGGAGCGACTCCACCGGCACCCGCTCGTCGACGCCGTGGAACATGGCGGCGAAGTCCAGGTCCGCCGGCAGCCGCAGCGGCGCGAACCCGAAGCAGCGGATCCCGAGCAGGCTGAAGCTCTTCGCGTCGGTCCCGCCGGACAAGGTGTACGGCACGGCGCGGGCACCGGGGTCCTCGGCCTTCAACGAGGCCGCCATCGCGTCGACGAGGGCCCCCTCGAAGTCGGTCTCCACCGCGATGTCGTGGTGGACGTACTCCCGGACGATCCCGGGGCCGAGCACGGCGTCGAGCTCTCGCTCGTACTCCTCCTCGAAGCCCGGCAGGAACCGGCCGTCGACGTTGGCGTGGGCGTACTGCGGGATGACGTTGTGCTTGTAGCCCCCGTCCAGCATCGTCGGGTTCGCCGTGTTGCGCAGGGTCGCGCCGATGATCCGCGCCAGCGGGCCGAGCTTGGCGACGGTCGCCTCCATGTCGTCCGGGTCGAGCTCGATGCCGAACGCCTCGCTGACGCAGTCCAGGAAGGCTCGTACGGTCTTGGTGACGTGGATCGGGAACTCGTGGCGTCCCAGCCGGGCGACCGCCTCGCACAGCTGGGTCACCGCGTTGTCGTCGTTGATCATGCTGCCGTGGCCCGCGGTGCCCTGCGCGGTCAGGCGCATCCAGGCGATGCCCTTCTGCGCGGTCTCGATGAGGTAGAGCCGCAGGTCGTCGTTGACGGTCAGGCTGAAGCCGCCGACCTCGCCGATGGCCTCGGTCACCCCGTCGAACAGCTGGGGCTTCTTGTCGACCAGCCAGTGCGCCCCGAAGACCCCGCCGGCCTCCTCGTCGGCCATGAAGGTGAGGACGACGTCGCGCGGCGGCTTGCGGCCGGTGCGCATCCGGTCCCGCACGACCGCCAGGGTCATGGCGTTCATGTCGAGCATGTCCACGGCCCCGCGGCCCCACACGCAGCCCTGCGCCAGCTCGCCGGCGAACGGGTCGTAGGTCCACTCCTTGGGCTCGGCCGGCACGACGTCGAGGTGGTGGTGGAGCAGCAGCGCGTCCCGGCTGCTGTCGGTGCCCTCCATCCGCGCGACGACGCTCGCCCGGTTCGGCGCGGACTCGAAGATCTCCGCGTGCAGCCCGACCTCCTCGAGCTTCCCGGCGACGTACTCAGCCGCCTGCCGCTCCCCCTTGCCGCGGCCGGTCCCGTCGTTGACGCTCTCGCACCGGATCAGGTCCTGCAGGATCCCGACGGCTTCGTCCTCGGCGGTGCTCATGCCGAGCACGCTAGCCCCGGCCCCCGCTATAGTCTTCAGCGCTGTCCGGGCAACCGGGCAACACCCTTGTCCGGGTGGCGGAATTGGCAGACGCGCTAGCTTGAGGTGCTAGTGCCCCAAAAGGGCATGGGGGTTCAAGTCCCCCCTCGGACACTCTGGTCGTCGACGACGGTCGGCGGCCGTCAGACGGAGACCGGTAGTGGCTTGTTCGCCTCGGTCAGCGTCATGGGGTCGACGCTGAGGCCGAAGACGGCTCGATAACCGCCGGTGATCTCCCGGTGGA
This sequence comes from uncultured Frankiales bacterium, assembly GCA_946479905.1. The sequence goes on along the minus strand of CAMLIA010000140.1, from coordinate 4,237 downwards.
CGACCTCCCGTGGCGCGCTGATGCGTGCTCCCGCGCTGCCTTCGAGGGCGGGCGAGCCGTCCATGAACTCGACGCGGGCCTGGCCTTCGAGGACGAAGATGAGGGAGTCGAAGTCGTGCCAGTGCCAGTCGCCGTCCTCGGGCGGGGCCGTCAGGGTCAGCGCATGCCAGCCACGGGCCTCGATCTCGGCGATCGCCTCCGCCTCGGTGCTGTTGTAGCCCACCGTCATGTCGAATGTCATGCCGCCCCCAGGCCCCCAACTGATGTGCGTGTGCGCAGAGTACGTCCCGGCGCAGGCTCCCGGAAAGCGTCTGCCGCCGGCTCCGGCTAGTCCACGGGCCGCAGGGCCGACGGCACATCCATCCGGCTCTGCTGCCCGGCCTTGAGGAGCGGCGGGCATGCGACCACCAGGACGCCGCTTGAGCCTGCAGGACCCCGGTTCAGCGAGCAGTGGGGCTTAGCGCCGTGTCCACCCTCGAACACAAGATCACCCGGCGAGAACCTGCAGGTCAGGGGCTCGCCGGAGGTGTCCGCTGGGACTGGAGAGGCCCGCTGATCACCACGTGAAGGCGGTCCGTACTCGGCCGTGTGCGGTGTCGAAGTAGTGAGGGGCGAGACTCGCAGCCTCTCGGCGGCACGCCGACTCACAGGGCAACCGCGTCGGCGAGAGCCGCTGCTCGCACGCGCGGCTTGAGGCCGGTCACGGTTGACAGGTCGACCTTGACTTTGAGGCTGCCCTCCAAGGCCAGGACCTCGAACCGGCTGGTGTCTTCGGGCAGGTCGACCAGCAGGTCGACGTCACTCCACACACCCAGATCATCGTTTCGGCCTACAGAGCTTCCTCGACCGCAGAGTCGATCAGTCGCTGGGCGAGCTGCGGGAACGTCACAGCGTCCACCAGGTTCGCTGCGCTGGAGGTCATGGCGACGAGTCCTGTCTTGGTCTTGCGGTGGAACGCGCCGAACGATTGGTACGACATCGTCGCACCCGCGTGCTGAGTGACCGGCCCGTGGCCGCGATCCAGGTTCCACCAGCCCAGCCCCTGTGTGAACGCTGCGGTGCTGCCGTATGGCGCCTTGGGCGGCGTCGCTGCCTCGGGCCACACGACTTCCGTCTCCTGGGCACGCCGTAGGTCGGCGCTCAGTGGGCCGTCGTCTGCCATGTTGGACTCGATGAAGGTCAGCATGTCGGCCATCGTCGACCGGATGCCGCCTTGCGGCAGCATGATGTCCCAGTACCAGTTGGGCGAGCGCGTGCCGTCTTCGTAGTAGCCGTGGACCAGCCGGGCTTCCTGCTCCGGCGTCAGCGTGTACGTCGTGTCGACGAGGCCGAGTGGCTCGCAGACGAGGCGCTTCAGCAGCGGCTCGTACCTTTCCCCCGAGGCGACCTCGAGGGCGTGGCCGAGCACGGAGTGCCCGGTCCGGGAGTACTCCCAGCCGCTGCCGCGGGGACGGACGAGCTCGGCGACCTGGAGCTCCTCGTCCAGGTGCGCCTTCGTGTAGTCCGCGTAGTAGGTGAACTTGCTTGGGTCCCCGGTCGCGACCGCGGCGGCGATGAGCCGCGCGAGGACGATGCCGTCCCCGGACAGGCCCGACGAGTTGGTCGCGAGATCGAACAGCGTGATCTCGGCGATCTCGGGCCGGAGCTCCAGCGACGGGAAGAACTGACCCAGGGTGTCCTCGAGCGAGAGCATGCCCTTTGACACGAGCACCGAGAGCAGTGAGGTCGTGTAGACCTTCGAGAATGAGCCGATCTCGTAGATCGTCCGCTCGTCGGGCAGCGGTACGTACTCCGCGTCGGGCGAGCGGAAGGGGAAGAACGTGCGCTTCCCCTCTTGAGTGAGGCCGATGACGAGCGTGAGCTCCTGCCGGGTTCCGGCCCACTCCTCCCCGGCCCGCTGGATCTCGTCGAGGATCATGACCGCCCTCCGAGGTGCTTGGCGAAGTGCTCTTCAATGCCATCAGCCATGCCGCGAAGGTATGGCTTGCAAGCCATGTGCAGAGAACTGAGTTTCCGACGCTGCTGTTCAACAATCGTGTACGTGGCACCGTCCCGGGCTCCGGGTCATCGGCGTCGGCCGGGGGCACACCGGTCACGCCCTCATTGCTCGGCCTCGGGCCCGTCAGGCCTCGCCGACCGGCGACGCCAGCAGGACCCCAGGGTTGAACAGCCACGAGGGGTCGAGCGCTCGCTTCACGGCGCGCATCGCTGCGATCTCATGCGGCGTACGCACCCAGGCCAACCGGGACTGCTTGTCCCGGCCGATCCCGTGCTCGGCGCTGATCGACCCCTGATGCGAACGGACGACGTCGAAGACCGCGTCGCGCACCGCTGACGCCCGCTCAGGGGTGGCGGCGACGTTCACGTGCAGGCTGCCGTCCCCGACATGCCCGTAGAGGACGAGCTCGGCGCCAGGGTCCGTTGTGGCAACGGCGTCGCGCACGTCGCGCTCGTACGACGGAAGCGCTCCCAGCGGCACAGCGGTGTCGAGCTTGAGGGGCGTGCCCCCCAGGCGTCCCACCAGCTCGGGCTGCCGCTCGCGTCGCTGCCAGAGCTCCTCGCGCCCGCGTGCGTCCGTGGCCACGGCGGCGCAGATCGCGGGCACGTCCTCGAGGGCCACGAGGACCTGGTCGAGCAGCGACTCGACGCCGGAGGTCCGATCAGAGGCCTCGACCAGGAGCTCCACCGCTGGCCGACCGGGCAGCACGCGCCGTGCCCCCAGTGCGACTGCGCGCTCGACGCCGTCGGCGAAGACCGCCTCCAGGCACTCCAGCTGCGGCAGGACGTCCCGGATCCGACGGACGGCCCGGACGCACGCGCCCAGGTCCGGCATCCCGAGCACGGCCGTGACGCGTTGCTGTGCCCGCGGCCAGACCCGCAACCGGGCGGACGTGATGATGCCGAGCGTGCCCTCACTCCCGCACAGCAGCGAGGACAGGTCGTAACCGGAGTTGTCCTTCAGCAGACCGGTCAGGCGTTCGATGCGGGTCCCGTCAGGGAGGACGGCCTCCAGCCCGACGAGCTGCTGCCGGACGTGGCCGAACCGCGGGACCCGGAGGCCACCTGCGTTCGTGGCCACGATGCCGCCGAGCGTGGCGGAGTCGCGGCTCGCCAGGTCGACGCCGAGCTCGAGCCCGTGCTCCGCGAGCAGCGCCTGGGCCTGCGCCACCGTCGTACCGGCGGACAGCGTCGCCTGACCGGCTTCGACGTCGACCACCGCCGGGCTCAGCAGCCGCCGGGTCGAGATCACGACCTCTCCGCCCTGGGGAGTGCCGCCACCGACGAGCCCCGTGTTGCCGCCCTGCGGGACGACTGCGGCGCCTGCCGCTCGGCACGCCCGCACGACGTCGACCACCTCCTGGGTGTCCGCCGGACGCACCACGAACATGCATCCCCCGACCCGACGACCCAACCAGTCGGTCTCGTACCCACCGACGAGGTCTGCGTCGGAGAGCACATGCTCGGCACCGACGAGGGAGGAGACAGCGTCCAGCAGTGGCATGAGCCGAGTCTCGACGCTGCGGTGACGAGGCGTCCTCGTCGGCACCCGAGAACCTGACGTCGTCGTTCTGTCCCCGCGAGAGAGGAGCACCAGTGGCTCGCCATCTCACCCGAGACGAGAACTGCGTGTGCCCCCGGCCCTAGTCGGAGAGCGTGCCTTGCAGCGTCCCTTCGAAGTGTGCACCCGAGCTCCGCTCGGCGTAGGCGACGGTGCCGTGCAGCCCGGCAAACTGGCCCGAGCCATCCGCGAGGTCGATGCTGTCGTGTTCGTTCTGCGGGTTGCCGAACGAGGGTCCCCCGCGTTGCACTCCCGAGCTCCCCGGCCGGCAGAACCGACCCGTCGACGGACCCGAGATGGTGCTGCCGTCGGATCGCAGCGTGAGGGTGAAGGTCCCATCCACGTCGAAGCAGCTGGGTCCGGCCGGTTCGAAGGTCTGTCCGTAGACGTACACCAGGTCGGCAAGCCCGAGCCCCTGCAGGTCGAGGACCCGGCACTCGTCACCGCCGACGCTCGACGGGCACCCCTGGAACGCCGGTCGCGTGTTCGCGAACGAGTAGTCGCCGTCGATGGTGACTGTGGCGCTCGCGAACGCCGAGCTTGTCCCCAGCACGGCCGCGCTCATCGTCCCCACGAACGTGACCGCACGGAGCCGACGCACCCGAGCCTGCCTTCCATCCGGCGCGCACGACGCTGCCCGATCACCACGATCCGCGTCTTCCGCAGCCGACGCCGGTG
>CAMLIA010000139.1 GCA_946479905.1 uncultured Frankiales bacterium | reverse complement strand
GCCAAGACCGCGCACTTCTGCTCGATGTGCGGCCCGCACTTCTGCTCGATGCGGATCAGCCAGGACGTCCGGAAGTACGCCGCCGAGCACGGGGTCGGTGAGGTCGAGGCGCTCGAGCTCGGCATGAAGGAGAAGTCCGCGGAGTTCGCCGAGGCGGGAGGCCGGGTCTACCTCGAGGTCGTCGACTGATGGCGATCAAGCCGCAGATCACCTTCGACTGCGCCGACCCCGGCGCACTGGCGACGTTCTGGGCCGCCGCCCTCGACTACGTGGTGCAGCCTCCGCCGGAGGGCTTCGACAGCTGGCCGGACGCCCTGCGGTCCTGGGGCGTGCCGGAAGAGGACTTCAACAAGGCGAGTGCCGTGGTCGACCCGGCCGGCGTCGGTCCGCGGATCTTCTTCCAGCAGGTCCCCGAGTCCAAGGCCGGCAAGAACCGGCTGCACCTCGACATCCCCGCCAGCGACGGCGTCGGCACCCCGGTCGAGAAGAAGCTCGCCCAGTGCCAGGTCAAGGTCGACCAGCTCCTCACTCTCGGCGCCACGGTCGTGGGGACGGTCGAGGAGATGGGCTCCGGCTGGATCGTCCTGCAGGACCCCGAGGGCAACGAGTTCTGCGTCGTCTGACGTCACGCTCGCCTGGCCTGCGGGCATGAGGCGCTGCGCCGACCCAGGGCCTTCCCGGAGCAGTGGGCTTCGCGAAGACCGATGCGGTCCTTGATCGCGGTCGAGTTAAGTCGTACGACGCGGACTTCGAGAGATTCTCGAGATTTCCTGGGCTATGGCGGAATGATGAGCCTTCGCTCATACGTTCTAGTAGATGGCGAAGGGAGCTGCCGTTGAGCGTCCTGCTCGAGGAACCGTCACAGCACGTCCGATGGGCCGAGGAGGCCGGCCCGATGTCCTGGATCGACCCGGGACCTGAACCGCCCCCGCGGTGCGAACCCCTCCTGGACCTGGAGACGAGGGAGCGACTAGCCGAGATCGAGGCCTACGACGCCGGGCCACCGATCAGATGGGCTGTCCCGGGCGTCACGACAACTGAAGAGCGAAAGCCGGACCCGACGCCAGAGGTGGCGTCCTTCCAGGCGGCGGTCATGCGTCTGGAGGCGACCGATCCCACGTTGCTCTCGCCGGAGCAGGCACTGGTCGACCTCGATGCGCTGATGCGGATCGAGGTGACCCTGCGGATCGCCCGGCTGGCCCGGATGACCGACGCCCACACCCGACGGCTCGCCACTCTCGACAACCAGCCGAGCCTGACGAGCTGGGTCCGTCGCCGGTTCGAGGACGCGCCCCGGTCGGACATCGCGCTGTCGGACAAGCTCCGTCCCTACGTCCACGTGCGACGACTGGTCCGGGAGCGGGCACTCGGCATCGAGGCCGCCGGTCTGGTCGGTCGGGCGCTGGACCAGGTCAAGCACCACGTCGACAGGGCGAACGGCCTCATCGACGGGCTGCCGGGCACAGACGTCGTCACCGCCGTCGTCGGGAACGTCGTGCCGCTGATCTCGGCAGCACGGATGGGTCTCGAGGACGACGACCCGCTGCTGGTCGAGCTGCTCGCAATGGTGGAGGAGATCAACGCCGGCGGGGACGGCGAGCTGGGGAAGCTGGAGAGGGCGTTCGCCCTGATGGGCCGCTGGATCCCGCTGAACCTGCTGAAGCGGGCGCTGGACGAGCAGGTCGACGCGGTTCTGCCGAACCTGCTGGAGCAGCGAGCCGACAAGGGCCACGCGACCCGCAGCCTGCGGATCGACGACTACCGGGCCTACGGCGGCGGCCGGATCTCGATCGACGCGGACGACGAGCTCATGGAGCTCGCCGACGCGGTGATCGGGGCGGCAGCCCGAAGAGACCCGGAGAACCCCGAGGACACGGAGGCCAAGCGCGTTCTTCGAGAGAACGATCTCGAGAACGACGAGGACGTCCGGTTCCCGCGGACGAGAGGTCAGCGGTTGCACGACGCTCTCAAGCTCGTGCTCCAGCAGTACCTCGCCGCCGGGCTTGCGGGGACGCACGACAAGGCACCGGTCAGCGTCACCGTCACCGTTTCTCGCGAAAACGTCGAGGGCCTGCCGGGTGCGCTGCCGGCGGTGGGTGGGAGCGGACGTCGACTCCCACGGAGCCTGATCCGGAAGTGGTGGTGCGATGTCTCCGTCACCGCCCTCGTCCTCAGCCGAGGCCTGATCCCTCTCGGCATCACCCACGAGCAGCGCACGCTCACCGCGACAGAGAGGAAGGCGAGCAAGGTCCAGCAGGGCCGGGTCTGCAGCGGACTCCGCTGCTGCAGTCCGCACGACCCCCTCACCTCGTTGGTCCCGCACCACGTCCGCTCGTGGGCGAAGTTCGGGAAAACGAGCATCGGGGAGACGATCTGGGCCTGCGACCGGCTGCACGACGCGATCCACCGCGGCAAGACCGTCCCGCTGCGGAGCGGACGCTGGCTCAACCAGCACGGCTGGGCCGAGGAGCCGCTGGTGGCCGACTGGTAGTCCGCCCCGACAGCTGAACAGCACGTTCCAAGCGCGCCGGCCCTGCCGGCGCGGCGATGAGCGCTGCGCTCCTCGACGTCGTCCGCCCCGCGCGGACACTCCGGGTGGAGGTCAGGCGCACGCGGCGTTGTCTGGGAAGTCTGCGCAGAAGACGGTGAACAGCGCGTTCATGAGCTCAGCGCCGTACACGTCAGGGAAGTGATCGATGCCCTTGCCGTTGGTCACGACCTTGCCTGGCGCGCCGCCCGCAGCTGACGCATTGCTCAACGTCAGGTAGTGGGTGGGCACCCCGAGCAGCGCTGCCGCGTCGGCCACCTGCTTGTTGAAGGACTCGAGGACCCCCCACGCGTCGATCGCCTCTTGACTACCCAGCGCCGCAGGCGGGGCGAAGCCGAGGATCACCCCGATGAGGGTTTCGAAGTCGACGCTCGACAGGGCCTCGGTGCCAGGGATGACAGGCCCGCAGGGGCCCTGGGACGGGTCGCACTGGCCGTCGAAGATGGACAGCAGCTGCCAGGTCTGGATGTCGAACCAGCCATGCGAGTGCGCGGCGATCTGGGCATCGGCCTGGGGCGCCCGACTCACGTTGAAGCACTCGTGGGCATCGGCCTGGCTGGCCATGAGCCCGACCAGGGCTGCGGCGGCGATGGCGGTGGTGGACAGGCGACGTACGGCTCGAAACATGCTCGACCCCCGGGACAGAATCGGCGGGGTCCACCAGGATGATGGGCTCCGAGGCGAGACGCGCAGCGCGCGGCTCGCGCTCACGCTGGACCTGACGGCCTTGGCGGGCAATAGCCCGCTGTAGTGGTTGCCGGCTGCAGTCCGGCCGGATCCCTTCAGCCTGGTGTCAGGAACTCCGGCCCCGCCCCGCCGGGGCCTGCCAGCCACCGGATGCTGACGCAACTGCAACAGCCTGAGGGCACTCTCGCCGGCGCTGAGCGTGTCTGCGTGCGCCGCCTTCGGCCCGGCGGCCCTGCCTGTTGCAGTTGCGTCCGAGACGCAGCCGGCCATGCGACGGCGGCCTCGCTCAGGTGGGGAGCGCCAGCTTGCCTTGGCCCCGGCCTGCCCTTCCACTCGCGACGGTGACGCCGTCGAATGAGCTGCTGCCGGCCGGCAGGGCGGCCACCGAAGAGTTCCCGATGCCCATCGACTGCCGCGCTCGGTCACGGGCCGGTTGAGTGGAGGTGACACAGATCTGTCATGCGTTCGTGTGATTGCTGCCACGTACCCCGCCGACACTACGGAGGAGAGCAGACGAGAGGTGAGCGGCGACGTGACGGGTGGGTTCGCGTTGAGTCGTCTGCCGCACGTCGGTGTCGCCTTGGCCACCAGCATGGCGGTGTGCCTCGCAGCCCCCGTGGATGCCGAGACCGTCACCGCTCCCACCCCTGGCGGCTTCCGCGTCCTCAGCCAGACCGTCGTCAGCCCGGGGCTGAGCTACCAGTCGTTGGAGACGAAGGGCCCGAACCGGGTCAACGTCGCTCGGCTGACCCCAGGGCACGGGCTGGCCCTGCAGCCGGTGCTCGCACAGGACGCGTTGTCGAGCACGCCGTCTGTGGAGCGGCCCAGTGCCATGTGCGCGCGCGTGCACTGCCTGGTCGCCACAAACGCTGACTTCTTCGACAAGGCCGGAGTTCCCCAGGGGGCGCTCGTGGTCGACGGGAAGCCGTTGCGATCAGCCAACCGGTCGCCACAGCTGCTCATCGACAGCCACGGAGCCCTCTCCATCGCCCCGTTGCGGCTCGATGTCGCCCTTGTCACGGGGGACCTTCAGCGATTCCCCATCGACTCCGTCAACCGACAACCGACAAAGGACGGATCGTCCCTGCTCACACCGGCCTTCGGGGATTCAACCCTGAGTCCTCGATCCGCCGTGGAGCTCAGCGTGCGCATCGACACGCCGGCGGGACCGCTTCACCTCGGGACGACGACGGCGCTGACGATGCTCCGCCTGACGACGTCGGGCGATGCGGTGATCCCTCGAGACGGTGCCGTGATCGTCGCGCGAGGGAAGGCCGGGCGTCTGCTCCGGACAGCCTGGACGAGAGCACAGGCTGAGAACAAGCGAGCCTTGCTGCGCATGGACTCCACAGCGGTGCAGGCCTGGGGCGGTGGGCCTGTCCTCGTCCACGAGGGCAAGCTCGTCCGGCCCACGGTGACCTCGACGTTCTCCGCCGGACGACATCCAAGGACAGTCGTCGGACGCACAAGGTCTGGGGACGTCCTGCTTGTCACCATCGATGGAAGGCAACCCGGACACAGCGTCGGAGCCAGCCTGTCGGAGGCCGCGGAGCTGATGCTCCGACTGGGCGCGGTCGAAGCCATCAACCTCGACGGGGGCGGGTCGACGACGTTCGTGCTGAGGGGGCAGGTGGTGAATCGCCCCAGCGACCTCGCAGTGATGAGAAGGGGCACTGCCGTGGTTGCCCTCACGGCAGGCCCGCATGACCGGATCCTCGGAAACGTCGAACGGCCCGTCGCTGAGGCGCTGGCCATCGTCCCGACGCAGGCGGCCCCACGGACCCAGGCTGCAGGCTCCGCCATCACCAGCGTCACCTCCCGGCTGACGCCCCCTCACATCATCCGCACCGTGAGCCCGACCCACACGGACCCGGCGTCGAGCCCGGACAGCGCGCTACCGGCCCTGCTGGTGGCGGCGCCCGCTCCCCGCAAGGATCCTGCCTGGCCCTTCGCCGTCGCCGGCATCCTGCCGGGGCTCGTGCTCGTCCTGCACGCGACTCGACGACGACGTACCAGTGATCGACGGTGACGATGCTGTTCCGTCCTGTCGTCGTCGACGTGGTCAGCTGAGGAAGCCGTCACAGGTCCCGAAGGCTCACGCCGCCGGCACCGTGTCGCGCTGCTTGCGTCCTCGTGGCTGGCCCTGAGTCACGCTGCACACGAAGGACGTCACGAGCCCAGCGCCTCGGACGCCTCCTCCTCCGGCCTCGACGGACGCCTTCCCAGGAGCTGGCCGGCGACGGCGCCGAGTCCGGCGCACACTGCCGCGAGCAGGGCAGTCCGGAACGCGCCCTCGCTCCCGGTGGGCACGGCCACGACGCCCGCGGGCCGGAGCCGGACGGTGGGGGCCGTGCCGGGCGCGGTGGTCCAGACCTTCACGGAGAAGCGGCCGCTGTTGTCGGTGGTGTCGTAGTCGTTGACCGACAGCTGCAGCTCACCGGCCGCCGGAGCAGCGACGACCCCTGCGCCTCCCAGCAGGAAGGGGGCGCCGGTCTCGTCGATGCGACCCACGAGCGTGCCGCACATGCCGGGGCCGCCGCAGCCGGAGTACCGGGCGGGGTAGCCGTTGGGGTCGGCCACGACCCCCTTGAGGAAGGTCACGCGACCTGTCGCCTTGACGTGGATGACCTCACCGGCGGTGACCTTCAGGCCCGTGCTCACGAAGCCCTTCCTGGCCTCGACGTCCACGTGCTTGTCGGCTGCGGTCGCACGTTGCGCTGCCGGCCAGCCGAGGACGACGGCTGCGATGAGCAGCACGGCGGCGGTGGGCGCCGCCTTCCGCGCCAGCAGGACGACGGCCGCGACGCAGGCGGCGGCGAGCACGAGATCCAGGACGAGCCCGAGTGCGGATCCGACAAGGCACCCGGCGGTGAGTCCGAGCAGCCAGGGCCCGCGCTCGACGAGTCGTGCGAGCAGGGCGCTCGCGGCCAGCAGCGCGACGGCGAGCGTCAGGGGCGTGCCGAGGAAGGCCGCCAGGACCAGGCCGCAGCCGGCTGCCAGCAGGGCGTCTCGGGGGACCAGCGCCTCGCGAAGGGGCGCCAGGGAGCGAACGCCGACCAGGACCCCCACGAAGACACCGAGGGCGATCCAGAAGACCAGCCCGGTGCCGCGTGCGGCCAGCACCTCGCCCGTCCGGAACGGCGGGACCTGCCACGCGAGCAGCAGGGCCACGAGCGCGGCCGCACCTGCAGTCTGCAGCCGGCGTCTCATGACCGGGCCTTCCTGCGGCGCAGCTGCAGGCTGACGTCCAACGCGAGCAGCAGGACGAGCGCACCGGCAGCCGCGGCGATGACGGCGAACCGGCGGTGCGACGAGGCGTGTGACGAGAGGGACACCTTCTCGGCCTTCAGCGCCGGCGAGTCGACGACGACCTCCTGGCCGCTGTCGAGGGTGTTGCCGCTCTGTGCGAGGCCGTGGCCGCCGCGCCAGATGGCGGACGCACCGCCCGCGGCCGTGTTGCCGCGGAAGGGGCTCGACGTCACCGACGGCATCGCGAAGCCCTGGAGGGCCAGCGCGCCGCCCGCCGTACCGGAGGTGTTCGTGGCGAAGGTCGATCCGCTGATCGTCGCCAGGCCGACGGAGCTGATCGCTCCGCCTGCCTCCGTGGCCCGGTTCCCGGTGAACGTGGAGTCGGCGACGGTGAGCTCGCCGGCCGCGGCGACGGCCCCGCCACCACCGCTGCGCGCGGTGTTCGCCGTGAAGCTCCCACCCGTGATCGCGACCCGCCCGTCGTCGATGCCGACCGCACCGCCGACGCCGCCCGTGTTGCCCTTGAAGACCGGCTTGTCGAGGGCCAACGTCCCGTCGCTGATGCCGTTGCTCGTCGTGCGGACGAACACGGCCCCGCCGGCGCCCCGGGCGCTGTTGTCGGTGAAGACCCCGGAGAGCGCGAGGTCCTTCGCGGAGCGGGCTCGACCCTCGAGGTAGACCGCGCCGCCCTGGCCGGCTGCGACGTTGCCGAGGAACGACGAGCCCGTCAGCGACAGCGCGCTCGGATAGCTGAGGAACAGCGCGCCGCCATTGGCCGTCGCGGTGTTGCGCAGGAAGGTGCTGTCCTTGATGGTCACCGCCGACGAGACCGCGTGCAGGGCGCCACCGTCACTGCCGTCGCTGTCGTGGATCGAGACGGCGTCCAGCGACACCGATCCGCCGACGACCTGCAGGGCGCCACCGCCGTACCCGCTGTGCGCCGAGGTGATCTGGACGTGGTCGAGCGCCAGCATCGACTCCGACGCGTTGACGGCCGAGCCGCCGCCGTCCTCGGACGTCCCGCCGCGCAGTGCCACCGAGCTCAGTGTGAGAGAAGCCAGCGACACCGTCGCGACGGACGTCGTGGTGCCGGCGTCGAGGACCGTGCGCTCGCCGCGACCGGTCAGGGAGACCTTGGTCGTCACGGTGAGCGGGGTGCCGAGCACGATCCGGCCGGCGGGAAGCTCCACGGTGACGTCGGAGCCGCTCCTGGTGCTCTCGTCGATGGCGGCGCGCAGCGTGCAGTGCGCGTCCTGGGTGGCGCAGCGGCCGTCTCCCGGGTTGGCGTCCGGGAGGTCGCTGAGCGCGTTGACCGTGAAGGACAGGTCATCGGCCTGCGCTGGCGCCGGCAGGCCGAGCAGCACGACGGGGAGCGCCAGCAGCGCGAGGCGCCTCATCACCGGCCACCTGTGCTCGAGCCGACGGTCGGTCCGGCGTTCTCGCTGAAGATGATGATCTTCTCGCCGGGCGGGTACTTCTTCAGCAGGTAGTCGGCGGTGACGCCCTCGAACTTCTCGGCCTTCGCGATGAGGGCCTTGCGCACCGCCTCGCTCGGCTCGAGGATCGCCCGTTCGCGCAGCGCCTTGCCCATGCTCTTGAACTGGCGGACGAGGTCGTCGGCAGCCTTCTTGCCGTTCGACGGGAGGGTCGTGCTGAGCTTGAACTTCGCGGCGACCTCGAAGTAGTCGGACGGGACGTCGAGGGCGGCGTCGGACCAGCCGTGCTCCGGGAAGCGTCCGATCTTCTTGAGCCGCGCGTTGACGTAGGCCTCGATCTGGCCGCGCTTGCCCGACGGCCACTTGCCGTCCTTCGGGCGGGCGTACTCGAGGTCGAGGTCACTGACGATGGGCTTGTCCTTCAGGCCCTCGCGGAACGTCGTCGTGCCGTTGGACTCCTCCGTGACGATCCGGGTGCGGGCGCTGTCGGGGTACTTCGAGATCCTGTCCTTCAGGACCTTGGCGTCGTCGGTGGAGATGCCGCGGACGCGCAGGAAGTCCGGGTCGTCGAGCTGCTCGAGGTAGGCGAAGTCGGGAGCTCCCTTCATCTTGCCGAGCTCCGGGGGGAAGGTGCTGCCCGGCCGCTCGACCACGGCCGTGATGCCGTCCGGGTGCAGCAGGCTGGTGCCGTCGAGGCCCTTCTTCGTCGAGCCGTCGATGAGCTGGCGGAGCCCGGAGTTGGGGTCCTGGAAGTCGGTGTAGAGCTTCTGCTGGTCGTTGAACCGGGCCTGGATCTTCGCCTTGATGCCGGGCTGGCGGCGCTCGAGACCGTCCAGCACGCGCTGCGACGGCATCTTCGGCTTGTAGACCGAGGCGCGACCGGCGTAGGACTCCTCCGCGCCGAGCAGCTTGTCGATGGCGCTGACGGCCTTCGGCTTGATCTACTCCCGCTTCGCGACGCCGTCGATCCCGGCGGACAGCGGCTCGCTGGTCCGGGCACCCATCTCGAAGTCGACGCCGAACTTCTCGTTGACGTCCTTGACGATCGACTCGAGCTCGCGCGCGTCGGACGGGCGGATCCCGCCCTTGTTCACGAGCGCCGCGTCGTCGAGGACCTCGCCGTAGGGCAGCTCCTGCACCGTCGCGTTGGCCCGCTCGGCCAGCTCCAGACGCCGAGCCGCGGCTCCGGTGCTGTCCGCGCCCTCGATGGCCTGGCTGGTCTCGGCGACCTCCTCCGACAGGCTGGTGACCCGGCCCAGACCCACTGCTTCCAGCGCCTTCGGCGCAACGGCAGCAATGCCTCGTACGCCGGTCTCGCCGAGTGCCCCGAACGATGCCTCCTTGACGCCTTCGAAGCTGGCCCCGCCCCACTCCTTGCCCGCCGCCTTGTTGTAGGCGATCGGGTCCTTCTTGTAGGCGCGGTCGTTCTCGGCCATGACCTCCGGGATGCCCGTGGCGACCTCGCCGAGGACCTGCGCGGTCTGCTTCCCCCACTTGGCGTTGGTGTCGATGATGTTCTGCGCGCCGTCGGCGGTGTAGGTGGCCAGGTAGGCCTCACCGAGGTAGCCGAGGTTCTCGAGGCTCGACCTGCCGAGCGAGGACGCGCCGTCGACGAGCTTCTCCGACAGCTGGCGCCGCGCCTCGGGGTCCGACAGCGTGTCGTAGGCGTTGGACAGGAACTGCCCGCCGCTCTTGCCGAACTTGTCGACGCGGTCGGAGAACTCCTGGCTGTACCCGGACCAGAAGGCCTCCTGCTCCGCCCGCTTCTGGGTGAGGATGCCCGCCATCTCGGGTGGCAGTCCCAGCGCTGCGGCGGCGGCCCTGTCCCCGGGCGACGGTTCGGGCAGGCCGAGGTGCTCGCTCATGCTCTTGCCGATCATGGCCGTGACCTTGCGGTCGTTCTCGGCGGCCAGGTCGAGGATGTCGTTGATGCCCTCGACCGTGAGGCCCTGCAGGTCCTCCTTGGTCGGCTTCTTCATCGTGACGGAGACGGTCATCCCCTGGCTGCCGTGGACGACCGACTTGTCGGGCGCCATGCCCTGCGCGTTCACGTTCACCAGCTCGTCGCCGTAGTCGCCGGTCGCGAGCTGGTACTTCAGGGTCTTCGTCTGGTGCGGTGCGAGGGTCGTCGGGAGCGGGGCGTTCGGGCCCTTCGCCAAGGTGACCGGCTCGGTGCCGCTGCCGAGCACCTTCTGCAGCCCGAGGCCTGGCCCGTCCGCGAAGGTCACGGTGTCGAGGGTGACGTCGCGCGGGTTGGTGACGGTCATGGTGATGCTGAAGGTCTGGCCGCCGACGACGTCCCCGCCCTCGAGTGAGATCTGGATGTCGTTGGGGTCCTTCTCGGTCTTCCAGTTGATCTTCTTGTCCGGCGGCACGTCGACAGTGAGCACGTGCTCGCAGTCCTTCTGCACCTTCCCGGAGTTGTCCGCGCAGTAGTAGGTCGTGGTCGGCACGGTGCTCGGGGCCACTGCCGGTTCGACGGAGGTCGCGCTGACGACGTACCGGCCCTTCGGCACCCGGGCCTCGTAGTGGCCCGATCCGTCGGTCGTGACCGTGGTGCCGTCCTTGCCGACGATGCGCACCAGGGCGCCGCTCTTGGGCTTGGAGTCCGGACCCGTGACGGTTCCCTCGATCAGGCCCTCGCCGCGCGGCCGGAAGTTCACGGTGCGGCTCGGCCCCACGGTCACCTTGCGGCTGTTCTCGCACTCGGCGTCCACCGGCTCGGCGCAGACGTCCGCGTCGGCGGTCACGGTGTAGTCGCCCTTCTTGGCGATGAAGTAGTAGCCGCCGCCCGAGTCGGTCACCGTGGAGTCGCTGTCCGGCCCGGAGAGCGTGACCGGCACGCCGGCCATGCCGCGGCCGTTCGACAGGACGATGCGGCCGGAGATCCCGTACTTGTCCTCGTCCTTGGCGATGACGCCGTAGTAGTCGCTGGCATACGTCCCGGCGCACGCTGCGAACTCCGCCCGACCTTCCTGTACGGCGATCTGCGAGCCGCACGGGCCGGTGATCCCCGCTTGCGGCGTGACCCACTGCCAGTTCGTCGGGCCGGGCTTGATCGTGCACGTGGCCGAGGTCGCGACGTCACGGTCCGCACGGACCCAGTGGCCGTCCTTGTCCTGGACCTCGATGTTGCGGGACTCCTTCGTGACGTCGCAGTCCCGTCCGCTGCGGTTGTCGTTCGGGAGGGTGAAGCTGACCCCGCCGGGCTCGAGCGACACGGTCATGGTGACCGTCTCGCCCTCGCGGATCACGTGCGGGCTCACGACCAGGTTTCCGGTCCAGGGGTCCTGGATGCAGGGGGCGGGGATGTCACGGCAGTCGCCCTGGCCGGGCAGCGGCCCGAAGTCGTGGGGCTTGCGCGTGTCGCCGGCCCCGGCCGGTCCGCTCATCGACAGCACGAGGACTGCGACGGTCAGCGCTCGCCAGATGCGCATCTGTCCCCCCGGAGGACCTCTGTGCCGCGCAGGTTAGGGCTACCCAGAGCGGGGGGACCGTGTGTCGTGCCGAAGACCCTCAGTTCGGGTCACCTGCGACATCCCCGTCGGAACTAGTCGTCTGACCGATCAGTCGGAGGTCGTGTCCGTAGGGGTGAGGTTGCGGCGCGTCACGACGTGACCTGCGCGGGGCGGTACCGCAGGACGACCGCGCCGGATCGGAACTCGCGGCGGTCCAGCAGCTCGAGCTCGATGCGCTCGCGCAGACCGGCGAGCAACGTCGGCCCGTGCCCGGCAAGGATCGGCTGTACGACGAACTCGTACTCGTCGATCAGTCCCAGGTCTGCCAACGCCAGCGGGAGCGTCACGCCGCCCACCCACAGGCCGTCGCCCGGCTCGGCCTTGAGCTCCTCAACGGCCTGCCGCACGTCGTCGCGCACCAGCTCGGCGTTCCAGTCGACGTCGTCGAGGGTGCTCGACACGACGT
>CAMLIA010000138.1 GCA_946479905.1 uncultured Frankiales bacterium | reverse complement strand
CCCCCGACCCCGCGTCAAGGTCGTCGACAAGGACACCATGACCCAGATCTCCCGCGCCGAGTAGGTCCCTCCCGCGGGTGAGGAGAATTTCACCCGGTCGTGACGTTTGGAACCCGTGACCTGCGTCACGCTCGCGCGTTAGACCGCTCGTGCGCCCCCGGTTCCTCGCTGCTGTCCTGCTGGCTCTGGTCGCGGGGCTGCTCGCACCCGGCTCCGCCGGAGCTGCGGGGCGCATCCAAGACCGCCCCCAGGGCATCGACACGGCGAAGTACCAGCACGACGGTGGCCGGGCGATCGACTGGACCGCCGTGCGCCGCTCCGGGCAGCGCTTCGCCTTCATCAAGGCGACCGGTCACGCCGACCGGACCGACCCGTGGTTCCACCGCGACTGGGTCGCGGCCGGCCGCGCCGGGATGATCCGCGGCGCCTACCACTACGCCGACCCGTCCCGCAGCGCCGTGGCGCAGGCCGACGCCATCGTCAACGTCGTCGGGACCACCCGCGAGGCCAACGACCTCGGCATCGTGCTCGACCTCGAGGACACCGGCGGGCAGTCGCCGGCTCGGCTCGCCCGCTGGGCGCACGACTTCCTCCACCGGGTCGAGGTGCGCACCGGCCGGATGCCGATCCTCTACACCTACGTCAGCTTCTGGTCCGGCCCGATGCGCAACAACCGCACCTTCGGCGCCTACCCGCTGTGGCTGGCGAGGTACGGCAAGCAGCCGGCCCCCCTCGCCGGCTGGGACCGCTGGACGTTCTGGCAGCACACCAGCTCGGCCCGGGTGAGCGGGATCGTCGGGGCCGTCGACCACGACGTCATGTGCTGCTCGGCCGGCACCCTCGCGGGCCTCGCGGACGGCCGCAGCCGCGCCATCACCGCCCTCTGGCGGAAGATGGGCGGTGCCTCGGGAGCCCTCGGCCTGCCCCTCGGCCCGGAGCGGGCGGTGCCCGGGGGCTGGGGCCAGCAGTTCGAGCGCGGCTTCGTCGCCAGCACGAGGGCGCACGGCACCTGGGCCGTGCTGAACCCGCTGCTCGCCCGCTACCTGTCGATGAGGGGCGCGTCCGGCCCGCTCGGGGTCCCCACGGCCGCCGCCCGCTCGCCGCTGCGCGGTGTCGTCACCCAGACCTTCACCGGCGGCACCATGGTCTGGTCGAAGCTCACCGGCGCGCAGCCCGTCATGGGCGTCATGCTCGCCCGCTGGCGCAAGGACGGCGGCGTCCGCTCCCAGGAGGGGCTGCCCACCGCGGCCCGCAAGGGTGCCGCGCAGCAGTTCCTCGGCGGCGGTCTCTACGCCACCCCGACCGGCGTGCACCTGGTGCCCGGCGCCATCCGGGACCGGTACGAGGAGCTCGGCGGCGCGTCGTCGGTCCTCGGCCTGCCGACCCGCGAGGCGGTCGTGCTCGGCAGCACCCGGACGGTCCAGTTCGAGCTCGGGACGCTCGTCGAGGTCACCGTCGCCGGCCACCCCGTCGTCGTCTGACCCTCGCCGCCCCGGCGATCTTCGTCGGATTGCGGCCGGCGGGGCCGTCTGGCGACATCATGACGAAGATCGTCGGGGGATCTCGGGTTGGAGGTTTCCTACAAAGAGTCCGGTCGGCTGCGGTAGGCCCGATCAGCGCGCGCGGCCCCGTCGTACCAGGATCATTGTCAGATGACCACTGCACTGGTGCGCCCCGAGCTGCTCGCCGAGCACCTGACCGCGCGGCTCGAGACCGCCCTCGCCACCCACCTGGAGCGGGCCCAGACCTGGTACCCGCACGAGTACGTCCCGTGGGGCGAGGCGCGTGACTTCGCGGAGCTGCCGTTCCAGGAGGCGCAGAGCCGACTGTCCAAGGAGGTCCGTGCGTCCGTCCAGCTCAACCTGCTGACCGAGGACAACCTGCCCGGCTACCACGGGGCGATCAGCCGGGTGATGGGCTACACCGACGTGTGGCGGACCTGGCTCGACCGGTGGACCGCCGAGGAGGGCCGGCACGGGATCGCGCTGCGCGACTACCTGACGGTGACCCGGGCCGTGGACCCCGCGGTGCTCGAGGACGAGCGGATGGCCACCATGAGCGGCGGCTTCGACGCGGGTGACCGCGACGGGCTGCGGGTCATCGCCTACGTGTCCATGCAGGAGCTGGCGACCCGGGTCGCCCACCGCAACACCGGCCGCTTCAGCGACGACCCCGGCCTGGACAAGCTGCTCGCCCGGATCTCGACCGACGAGAACCTGCACATGGTGCTCTACCGCGACCTGTTCGCGGCCGCGCTCGAGGCCGACCCGGTCGCCGCGATGTCAGCGCTGCTGACCGAGGTCGTCGGCTTCCAGATGCCGGGGACCGGCATCCCGGGCTTCGTCCGGCGCGCGGCGGTGGTGGCCCGTGCCGGCATCTACGACCTGCACGTCCACCGCGAGCAGGTCCTCACGCCGCTGCTCGGCTACTGGGAGGTCTTCGAGCGCGACCTGCCCCCCGAGGCCGAGGCGCTGCGCGACCAGCTGGCGCTGGTGCTCGCCGAGATCGACCGCCGCGCGGCGAGGCAGCGGGCGCGTTCGGCATGATGCGCGGGTGAGCCAGGAGCAGCTGCGGGCCGACATCAGGCTGGTCACGACGCTGCTCGGGGAGACCCTGGTCCGCAACGAGGGGCAGGAGCTCCTCGACCTGGTCGAGAAGGTGCGCGCGTCCTCGGTCGGGGAGGTCGACCTGCCGGACCTGGCGACGACGATCCGGGTGGCGCGCGCCTTCACGTCGTACTTCCACCTGGCCAACGTCACCGAGCAGGTGCACCGCGGCCGCGCGATGCTCGCCGACCGCGCCGAGCGGGGCGGTTGGGTCGAGCGGGCGCTCGCGAGGATGCCGGAGGTGCCGGCCGAGGACGTGGCGCGGCTGGCGGTCCGCCCGGTCCTGACCGCGCACCCGACCGAGGCTGCGCGCCGCTCGATCCTCGACAAGCTGCGCCGGGTCGCGGCGCTGCTCGACGAGCCGGCGACGGCCGCGCGGGAGCGGCGGCTGGCCGAGGCGATCGACCTCGTCTGGCAGACCGACGAGCTGCGCATCGACAAGCCCGACCCGCTCGACGAGGCCCGCAACGGCATCTACTACCTCGAGGGCCTCGGGGCGACCGCCGTCGGGGACGTCCTCGAGGAGCTCCGCGACCAGCTGGCCCGACGCGGTGTCGCGCTGACGGGGAGCCCGCTGACGTTCGGCACCTGGATCGGCGGCGACCGCGACGGCAACCCCAACGTCACGCCGGACGTCACGCTCGAGGTGCTGAAGCTGCAGGCCGAGCACGGCACCCGGCTGCTGCTGGCGCTGCTGGACGACCTGCGCCGCGAGCTGTCGGTGTCGCAGCGCATCAGCGGTGCCTCACCCGAGCTGCTGGCGCGGCTCGAGGAGCTGCTGTCGGAGGTCGCGGTCGAGGAGCGGTACCAGCGGCTGAACGCGGAGGAGCCCTACCGGCTGTTCCTCACCTGCCTGCGCGAGCGGGTGCGGTCGGGCGGGTTCGCCGGCCTGCTCGACGACCTGCTGCTGCTGCAGGACTCGGTCCGCCGGCACCAGGGACCGCTCGTCGCCGGTGGCAGCGTCGACCGGCTCGTCCGCACCGTCTCGGCGATGGGCCTGATGCTCGCGACCATGGACGTGCGCGAGCACGCCGACAAGCACCACCACGCGGTCGGCCAGCTGCTCGACCGGACCTGGGAGCTGTCGTTCCCCTACGCCGACCTGGCCCGCCACCACCGGCTGGCGGCGCTCGCCAAGGAGCTCACGTCGCGACGGCCGCTGGCGCCCCGGCCGTTGCCCCTCGACGCCGACGGTGCCGTCACCGCCGGAGTCTTCGACACGATCGCGTGGGCGCTCGACACCTACGGCGACCGGGCGGTCGAGAGCTACATCATCTCGATGACCCAGGGCGCCGACGACGTGCTGGCGGCAGTCGTCCTCGCCCGCGAGGCCGGGCTCGTCGACCTCGCCGACGGGGTCGCCCGGATCGGCTTCGTCCCGTTGCTGGAGACGGTCGAGGAGCTGTCCCGCACCGCCGAGGTGCTGACGGACCTGTTCAGCGTCCCGGCGTACCGCACCCTGCTGTCGCTGCGAGGTGACGTGCAGGAGGTGATGCTCGGCTACTCCGACTCCAACAAGGCCGGCGGCATCGCGACCTCGCAGTGGCAGATCCACCAGGCGCAGCGGGTCGCGCGGGACGTGGCGGCGGCCTTCGGCGTGCGGGTGCGGTTCTTCCACGGGCGCGGCGGCTCGGTCGGGCGGGGCGGCGGACCGACGTACGACGCGGTGCTGGCCCTCCCGAACGGTGCGGTCGACGGCGAGATCAAGCTGACCGAGCAGGGCGAGGTCATCAGCGACAAGTACGCCCTGCCGGTGCTCGCCCGCGAGAACCTCGAGCTGCTGCTGGCGGCCTCGCTGGAGGCGACGGTGCTGCACAAGACGGCGCGGCGCTCCTCCGAGCAGGGCGCGCGGTGGGACGCCGCGATGGAGACGGTCTCGAAGGCGGCGCACGAGGCCTACCGCGGGCTCGTCGAGGACCCGGACCTGCCTGCCTACTTCCTCGCCTCGACGCCCGTCGACCTGCTCGGTGACCTGCACATCGGCTCCCGGCCGGCGCGGCGGCCCTCCTCGTCGGCAGGCATCGACGGCCTGCGCGCCATCCCGTGGGTGTTCGGCTGGACCCAGTCGCGGCAGATCGTGCCGGGCTGGTTCGGGGTCGGGTCCGGCCTGGCCGCGGTCGCCGACCGGGACCTGCTGCGCGAGATGCACCGGGACTGGCACTTCTTCCGGGCGTTCCTCAACAACGTGTCGATGACACTGGTCAAGGCCGACCTGGCGCTCGCGGCCCGGTACGTCGACCGGCTCGTGGACCCGTCGCTGCACCGGCTGTTCGACGTGATCCGGGCGGAGTTCGCGCTGACCGTGGAGCACGTCCTCGACGTGACGGGCGAGGAGGAGCTGCTCGGGTCCGACCCGGTGCTGCTGCAGACGCTGCGCACCCGGGAGGCCTACCTCGAGCCGCTGCACCACCTGCAGGTCGACCTGCTCGCGCGACAGCGCGCGGGCGAGGACGACCCGCTGCTCGCCCGGGCCCTGCTGCTCACCGTCAACGGCGTCGCGGCCGGCATGCGCAACACCGGCTGACCTCTCCGGCGCTAGGAGGAGCGCTGGTGGGTGAGCTCGAGGACCCGCGGGCGGATCCCGGCGGCGAGCCCCGCGAAGAACGCAGCCGGGGTCTGCGGGAGCAGGTCGTCCCGCGCTGACCCGAGCACGAGGAAGATCATCCCGTGCTCGTCGCGGTGCACGGCCTGCAGGGTCGCCTGCCGGATGCCCTGCTCGGCCATCAGGTGGTCGACCAGCGACGTGGGGTTCGTGCCGATGAGCGCGTGCACGGGCCGCCCCTCACCGGCCTGCTCCAGCAGGGTCGCGACGGCCGGCGTGATCGACGCCGCGATCTCGGTGCCGGCGGTGAAGACGCTCTCCGCCACCGTCCACGACGCGAGGATCTCCACCTGCTCCTTGCCCGCGCGCAGCGAGCAGGCGCTGAGGTGCCACAGGTCGAAGCGGGAGCCCATGACCTCGGACAGGCAGGTCACCACCCCGTCCAGGTCCGGTGCGTCCTGGACGGCGTCGACCGCCTGCAGCAGCAGCCGCGTGTCGGGCCCCACGAGCCGGACTGTAGCCCCGCTGCGTCAGCCGTCAACGGGTTCGAGGCGGATCACGATCGACTTCGAGGTGGGGGTGCCGCTGGCGTCGGCCTGGCTGTCCAGCGGCACCAGCACGTTGGTCTCGGGGAAGTACGCCGCGGCGCAGCCCTTCGCCGTCGGGTAGCTCACCACGCGGAAGCCCGGCGCCCGCCGCTCCCCGTCCTGCCACTCGCTGACGAGGTCCACCAGGGCACCGCTCGCCAGCCCCAGCTCGCGCAGGTCGTCCGGGCTGACGAAGACCACCCGTCTACCCCGGCGGATGCCGCGGTAGACGTCGTCGTTGCCGTAGATGGTGGTGTTGTACTGGTCGTGGGAGCGCATGGTCTGCAGCAGCAGCCGTCCCGGCGGCACCTGCACGACCTCGAGCGGGTTGACCGTGAAGTGCGCCAGGCCGTCGCTCGTCGGGAAGGTGCGGGAGTCGCGCGGCGGGTGCGGGAGCACGTACCCGTCGGGCTGCTCGACCCTGTCGGCGTACCCCTCGCACCCTGGCACCACCCTGCCGATGGCCTCGCGGACCCGCCGGTAGTCGTCCTCGAAGGACTGCCACGGCAGGTCAGGGGCGAGCCGCCGGCCGAGCCGGCACACGATCGCGACCTCGCTGAGCAGGTCCGGGGAGGCGGGCGGCAGCCGGCCCTCGGACAGGTGGACCTTGCTCATGCTGTCCTCGACGCTGACCTGCTGCGGGCCGCTCGCCTGCTGGTCGCGCTCGGTCCGTCCCAGCGTCGGCAGGATCAGCGACTCCTCCCCGGTGACCACGTGCGAGCGGTTGAGCTTCGTGCTCACGGACACCGTGAGGCGGGTACGACGGACGGCCTCCTCGGTGACGAGGGTGTCCGGGGTCGCTGACACGAAGTTGCCGCCCATGGCCATCAGCACGTCGACCTTGCCGTCGCGCATCGCCCGGATGCTGTCGACCGTGTCGTAGCCGTGGGCCGTCGGCGGGTCGAACCCGAACTCACGCCGCAGGCCGTCGAGGAGCGCCGCGGGTGGCTTCTCCCAGATGCCCATCGTCCGGTCGCCCTGCACGTTGCTGTGCCCGCGCACCGGGCACACACCGGCGCCGGGCTTGCCGATGTTGCCCTGCAGCAGCAGGACGTTGACGATCTCGCGGATCGTCGCGACCGAGTTCTTGTGCTGCGTCAGGCCCATCGCCCAGCACACGATCGTGCGCTCGCTGCGCACCAGCCGGTCGGCGAGCTCGTCGACCTCCTCGGCCCGCAGTCCCATCGCGGCGAAGTCGTCCGTGGTCTCTCGCAGGTGCGCGGCGTAGCCCTCGTACCCGGAGGTGCAGCGGTCGACGAACAGCTGGTCGCGGGAGTCGAGCAGCCGACGGCCGAGCGCCTGGAACAGCGCGAGGTCACCGTTGACGCGCACCTGCAGGAACTGGTCGGTGAGCACCGTCCCGTGCCCGAGCACACCGTCGACCCGCTGCGGGTCCTTGAAGCGCAGCAGCCCCGCCTCCGGCAGCGGGTTGATCGTGACGATCCGAGCGCCCGCGCGCTTGGCGTCGGCCAGTGCGGTGAGCATCCGCGGGTGGTTCGTCCCAGGGTTCTGGCCGACCACCAGGATGAGGTCGGCCTGATGCAGGTCCTCGAGCTGCACCGAGCCCTTGCCGATGCCGATCGTCTCGACCAGCGCCGACCCCGACGACTCGTGGCACATGTTCGAGCAGTCCGGCAGGTTGTTGGTGCCGAAGGCACGCACCAGCAGCTGGTAGAGGAACGCCGCCTCGTTGCTGGTCCGGCCGGAGGTGTAGAACACGGCGCGGTCAGGGGTGGCGCAGCGGCGCAGGGCGTCGGCGACGAGGTCCAGCGCCGCGTCCCAGGAGATCGGCCGGTAGCGGTCGTCACCCGCTGCCTTGTGCACCGGCTCCACCAGACGGCCCTGCTGGCCCAGCCAGTACCCGCTGCGGCCGAAGAGGTCCTCGAGCGGGTGCTCCTCCCAGAAGCTGGAGGGGATGCGCCGGTCGGTGACCTCCTCCGCGACGGCCTTCACGCCGTTCTCGCAGAACTCCGCCCGGCTGCGGTCAGGGCCCTCGGGCCAGGCGCAGCCCGGGCAGTCGAAGCCGTGCTCCTGGTTCATCCGGAGCAGGGCGCGCGCGGAGCGCACCGGTCCGGTCTGGGGCAGCAGGTGGCGGAGCGCGCGGACCACGGCGGCGACGCCTGCGGCGTGGTCCTGCGGTGCCGAGACCCTCAGATCACGGTCGTCCACGTCCTCGACGGGCGGCTTGCGGGGGCTCACTCGTCTAGCCTCGGGCCATGGGGCGCAGGGCGCAACGACGGACGGTGCTGCGTGTCGAGGGCGACAGCACCGTGTCCCGCGAGGAAGTGCTGGCTGTCGAGGAGCCGCTCGAGCTGCGGGTGGCCGGCGCCGCCCTCACGGTCACGATGCGGACGCCGGGGGACGACATGGACCTGGCCGCCGGGTTCCTCGTCGCCGAGGGCGCGGTGAAGACCGCGTCCGACATCGTGACCATGCGCTACTGCGGCGGCAAGGACGCCGACGGGCTGCAGACCTACAACACCCTCGACCTCGAGCTGGCGGTGCCCGCGCCGGCTGCGCGGGCGTTCGCGACCACGAGCGCGTGCGGTGTCTGCGGCAGCGACAGCGTCGACGCCGTGCGGCGGCGCTCGCCGTACCAGCCGGTCGGTGGCCCACTGGACCGCCGGCTGCTCGCGGACCTGCCGCACCGGCTGCACCAGGCGCAGCGGGAGTTCCGGCGCACCGGTGGCCTGCACGCCGCGGGGCTGTTCTCGACGGCCGGTCAGCTGCTGTGCCTGCGCGAGGACGTGGGCCGGCACAACGCCGTCGACAAGGTCGTCGGCTGGGCGCTGCGAGAGGGCCGGCTGCCGCTGACGGACACGGTGCTGCTGGTGAGCGGACGGGCGTCGTTCGAGCTGGCGCAGAAGGCCTGGATGGCCGGGATCCCTGTGCTGGCAGCGATCTCCGCGCCCTCCTCGCTCGCGGTCGAGGTGGCCGAGGAGGCCGGGATGACGCTGGTCGGCTTCCTTCGCGGTGACACCATGAACGTCTACGCCGGCGCCCAGCGGGTGGTCTAGGCCGGCAGCGGCAGCACGCCCGACGTGTACGTCACGCAGGTGCAGCTGTCGCGGTACGCCATCAGCCGGTAGGCCGAGGCGTTGTCGTGGCGGCCGTTGGCGAAGTCGGTCCGGAAGGTAGTCACGGGGGCGTAGCCGGTGCCGACGCCCGCGTAGGCGCTGCGGAACGAGGCGGGGGTGAGCCGCCCGCTCACGCGCTCGGCGACCGCCTGGAAGGCGTAGATGGCTTCGCAGTACACCGTGGCGGTGATGCTGGAGTGCCGCTCGCCGTTGTTCTCGCCCTTCTTGCGGATGAGGTCGAGGCAGGCCTTCTCCCGAGGTGTGGTCGGGTACTGCCGGCTGTCGATGTTGGCCAGCGGCAGCGAACCGACACCGAAGATGTGCTTGACCTGCTCAGGCGGTGCGGTGGAGCCGACGAACCACGTGCTGGAGGAGTCGCCCATGCCGTAGTCCGGCCGGTACCGCTGCTGCTCCGCGGTCTGCATGAACAGGATCTCGATGACGCCGCTGGGAGCCACCCAGAACACGACCTTGACGCCGTCGGTGCTGAACCGCAGGACCGCGGCGCTGACGTCGCTCTGCTGCTGGACTGCGAACGACTCGTGCGGAACGCCGTACCGGGTCAGAAGCGGGTCCACGGTGCGCTTGTAGACCCGCTGGTACTGCGGGTCCTCGACGGAGTCGACGATCACGCCGACCTTCGTCGACGGCGAGATCCGTCGAGCGCTGTGTGCCGTCTCGAGGACGAGGCGCAGCTCGCGGTCCAGGTTCATCATGCCGGGGCTGAACAGGAAGCTGCCGTACTGCTGGTAGATCGTGAGGTCGCCCGCACCCAGGGACGAGTTGATCACCGGGATGCCGTGCTTGGCGGCGCAGCTGATGAAGGGCTGGGCCAGGTTGATCACGGTGATCATGAACGTGACCTTGCTGTCCTCCGCCAGCGAGCGGCAGGTCGCCTCGCGTCCGGCGTCCTTGGACGCGACGTCCCAGGAGGCGAAGAACGGGAGGATCTTGCGGCCGTTGAGGCCGCCGTGCGCATTGATGTCGTCGACGATCGCGGTGACCTCGAGCTTGCCGTCGCCGAAGTTGACCGGCGTGCCGAAGGCTGCGCTGATGGCGGCGTTGCCCCCCCGGATCAGCTCGAAGCCCACCCGGACCGGGGTCTTGTCGGTCACGCCCGCCACCGGTGCCGACCCGCTGCTGGTCGAAGGTGCGGCCCCGGTCGCCGTCCCGGGGACGGCCGTGGAGCCGGTGCCCGTGCCGAGCGAGCTGGCGCTCCCTCCGGTGCTGCCCCCCAGCGCCGTTCCGGTGGTGCCGCCGGTCGCCGTCCCGCCCGACGTGGTAGCGGTCAGGTCGCCGCTCGTGCCCAGTCCTGACGACCCGCCGAGCTGCTGCTGGGCGGCGGGCACGGTGGTCCCGCAGGCGGCGAGGAGGGCGGCGAGCAGCACGGGGGCAACGTGGCGGCAACGGGGCATGCACTCACGCTAGGCACACGCGGCCGTCACGCCCACGGAGAGAGCGCACACTCCTTGCAGACGCAGTGGAGGATCCCCCCATGCCGACTTCCCTGAAACTGCATGCACCCCCGCACCGTCACCGACGCCCCCGCACGCTCAGCCAGCGGCCGGTGGCGGCCCACAGGTGCGCACAGCTTCAGGGAAGTGAGGGTCAGAAGTCGCCGGCCCCGCGGCGGAGGTCCTCGAGCACGTTGACCAGGGTGGTGACCCGGCGGGCCGACAGCCCGGGCTTGCTGAACACCTCGGTGTTCAGGGCCTCGGTGGCCTTCAGGGCGGTACGACGACCGGTGGCCGTCACGGCGATGAGGGTGGCGCGCCCGTCGGTGGGGTGCGGCGACCGCGACACCAGGCCGGCGGCCTCGAGGCGGTCGACGGCGTTGGTGATCGACGTGGGGTGGACCTGGAGCCGCTCGCTGGCCTTCTTCAGCGGCATCGACCCGCGGCTGCTGAAGTGCAGCAGCATGAGCAGCTCGTAGCGGGCGAAGGTCAGGTCGAACGGCTTGAGCACCTCGTCGACGCGTGCCTGGAAGATCTGCTGCGCGCGCATCACCGAGGTGACGGCCACCATCCCCTCGGCGGCGTCGAACCAGCCCTCGCGCTCCCAGTTCTCCCGGGCCAGGGCGATGGGATCCCTAGACATTGCGCCGGTACTGCCCGCCGACCTCGAAGAAGGCCTCGCTGATCTGGCCCAGCGAGCAGCAGCGCACCGCGTCCATGAGCGCCTCGAAGACGTTGCCGCCCTCGGTCGCGGCCTTCTGCAGCTGCGCCAGCGCGGCTGGGGCCTCGGCGCGGTGCCGGGCGTGGAAGTCGTGCAGCCGGTCGAGCTGCGACTGCTTCTCCGCCTCCGTCGCGCGGGCCAGCTCGACGGTGTGCGGCTCCTCGTCGGTCTGCGGCGGCAGGAACGTGTTGACGCCGATCAGCGGCAGCGAGCCGTCGTGCTTCTTGTGCTCGTAGAGCATCGACTCGTCCTGGATGCGGCCGCGCTGGTAGCCGGTCTCCATCGCGCCGAGCACGCCACCGCGCTCGGCGATCCGGTCGAACTCGCGCAGCACGGCCTCCTCGACCAGGTCGGTGAGCTCGTCGACGACGTAGGAGCCCTGCAGCGGGTTCTCGTTCATCGACAGGCCCCACTCCTTGTCGATGATCATCTGGATGGCGAGCGCCCGGCGGACCGACTCCTCGGTAGGTGTGGTGACCGCCTCGTCGTAGGCGTTGGTGTGCAGCGAGTTGGCGTTGTCGTAGAGCGCGCACAGCGCCTGCAGCGTCGTGCGGATGTCGTTGAAGTCCATCTCCTGCGCGTGCAGCGAGCGGCCCGACGTCTGCACGTGGTACTTCAGCTTCTGCGACCGCTCGTTGGCGCCGTACCGCTCCTTCATCGCGACGGCCCAGATGCGGCGCGCCACGCGGCCGATGACGGTGTACTCCGCGTCCATGCCGTTGCTGAAGAAGAAGGACAGGTTGGGCGCGAAGTCGTCGATGCTCATGCCGCGCGCGAGGTAGGCCTCGACGTACGTGAAGCCGTTGGCGAGCGTGAACGCGAGCTGGCTGATGGGGTTCGCCCCGGCCTCGGCGATGTGGTAGCCGGAGATGCTGA
>CAMLIA010000137.1 GCA_946479905.1 uncultured Frankiales bacterium | reverse complement strand
CACCCACGCCCACCTGAGGATCGAGCGCTCCGGGTCGCGGGACAGGACGGCACGCCAGCTCTCGCGGTTGCCGTTCCACAGCTCCTCGCGGAGCAGCAGCCGTCGCAGGCTCCGCCGCAGCACGCCGCGGAACGCCACCGCACGCGGCACCCGAAGCCAGACGACCGTGTCGGCCCGGGACAGCACGAGGTCGAGCGACCCGCTGTAGTTGCCGTCGATCACCCACACGTCCTGCGTCGTGAAGGCGTCCACCCGGGCACGGAACTCGTCCGGGTCCATCTCGGTCCACCCGGGCTGGTGGTACAGGCCGTCCAGCTCCAGCCAGGGGTGGCCCAGCGCCTGCGACAGGCGGCGGGCGAGCGTGGTCTTGCCGGATCCACTGGGACCGACCACGGCGATCCGGCGCAGCGAACCCACGGGCAGACCGTATGCCCCCTGTCGTAGCGTGGTGCCGTGCCAGAGGGCGACACCGTGTGGCTGGCGGGCAAGCGCCTGCACGAGGCCCTCGCCGGCAAGCAGCTGATGACCAGCGACTTCCGCGTCCCGCAGCTCGCGACCGAGTCCTTGGTCGGTGAGACCGTGCTGGAGGTGGTGCCGCGCGGCAAGCACCTGCTGACCCGGCTGTCGTCCGCGCGCACCCTGCACACGCACTTCCGGATGGAGGGCAGCTGGCACCTCTACTCCCCCGGTGCGCGCTGGACCGGTGGGCCTGACCACCAGGTCCGGGTGGTGCTGACCGTCGCCGATCGCGTCGCCGTCGGCTACCGGCTGCCGGTGCTGGAGCTGATCCCGACCGCCGCGGAGCCGGACGTGGTGGGTCACCTCGGTCCGGACGTGCTGTCCGACGACTTCGACCTCGACGAGGCGGTACGACGGCTCGCGGCCCAGCCCGAGCGGGAGGTCGGGATGGCGCTGCTCGACCAGCGCAACCTGGCGGGCATCGGCAACCTGTACCGCTGCGAGGCGCTGTTCGTGCGCGGCGTGCACCCGTGGACGGCCGTCACCGACACCGACCTGCGCGCCCTGGTGAAGGTGGCCGTCCGGCTGATGCGGGCCAACATGCACCACGTCCAGCAGGTCACCACCGGATCGGTGCGCCGCGGCGAGGAGCACTGGGTGTTCGAGCGGGGCCGGCGGCCGTGCCGGCGGTGCGGGACCGCGATCGAGCGGGCGGACCAGGGTGAGCCGCCGTACCAGCGCGTCACCTACTGGTGCCCGCGTTGTCAACCGCGGGTGACCGTCGCCTAGCCGACAGTCACCCGACTTGGAATGCGGCGCGCCGTGCTGCAGGCTGGGTGCATGCGCAAGGAGCTGCTCGGCTACGACCCGGACGCGGTCGACGCCTTTCTCGCGCGCTGCCTGGCCACGCCGGGCGTCTACCGGAGCCGGTTCCCGCAGCTGCGCGGAGGCGTCCCGCGCGGGGAGCGCGTGACCCCGGAGGAGATCCAGGACGTCCGCTTCCCGATCCGGCTGGTGGGCTACGCGATCCGGGTCGTCGACGACCTGCTCGACCAGCTGCAGGAAGCGGTCGAGGTCACGACGTGGCGAGCTCCAGCGACACCAGGCGGAGTGGTGGCGGCGCTTCGGACGATCTCACTCGTGGAAGCTGAGCGAGAGTCACTCGCCCGTACTGCAGGGCGTCGTTGACCAACGCCTCGTGGCTCCAGCCCTCGGACTGCCCGTGCGGGGTGAGCGTCACCCGGTAGAGCGTGATGTCGTACCGGGTGGGCGTGCCGTAGACGGCGCCGATCGCCCCGACCAGCTGGGCACCGCCGCGCGCTCCCCAGCGTCCGTCCCACGGCCGGTCGTAGCGCTGCCACAGGCCCACCGACGCCGACCAGACGCCCCCGACGGCGACGTCCCGCGCCTCGAGCGCCTGGATGACGTCCGCCGCCACCCAGGCGGGGAGCACTGCTGACGGTCGGAGGACGACCGCGTCGTCGGTCATGTCCTCAAGATCGACACCCGTTCGCCACGTCTTGCGCGGCATCCGGGTGACTACTCGGTCTTCTCCGCGGCGGCGTCGGCAGCGGCGGGAGCGGCGGACTCCAGCGGGGTCGCCGGAGCCTGCTGCGCCGCGGGCAGCTGACCGCTCATGCTGGCGCGGATCTGGTCGAGCCGGGCCTGTCCGGCGACGTCGAGGGTGGCCTTCTCGACCTCGAGCATCCGACCCTCGACGCTGTTGCTGGCGAGCTCGGCGCCGCCGAGGGCCTTCGCGTACCGGGCCTCGATCTTGTCACGCACCTCGTCCAGGCTCGGCACGTTCCCCGGCGCGGACAGCTCGCTCATCGACTGCAGGCTCTTGGTGACCTGCTCCTGCATCTTGGCCTGCTCGAGCTGGCTGAGCAGCTGGCTGCGCTCGGCGAGCTTCTTCTGCAGGACCAGCGCGTTGTTCTCGACCGCCTTCTTGGCGGCCTCGGCGGCCTGCAGCGCCTGGTCGTGAAGGCTCTTCAGGTCCTCCATCTGCTTCTCGGCGGACACCAGGTTGTTGGAGAAGGTGAGCGCTGTCGTCTCGTACTCCGACGCCTTCTTGGTGTCGCCGGCGGCCTTGGCCTGGTCGGCGAGGACGAGCGCCTGGCGGGCCGAGCCCTGCAGCTTCTCGACCTCGTCCATCTGCCGGGCCAGCTTCATCTCGAGCTGGCGCTGGTTGCCGATGACGGCCGCGGCCTGCTGGGTGAGCGCCTGGTGCTGCTGCTGCGCGTCGGCGATGGCCTGCTGGATCTGGACCTTGGGGTCGGCCTTCTCGTCGATCTTGGCGCCGAAGGCAGCCATCATGTACTTCCAGAGCTTCACGAACGGGTTCGCGGCCACGCGCACTCCTTGTCCAGGGACCTGAGCCCCATCCTGGCACCTTCCGTGCCGTGCCTGCTCGACCTCGTCGTCAGCCCGGCCAGCCCAGCGCCCCGGAGCTGACCTGCTGGGGAGGTACGACGGGTGGCGCGGGTGTGCCGGCAGGGCGGGCGCTCAGACCGCGGACCAGGACCTCGGCGACGGCCGGCGCCTCGTCCTTCGGCAGCGGCCACAGCACCTGGCTGACGCACCAGCGCAGCACCGTCTCGACGTCGGCCGGACCGCTGGGCGCGCCACCGGCGGTCAGCACCGCGGCGACGCCCTCACGAGCCAGCTGCCACCCCCGGCTCGGGCCGGGGGTCAGGAGCGGCGCCAGCAGCTGCTGCTCGCCGTCGGCTGCCTTGCGCAGCGCAGGGTGCTCGGCGAGCACGTGCGCCGCGTGCGCGAGGGCCTCGGCGAGGCCGCTGCTCGATGCGGTGGTGACGCACGCCCCGACGAGGTCCGCCACCTGCTGCTCGACGACCGCCGCCAGCACGTCGTCCTTGGTGCGGAAGTGGTTGTAGAGGGTGGCCTTCGCGACACCGCTCTTGCTGGCGACGTCGACCATCGTGGTCTTGCGGATGCCGTAGCGGGCGACGCACTCCGCGGTGGCGCCGAGCAGCGCGGAACGGGTGCGGCCCATGGCGTTGCCGGAGCGGGCACGGGTGCCTGGCTCCCGCACGGGCACGTCCGAGGGGTTCGTCACCCGGCGGTCAGGCGGCGGAGAGGACAGCGCTGACGGGCGCGGGCTCGGGCACGACCTCGAGGACCGGCACCGGGTGCGGCTCGTGGACGGCGAGCTCCTCGCTCACGTCGCGCAGCACGTCGGAGAGCCGGACACCGAGCGCACGGCAGATGCTGGCGAGCAGCTCGGAGGACGCCTCCTTCTGCCCGCGCTCCACCTCGCTGAGGTAGCCGAGGCTGACGCGCGCGGCACCGGAGACCTCACGCAGCGTGCGGTGCTGCCGCAACCGGGTCTCGCGGAGGGCGTCGCCCAGCAGGCTCCGGAGCACGACGGTCTCGCCCACGGTCCACCTCCTGTCGGTACTCCTGGCGGTAACTGCAGGCCAACGCTACCCGCATCGTCCGACACGAGCACCGGGGACCCGGCTGTTCTCTCACAGCACAACCGTCCACCGGCCCGGACCGTTCCCGCAGCCCTCAGAGCAGGTGACGGCGCAGCAGGTGCAGCGCGTGCTGGACGGTGAGCAACCGGACCCGGTCGCGGTCGCCGGGCAGGTGGAGCTCGAGCACCTCCGCCGACGGGCCCGAGACGGCGAGGAAGACGGTCCCGACCGGCTTGCCCTCCTGCTCGTCGGGGCCGGCGACACCGGTCACCGCCACCCCCCAGGTGGCGTCGAGCCGGTCCCGGGCGCCCGCGGCCAGGGCGGCCGCGGTGTCGGGGGCGACGGCACCGGAGGCGGCCAGCATCGGACCGGGTACGCCGGCGAGGCGCTCCTTCAGGTCGGTCGCGTAGACCACCAGCCCACCCCGGAAGGTGGTCGACGACCCCGGCCGCTCGGACAGCGCCGCCGACAGGGCCCCGCCCGTCAGGGACTCCGCCACGGCGACCGTCTCGCCCCGGGCGAGGAGCCGGTCGTGGACCACGCCGCTGATCGCGTCGTCGTCGTGGCCCCACACGTGCTCGCCGAGGGTCTCGTCGACGGCCTGGACGAG
Organism: uncultured Frankiales bacterium; assembly: GCA_946479905.1. The sequence continues at coordinate 7,385 of CAMLIA010000137.1, read as the reverse complement.
CGGCTGCAGCACCGCCGGGTCACCGGTCGTGGTGAACCGCACCCGCACCAGTCCCCCGCTCGCGAGGTAGGACAGCGACACCCCGTCGGGCAGGGTCACGACGGCCTCGACCTGCTCGGCCACGACCGACTCGCCGACCCCGAACACCAGCACCTGCCGGGTCGTCACGACCTGGCCGGACCGCGCCGCCAGCCGCGGCCAGACGGTCTCGGAGGTGGCCCGCAGCTCGTGCGGGGGGCCGGGCAGCGCGACGACGAGCTTGCCGTCCTGCTCCAGCCACAGCCCGGGGGCCGTCCCTGCGCTGTTGGCCAGCGACTCGGCTCCGGCGGGGACGTCGGCCTGGGCGAGGACCGCCTCGGGCATCGGCCGTCCCCAGGCCGCGAAGCGGTCCCGGAGCTGCTGCTCGAGGTGCGGGTCCCGGGACAGCGGTGCGTCGAGGGCGGCCGCGACGGCCTCGCGGGTCAGGTCGTCACGGGTCGGGCCCAGGCCGCCGGAGAGCACCAGCACGTCGACGGCGGACAGGTGCCGGCGGATCGCCGCGGCCAGGGTCGTCAGGTCGTCGGGCAGGGCCTCTGACGCGAGCACCTCGACACCGGCTGCGGCGAGCTGCTTGCCGAGCCAGGCGGCGTTGGAGTTGATGACGTCACCGAGCAGCAGCTCGGTGCCGATGGCCAGCACCGCCCCCCTCACTGCCGTCGCGCCGCCTTCCGCGCCCTCTTCATGGCGGCCCGCTCGCTGGTCTGGCGCAGCGTCAGCGCGCGGGCGACGTAGTCGATGCCCGTCACGACGGTCACGGCGACGGCGAGACCCATCACGACGGCCCGTCCGGTCGCCAGCCAGCCGCTCAACGGGAAGAGGTACAGCCCGATGGCGACGGCCTGCACGAAGGCCTTCAGCTTGCCGCCGCGCGACGCGGGGATGACCCCGTGCCGGATCACCCAGAACCGCAGCAGCGTCACCCCGAGCTCCCGGACGAGGATGACGACGGTGATCCACCAGGGCAGCTCGTCGAGTGCCGACAGCCCGATCAGCGCCGCGCCGATCAGCGCCTTGTCGGCGATGGGGTCGACCAGCTTGCCGAAGGAGGTGACCAGGTTGCGGCTGCGCGCCAGCTGCCCGTCGATGCGGTCGGTGTAGGACGCCACGGCGAACACCGCCGACGCGACCCAGCGCCAGCCGTCCTGGTGGCCGCCGTCGGCGAACAGCACGACGACGAAGACGGGCACGAGCAGCAGCCGGAAGACCGTCAGGCCGTTGGCGATGTTCCAGGTGCTGGCGGTGGGGTTGTGCGGGACCGCCATCGGCTCGGCGAGCGGCTGCTCCTTCACGCCGGCTCCGCGACCAGGTCGACGCCCTCGGTGGCGACCACGGTGGCGGTCACGATGGTGCCGGGGACCGCACCGGGCACCGTCGTCGTACCGTCGACCTCCGGGGCCTGGTGGAGGGCCCGGCCCTCGCCGTCGGCGGACTCGATCAGCACGCTGACGGTCGTCCCGATCCGCTCCTCGGCGCGCTGGGCGGTGAGCTCCTCGACCAGCGCGACCAGCCGGGAGACCCGCTCGTCGACCACGTCCTGCGGCAGGTGGCCGGGCAGGCCGGCCGCCTCCGTGCCGTCCTCGTCGGAGTAGCCGAAGACCCCGACCACGTCGAGCCGCGCCTCCGTGAGGAACCGCTCGAGCTCGCGCACGTCCTCCTCGGTCTCGCCCGGGAACCCGACGATCACGTTGGACCGCACGCCGGCTTCCGGGTCGAGCGCCCGGACCTGGGCCAGCAGGTCGAGGAAGGACTCGGTGCCGCCGAAGCGGCGCATCCGACGCAGCACGGTGGGGCTGGCGTGCTGGAACGACATGTCGAAGTACGGCGCGACGCCGGGCGTGCGGGTCAGCACCTCGACCAGCGACGGGCGCATCTCCGCCGGCTGCAGGTAGGACAGCCGCACCCGCGGGACGATCGCGGCGAGCTCCGGGAGCAGCGTCTCGAGCAGCTTCAGGTCCCCGAGGTCCTTGCCGTAGGAGGTGGAGTTCTCGCTGACCAGGACGACCTCGGAGACGCCGTGGTCGGCGAGCCACCGGGCCTCGGCGAGCACGTCGGAGGGCCGCCGGGAGACGAACGCGCCGCGGAAGCTCGGGATGGCGCAGAACGAGCAGCGCCGGTCGCAGCCGCTCGCCAGCTTCAGGGGCGCCACGGGGCTGTCGTCGAGCCGCTTGCGCAGGACCGTCGGGCCGCCGGCGTGGCCGGGGATGCCGACGTCCAGATCGGCGGCCGGCCGCTGACGCTCCACCGGGGAGATCGGCAGCAGCAGTCGCCGGTCCGACGGCGTGTGGGCCGCGACGTGCCCGCCGGCCAGCACGGTCTGCAGGTGCGTCGACAGGTCGGCGTAGGAGTCGAAGCCGAGCACCGCGTCGGCCTCGGGCAGCTGCTCGGCGAGCTCCTTGCCGTAGCGCTCGGCGAGGCAGCCGACGGCGACGACCTTCGCACCGGTGTCGGAGGCGGCGAGCAGCGTGTCGATGCTGTCCTTCTTCGCCGACTCGACGAAGCCGCAGGTGTTGACGACCACCACGTCCGGTTCGTCGTCGGTGAGCTCCCAGCCGGCCGCGTCGAGGCGTCCCGCGAGCTCCTCGGAGTCGACCTCGTTGCGGGCGCAGCCCAGCGTGACGAGGGACAGGCGACGGGACACCTGGCGAGTCTAGTTTCAGGTGGAGCTGAGCCCGGCCGCCGTGCAGGCGAAGTGGCCTACGCGCCGGTTGTTCGGGGCGACCGGGCCGCTGTCCTTGCCGTTGCAGTTGAGGCTGACGACCGGGGCGTTGCCGATGACGACCTTCAGCCGGGTCGCGTCGCGGAAGTCCTTGAACTGCCCGTCGCCGAGGATGCCCTCGAACAGGGTTGTCGTCGCGTTGCTGATGCTGACCCACGACGAGCCCCCGATGACGCGCACCCGCAGCTGCGCGCCCGTGACGGGCGGCTTGCTGGCGGTGATGTCGGGCGGGGCGGCCGGCTGCGTGGCCGCGGTGGTGGGCGGGGCGCTCGGCGAGGGGTTGCCGGCCAGGGCGGTGGGCTGCCGGCCGGAACCGCCGCCGTTGAGGCTGCCGATGCCGATGAGGGTCACGAGGACGGCGGCAGCACCGGTGAGCGCGATCCCCCAGCGCGGGCCGCGCCGCTCGGGGCGCAGCGAGGCAGCGGCCGACAGGGCGAAGTCCGAGCCGCCCAGCGAGGTGGGCGCGGCCGGTTCGTCGACGGCCAGCGGCAGGTCGGCAGCCGGGTTGCCCTGCGCCTCGTCGAACAGCGCGAGCAGCGGAGCGGGGTCCACCCGGAGGGTGGTGGCGATCGACTTGACGTGACCGCGGGCGTACACGGTGCCGCCGCTGGAGGCGAAGCGGTCCGCCTCGAGGTCGCGGACGAGCGTGGCGCGGATCCGGGTGTCGGCGCTGACGTCCTCGACGGACAGCCCGGCGGCCTCACGCGCCTGGCGCAGGGCAGCGCCGAGCGTCAGGTCGTCGGGGCGGTCGTCGGTCGGCACGGGGCACGGCCTCTCGGGTAGGCACCGGGGGAAGGTCGAGAGGAGGCCAGTCTAGGGGCGTCACCGGGATCCGGACAAAGCCCCGGTTTCGCGTGCGTCCTCAAACCTCAGCCTGCGTCAGGGGGCCTTCCTGAGGACGCAGGCTCAGCCGCGGAGCATCAGCAGCGTGCCGGGCAGGTCGTCGGGCTTGACGAGGACGTCGCGCGCCTTCGAGCCCTCCGAGGGGCCGACGATGCCCCGGCTCTCCATGAGGTCCATCAGCCGGCCGGCCTTCGCGAACCCGACCCGCAGCTTGCGCTGCAGCATGCTCGTGCTCCCGAACTGCGTGGACACGACGAGCTCGACGGCCTGCAGCAGCAGGTCCATGTCGTCGCCGATCTCCTCGTCCACCTCGCGCGCCGGCCCCTGCGGGGCGGTGAGGTCCTCGCGGAACGCCGGCTGGCGCTGCTCCTTGCAGTGCTTGACGACCGCCGCGACCTCGGAGTCGGAGACGAACGCCCCCTGCACCCGGATCGGCTTCGAGGCACCCATGGGCAGGAACAGGCTGTCGCCCTTGCCGATGAGCTTCTCCGCGCCCGGCTGGTCGAGGATGACCTTCGAGTCGGTCCCCGAGGAGGTCGCGAACGCCAGCCGCGACGGCACGTTGGCCTTGATGAGGCCCGTCACGACGTCGACCGACGGTCGCTGCGTCGCGAGCACCAGGTGGATGCCGGCGGCGCGCGCGAGCTGGGTGATGCGCACGATCGCGTCCTCGACGTCGCGCGGCGCGACCATCATGAGGTCGGCGAGCTCGTCGATGATCACCATCAGGTACGGGTACGGCTGGTAGACCCGCTCCGAGCCGGGCGGGGCGACGAGCTTGCCGGCCCGGACCGCGGCGTTGAAGTCGTCGACGTGCCGGAACCCGGAGGCGGCCAGGTCGTCGTACCGCTGGTCCATCTCGCGCACGACCCACTGCAGCGCCTCCGCTGCCTTCTTGGGGTTCGTGATGATCGGCGTGATGAGGTGCGGGACGCCCTCGAACGCGGTGAGCTCCACCCGCTTCGGGTCGACGAGGATGAGGCGGACCTCGTCCGGGGTGGCGCGCAGCAGCACGCTGACGAGCAGCGCGTTGATGCACGTCGACTTGCCCGCGCCGGTCGCACCCGCGACGAGGATGTGCGGCGTCTTCGCGATGTTGGCGCACACGAAGCCGCCGTCGACGTCCTTGCCGAGGCCGACGAGCATCGGGTGGTGGTCGTTGGTGGCGGCGCTGCTCCTCAGCACGTCGCCGAGGGAGACGTTCTCCCGGTCGGTGTTGGGGATCTCGATGCCGATCGCGGACTTGCCGGGGATCACGTCGATGATCCGGACCTCTTCGGTCTTCACGGCATAGGCGATGTTGCGCTGCAGCGTCTTGATCCGCTCGACCTTGACGCCGACGCCGAGCTCGATCTCGTAGCGGGTCACCGTCGGACCACGGCTGAAGCCGGTGACCTGCGCGTCGACCTGGAAGTCCTCGAGCACCTGGCCCAGCGCCTTGATGATCTCGTCGTTGGCGGCGCTGCGGGCCTTGGGCGGGGTGCCCTTGCCGAGCAGGTCGGGGCTCGGCAGGGCGTAGTCGCCCTTGAGCACCAGCTGCTCGACCTGCTTCGGGACCGGGGTCGGCATCGGCGGCGGCTCGGTCACCTTCACCGGCTCCGGCGCCGGCGCGATGACCACCGGGTCGAGGTCGACGGGGTCGTCCTGGATGGCGATCTTCGGCCGCGGCTTCTTGGCCACCGGCTCCGGCTCGGGCGGCGGGGGCGGCTTGAGCAGCAGCTTGTCCCGCAGCAGCCGCAGCCGCTCCGGCACCTGGTGGACCGGGGTGGCCGTGACGACCAGCAGGCCGAAGGCGGCGACCAGCAGCAGCAGGGGGAAGGCGATGTACGGCGTGAGCATCCGCTCCAGCGGGTCCCCGAGCAGGAAGCCGACGACCCCGCCCCGGTCGCGGCGCGGTCCGCTCTGGGTCACGTGCAGGACCCCGAGCGCGCCGAGGCTGAGCGTTGTCCAGCCGACGAGCAGCCGGCCGCGGCCGCCGGGGCTGCTGGGGTGCCGGAGGACGACGACGCCGGCGACGAGCAGCACGACCGGCAGCACCATGGCCCCGAGGCCGAACAGGCCCTCCACGACGTCGGCGAGCGCGTTGCCGGCGCTGCCCGCGTGCCACCAGGCACCGGCGGCGGACAGCAGCGCGGCGATGAGGCAGATCAGGCCGAGGCCGTCGCGGCGGTGCGCCGGGTCGAGGTCACGGGCGCCGCTGCCGGCCGCCCGGCCCACGGTGCCGACCCCGGTCGCGACCAGCCTGAAGCCGCCCTTGACCGCGCGGCCGGCGATCGCGACGGGTCCGGGCCCGCTGCGTGCGGGGGCCCGCTTCGCGGCCGGCTTGCGGGCCGGCTTGCGCTTGGGCGCGGGCTTGCGCGCGGGTGCCTTCCGGGCGGCCGGGCGTGCGGGCGTACGTGTGGCCATGATCGAACGCTACCGGCGAAGTACCACCAGTCCCACCCGTCCCACACCCGACACGCCGGGCCGCGGTCCCTTGCGTCATAGCCGCTGAGCGTGGCCGAGGGAGCATCGGCGATGACGCAAGCGCAACCGGACCCGTTGCGTCATAGCCGCTGAGCGTGGCCGAGGGAGCATCGGCGATGACGCGAGGGGTCAGACCTCGAGGACGACCGGGATGATCATCGGGCGACGGCGGTAGGTGTCGTTCACCCAGCGGCCGAGGACCCGGCGGCACTGCTGCCCGAGCTGGTAGGGGTCGGACACGCCCTCGTGCGCGGCCCGGTCCAGCTCCGCCTCGAGCAGCGGCAGCACGTCCTCGAACGCCTTCGGGTCCTCGGTGAACCCCTTGGCCCCGATCTGCGGCGCGCCGGCGATCTTGCCGGTCACCGAGTCGACGGCGAGGGTCAGCGAGATGAAGCCCTCCTCGCCGAGGATGCGCCGGTCGCGCAGCGTGGTCTCGCCCACGTCGCCGACCTCGAGCCCGTCGACGTACACGTAGCCGCACGGCACCGCACCGACCACCGACGCGCGCCCGTCCACCAGGTCGACGACGACGCCGTCCTCGGCGAGCACGACGTTGTCGACGCCGGTGAGCCGGCCGAGCTCGGCGTGCGCCCGCAGGTGCCGCCACTCGCCGTGGATCGGCATCAGGTTGGACGGCCGGACCGCGTTGAGCAGGAACAGCAGCTCACCGGCCGGGGCGTGCCCGGACACGTGCACCTTGGCGACGCCCTTGTGCACGACGCGCGCCCCCCAGCGGGAGAGCCCGTTGATGACGCGGTAGACGGCGTTCTCGTTGCCGGGGATGAGCGAGGAGGCCAGCACCACGGTGTCGTGCTCGTCGATCCGGATCTGGTGGTGGCTGCGGTTGGCCATCCGCGACAGCGCCGACAGCGGCTCGCCCTGGGAACCGGTCGACACCAGCAGCACCCGGGAGGGCTCGAGCCGCTCGGCCTCCTTCATGTCCACGACGATGCCGGCGGGGATGCGCAGCAGCCCGAGGTCGGAGGCGACGCCCATGTTGCGGACCATCGAGCGGCCCACGAAGGCGACCTTGCGCTTGTGCTTCTCGGCCGCGTCGAGGACCTGCTGCACCCGGTGCACGTGCGAGGCGAAGCACGCCACGACCACCCGCCCGCGGGCGGTCCGGACGACCTCGTCGAGGACCGGGCCGATCTCCCGCTCCGGCGTGACGAAGCCGGGGACCTCGGCGTTGGTGGAGTCCGACAGCAGCAGGTCGACGCCCTCGTCGCCCAGCCGCGCGAAGCCGCCGAGGTCGGTGAGCCGGCCGTCGAGCGGCAGCTGGTCCATCTTGAAGTCGCCGGTGTGCAGCACCAGGCCCGCG
>CAMLIA010000136.1 GCA_946479905.1 uncultured Frankiales bacterium | reverse complement strand
GGCGGCTCGATCCGTATCCACCGGCGCGACGTGCAGGAGCGGGTCTTCGCGATCATGGGCCTGAGCGAGGCCGAGGTGCAGGAGAAGTTCGGCTTCCTGCTGGAGGCGTTCTCCTTCGGCGCGCCTCCGCACGGCGGCATCGCCTTCGGCTGGGACCGGGTCTGCGCGCTGCTGTCCCGGACGCCCTCGATCCGGGACGTCATCGCGTTCCCGAAGAGCGGCGGCGGCTACGACCCGCTCACGGCGGCCCCGGCGCCCATCACGGCGCAGCAGCGCCTCGAGGCCGGCGTCGACGCCGTCCCCGACCAGCCCTAGCCCTGACGCCCTTGCGTCATAGCTGCGGAGCGTGGATCCCCTGCACCTGCCATGACGCAACGGGGGCGCTCCGCCCTTGCGTCATACCTGCTGAGCGTGGATCCCCTGCACCTGCCATGACGTCACGCGCGGGGGGTCACCAGCGGGAGCGGACCTGGAGGGGGCCGCTGGTGAAGTGGTGGTCGTTGCGCATGCCGAGGTGCCGGTAGAGGCCGTGGCCTGCGGTGTTGTCGGCGTACATGCCGAGCGTCACCAGGTCCAGCCCCTCGCCGAACAGCTGCCTCGCCAGCCGCGCGGTGACGGCCGCGCCCAGCCCCTGACCGCGGGCGGCCGGGTGCACCGCGATGCTCGACAGGTGCCCGACCCCGGTCGCCCCTGACGTGTCGGCCGCGCACGCCAGCAGCCCCTCGGGGCCGCGGACGCCTACCCAGCGCCGCACGTGCGGATCGTCGGCCTGGGCGCTGGCCGTCGGCGAGGCCACGGCGAGCAGGGGGGCGACCTCGGACGGGAGTACGTCGACCACGTCCGCCTCCCGAGGCTGCTCGGGCATCGGTGCGTCGACCCAGAAGAACTCCCAGTCCGTGCCGTCGACCGCCACCCACGCCGGCAGCAGCGGCGGCGTGCCACGCGGCATCGTGACCCGGGTGCCGTGCGGGATCTCGCCGAGCAGGTCGGCCAGCAGGGCGGCCACAGCGGCCGGCTCGCCCAGCGACATCAGGTAGCCGACCCGCTCCTCGGCGTCGGTCGCCCGCCAGGCGACCGCGCCGTGACCGGTCCAGCCCATCACCTGCGGGGCCCGCAGCGAGCCCCGCACGTACGGGTCGTGGTCGGTGGCGAGCAGCACCTCGGCGGCGGAGGTCAGGACGGTGACGGCCACGCCGTCGACCCTAGACGGCGGAGCGGCGGCGCCTCATCCGGAATCCGAAGGCGAGCAGCACCAGCGCGAGCACCGGGAGCCCGGTACCGAGACCGGTCGCGGCCAGCCCGCCGCCACTGCCGGTCGGCGTGGACGGGACCCCCACCGGCGGGGTCAGGGGAGCCGGGGCACCGGTCCCGGGCGGGGCGCCGAAGCGGAAGTTGAACGTCTTGGTGCCCTCGACCTGCAGCGGGGCGATGTCGGCGAAGGAGAGCCCGTTGTTCTGGGGCACGGCGCCGCCCTGGGGGCTGGCGGTGACGAACGCCGAGACCTCCTCGAGCAGGCTCTTCGACGTCGGGTTGCCGAGGGCCGACAGCGGGACCCGGATCGTCAGGCCGCCGTCGGTCGAGCCGGTGCCGGCGACCACCGGGGTGTTGAGCGAGCCGGCCGACCCGGGCGGGGCGTCGTACGTCAGGTAGTTGGGCTTGCAGCCCGACACCGAGCAGAGGTCGACCGCCGCGGTGTGCCCGCCGTAGAACGACGTGGTGCCCGCGGCGGTGGACTCGGCCGCGACGAAGTAGAGGGTGTTGCCCATCTGCCAGCGGACGATCGCCTGCGCCGTGGCCGTACCTGCGGTCTGCGCCACGCTGGCGAGGGAGCCGCCGATCTTGATCCGGGCCACCAGGTCGCTGCCGGCCTTCTCCAGCCGCAGCGACGTGATGTCGGCGCCCGGCACCTTGGCGCCGCCGAGCGGCTTGAGCAGGGCGTCACCGACCGGGTCCGTGATGGAGCTGACCGGAGCGGTCGACTCGTACGGCGTCAGCAGCGCACCGGTCAGCGCGCTGTACCCCGTGTTCTGCGTGACGATCGTGTCGAGCGCGGCGCCCTGGTGGTCGGCGGCCGTGTCGTTGACGTCGCTCGAGAAGTCGCCGGCCTGCGACAGCCCGTTGCTGGAGTCGGTGTAGATGATCCGGGCCCGGCCGTTGAGCGGGTCGACGATGAGCTTGAAGAAGTCCGCCTGGTTGCGGTTGCCGGCGCCGGTGATGCAGGCGGTGCCGAGCAGGCAGATGTCGTTGTAGTGCATCGGGTGCGGCGCCGCGACGACCTGGTGGCTCACCGGGCTGCTGCTGTTGGCGTGGGTCACCTGGTTGAAGAACAGCTCCCAGGTCTGGCCCTTCTTGGCGCTCGGGCCGTCGGACCCGAGCTGCTTGAGGGTGCTCTTCGTCCCGTACCACGCGACGTCGATGATGCCGGGCGCCCTGCCGGCGGCGACCCACGGGAAGACGTTGACGTTCGCCGGGGGAGCGTTGATCTGGCGCGGGGCGCTCCAGGTCCGCCACTCGTTGTCGACGCCCGGCTTGGCCCAGGAGTACCAGACGCTGTACGTGGTGTGGTCGACCCAGACCGCGTAGAGGTTGCGGGCGCCGTCCTGCGCGAGGACGGGGAACAGCGTCTCGGGGTCCCCGGCGAGGTCGCTGACCATCTCGTTGTAGTGGAACGTCAGCAGGCCCTGCGCGTTCGGGACGCCGACGACCAGCGCGAGGCTGTGGCCCTTGGCGCCCGTGGTCATGCCGAGGAACTTGCCGGTGTGCTGGTCCACGAGCGGCACCCCGTGGTTGGGGTTGTGCTTGCCGTCGTTGCCGTACTCCCCGGCGACCGTGCTGTAGTCGGTCCCGTCGGTCGACAGGTCCACCGCGTCACCCGTGGTCTGGTCGGCGTACTCCATGTAGTTGAGCGGCACCTTGCCCTTGTAGGGGCTGATCGTGTGGTCGCTCGGCTGCGGGTCGAACAGCGCCATCCACTGCCGGTCGCCCCCGGGCGTCCCGATGGCGAGCGGGTTGGCCGTGCTGGTGGTCTTGCCGTCGTCCTTGGTCGTGACCGCGGTGAAGGACGCGAGAGCCGCGAGGTCGTTGAAGAAGACCTGCCCGTTGTGGGCGATCTTGACCTCGGTGTCGCCACCGCCCGGCCCGAGCGCGCTCTTGGTCGGGACGTAGCCCACCGATCCGGCCCGATCGGTGTTGCCGGGGAGGTTCTGCACGATCCGGTAGCTGTCACCGCCGTCCACGCTGACGTTCCAGATGCTGCGCTGCGTGCCGGTGCCCTGCGGGCCGGTCGCGTGGATCGCGCCGGTCTTCGGGTTCACCTCGAGGTTCGGCTCGCCGTAGACGTGGATCGGGTCCACGACCCGCGGTACGCCGAAGCTGGGCGTCGTGACGGGTCCGGCCGCGAAGCTGGCGGGCGCCAGCGCGGCGGTGCAGGCGAGGGCAACGGCAGGGGCGATCAGCAGAGGGGGGCGCACGCGTCCTCCTTCGCCACGTCTGTCCCGGTTCCTGCCTCGTGTCCCGAGGCGACCGGCATAGGGTCGACCGGGTGGAGCCGAGCCTGTTCGACGCTGCGGAGGCCGACGCGGCCGCCCGGGTGGCTCCGCTGGCGGTCCGGATGCGACCGCAGACGCTCGACGAGGTCGTGGGCCAGCAGCACCTGCTGGGTCCCGGGACCCCGCTGCGGCGGCTCATCGAGGGCGACGCGCCGCTGAGCGTCATCCTCCACGGGCCGCCGGGCACGGGGAAGACGACGCTCGCCTACCTCATCGCGAGCCAGACGAAGCGCCGCTTCCGGGAGCTCAGCGCCGTCACCGCCGGGGTCAAGGACGTCCGGCAGGTGGTCGACGAGGCCAAGCGGGCGCTGGGGGAGACCGGCGCCCAGACGGTGCTGTTCGTCGACGAGGTCCATCGCTTCTCCAAGACGCAGCAGGACGCCCTGCTGCCGAGCGTGGAGAACCGCTGGGTCACGCTGGTCGCCGCGACGACCGAGAACCCCTTCTTCAGCGTGATCAGCCCCTTGCTGAGCCGCTCGCTGCTCCTCACCCTGCAGCCACTGACCGACGACGACATCGTCACGCTGGTCCAGCGCGCCCTCGACCGCGACCTGCACGCCACCCTCGACGACGAGGCGATGGACTTCCTGAAGCGGCTCGCCGGCGGTGACGCCCGGCGCGCGCTGACCGCGCTGGAGGCCGCCGCCACGGGTGACCGCATCACCCTCGAGATGCTCGAGCGGGCGGTCGACCGGGCCGCCGTGCGCTACGACCGCGACGGCGACCAGCACTACGACGTCATCAGCGCCTTCATCAAGAGCATGCGCGGCTCGGACGTCGATGCGGCGCTGCACTACCTGGCGCGGATGGTGGAGGCAGGGGAGGACCCCCGCTTCATCGCCCGGCGGCTGGTGATCTTCGCGAGCGAGGACATCGGCATGGCGGACCCGTCGGCCCTGCAGACGGCGGTGGCGGCGGCGCAGGCGCTCGAGATGATCGGGATGCCGGAGGCGGGCATCAACCTGGCGCACGCGACGATCCACCTGTCGATCGCCCCGAAGTCCAACGCGGTCATCACGGCACTCGGCGCCGCGCAGGGTGACGTCCGGCGCGGGCTGACCGGGACGGTGCCCCCGCACCTCCGGGACGCGCACTACCCGGGCAGCCAGCAGCTCGGGCACACGGGCTACCGCTACCCTCACGACCACCCGGGGAGGGTCGTCGCTCAGCAGTACGCGCCGGACCCGGTGGTCGGTCGGGAGTACTACCTCCCTGGCGACCTGGGAGTCGAGCGCGTCGCCAAGGAGCGGCTCGCGGGGCTGCGCGAGGTGTTGCGCGGTGACCGCGAGGTCGTCGCCGAGGACGTCACGCAGGGCTTCCGCCCACGCACCAACAACGAGGAGAGCACGTGATCGACGTCGGGGACCTTGTCGGCCTCATCTTCGCCGGCTTCTTCGCCCTCGCCATGGTGGGGCTGACCTACGTCTTCATCCGGCTCAGCCGGACCGTCGACGCCCTCACGAAGACGGTGAACGAGCTGACGACGAGCACGCTGCCGCTGCTCACCGAGGTCACCACGAGCGTCACGCACGTCAACGGCGAGCTGGTCCGGGTCGACGCCATCACCGAGAACGTGCAGACGATCACGACGAACGTCTCCGCGCTGTCCAGCCTGTTCGCGGCCACCGTCGGCAGCCCGGTCGTCAAGGTCGCCGCGTTCTCCTACGGCGTACGCCGTGCCGCGGGCAAGCGCAACGCCGCCGACATCGAGAAGCGCGTGAAGGCCGAGATCAAGGCGGAGAAGAAGGCGGCGAAGCAGCGATGACCCGTCGGCTCTTCTACATCGCTCTCGGCGCGACCGCGGGCGTGCTGCTGGTGCGCAAGCTGACCCAGACCGCGGAGCGGATGGCGCCGAACAGGGCCATCCCCGGCGCCCTCGGAAACCTGGGCGACGCCATCCGCCAGTTCGGAGAAGATGTCCGTGAGGGCATGGCCGAGAGGGAGGCGGAGCTCCGCGAGGGACTGGGACTGGGCGGCGATGAGGTCTAGCCATGAGAAGTGAGGAGATCCAGAAGCGCTTCCTCGGCCACTTCGAGCGCAACGGGCACACCGTCGTCCCGAGCGCGAGCCTGATCGCGGACGACCCGACGCTGCTGCTCGTCAACGCGGGCATGGTCCCGTTCAAGCCCTACTTCCTCGGCGAGCAGCCGGCACCGTGGCCGCGGGCGGCGAGCATCCAGAAGTGCGTCCGGACCCTCGACATCGACGAGGTCGGCAAGACCACCCGGCACGGCTCGTTCTTCCAGATGGCCGGGAACTTCAGCTTCGGTGACTACTTCAAGGAAGGCGCGATCGAGCTCGCGTACGACCTGGTCACGCGCCCGATCGCGGACGGCGGCTTCGGCCTCGAGGAGAGCAGGATCTGGCCGACCGTCTACCTCGACGACGACGAGGCGTTCGAGCTGTGGCGCAAGGTCGGCGTGCCCGAGGAGCGCATCCAGCGGCTCGGGCTCTCGGAGAACTACTGGCACATGGGCGTCCCCGGCCCGGGCGGCCCCTGCAGCGAGATCAACTACGACCGCGGCCCGGACTACGGCGCCGAGGGCGGTCCGGCGGTGAACGGCGAGCGGTACCTCGAGATCTGGAACCTCGTCTTCATGCAGTACCAGCTGGAGACCGTCCGCTCGAAGGTCGACTTCGACATCAGCGGGCCGCTGCCCAAGCAGAACATCGACACCGGCATGGGACTGGAGCGGGTCGCCACCGTCCTCCAGGGCGTCGACAACCTCTACGAGATCGACACCAGCCGGATCATCCTCGACAGGGCGTCCGAGCTCACCGGCGCGACCTACGGACGCGAGCACGGCGCGGACGTGCGGCTGCGCGTCGTGGCCGACCACGTCCGCACCGCGCTGATGCTCATCGGTGACGGTGTCACCCCCGCCAACGAGGGTCGCGGCTACGTGCTGCGCCGGATCGTCCGCCGGGCGATCCGTGCGATGCGGCTGCTCGGCGCTCAGGACCCCGTCATCCGCGAGCTCGTCGACGCCAGCATCACGGCGATGGGACCGCAGTACCCGAGCCTCGTGAGCGACACCGAGCGGATCCAGGCGGTCGCGCAGGCGGAGGAGGCGAGCTTCCTCGAGACCATCAGCAAGGGCTCGACGATCTTCGACCAGTCCGTCCCCGAGGCGAAGGCGGCGGGCGGCGTCCTGAGCGGGTCGAAGGCGTTCCAGCTGCACGACACCTACGGCTTCCCGATCGACCTGACGCTGGAGATGGCGGAGGAGGCGGGGCTGCGGGTCGACGAGGCCGGCTTCCGCAGCCTCATGGAGGAGCAGCGACAGCGGGCCAAGGCCGACAGCAAGGCGAAGAAGCTCGGCCACGTCGACGTCTCGGCCTACCGCAGCCTGCTCGACCTCGCCGGCGCGTCGGACTTCACCGGCTACTCCGAGGTCGTGTCGGAGGGCACCGTCCGCGGCCTGCTCGTGGACGGCGTCGTCGCCACCGCGGCGGGGGAGGGGTCCACGGTCGAGATCGTCCTCGACCGCACGCCCTTCTACGCCGAGGGCGGTGGCCAGCTCGCCGACCACGGCCGCATCGTGCTGTCCAACGGTGCGGTGGTCGAGGTCGACGACGTCCAGCGCTCGCTGCCGGAGCTGGTCGTGCACAAGGCCCGCGTCGTCAGCGGCGAGCTCACCGTCGGCAGCAGCGCGCAGTCGCACGTCGACGTCGAGCGCCGGCGGGCGATCAGCCGCGCGCACACCGCCACCCACCTCACCCATCAGGCGCTGCGCAACGCGCTGGGGGAGCAGGCGACCCAGGCGGGCTCGGAGAACCACCCGGGGCGGTTCCGCTTCGACTTCTCGAGCCCTGGCGCCGTACCCGAGAGCGCCCTGAAGGACGTCGAGCAGCAGATCAACGAGATCGCGCTGGCCGACCTCGAGGTGCGGGCCTTCATCACCTCGCAGGAGGAGGCCCGCCGGATGGGCGCGATGGCGCTCTTCGGCGAGAAGTACGGCGACAGCGTCCGGGTCGTGGAGGTCGGCGACTACGCGAGGGAGCTGTGCGGCGGCACGCACGCGGCGCGCTCCGGTCAGCTCGGCATGATCACGCTGCTGAGCGAGAAGTCGATCGGGTCCGGCGTGCGACGCGTCGAGGGCCTCGTCGGCTACGACGCCTACCGCTTCCTCGCGCGCGAGCACACCCTCCTGAACGGGCTCGCGGGGCTGTTCAAGGTGCCCTCGGAGGAGGTCCCGGAGCGGGTCCAGGCGGTCCTCGACAAGCTGCGCGACACCGAGAAGGAGCTCGCCCAGCTGCGGACGGGAGCCGTGCTCCAGCAGGCGGGGGAGCTCGCGAAGGGTGCCAAGGACGTCTTCGGGCTGCAGTTCGTCGGCGTGCAGGCGCCCGACGGCACCCCGGGGGACCTGCTCCGCAACCTGGCGCTCGACATCCGCGGCCGGCTCTCGGGACCGGGTGCGGTGCTGGCGGCGTCCGGCGGTGACCGGGTCACCCTGGTCGCGGCGGTCAACGACGGCGGCCGGGACCGCGGGCTGTCCGCGAACGACCTGCTGCGCGAGGCCGCGACGCACGTCGACGGCAAGGGCGGCGGCAAGGACGACGTCGCGCAGGGCGGCGGCACGAACCCCGCCGGCATCGTCGCAGCGCTCGAGAGCGCCGAGCACCTCGTCGGCCGCATCGCCACCGCCTGACGTGCCCCCCACCCCGCCGATCTTCGTCATGTTGTGGTCGGGGGGGCGTTGCCGGACGCAAGGTGACGAAGATCGTCGAGGACGGCCCGGCGATCTTCGTCAGAAGGCGGCCGAGCGGCCTTCTCGCGGCGCACGATGACGAAGATCGCGCGAGGGGTGGTGGTCGCCGTCGACGTCGGGACCGTCCGGGTCGGCGTGGCCGCGAGCGACCCCCACCGGATCCTCGCCAGCCCCGTCGAGACCGTCCCCGCTCCCGGGCACGCCCGGGTGCTGGAGATCTGCGCCGAGCGCGACGCCGTGCTCCTGGTCGTCGGCCTGCCCACCAGCCTGGCGGGCACCAGCACGAGCGCCAGCGCCGACATGGCCCGGGCCTGGGTGGCCGCCCTCGAGACCGACCTGCCCGTCGAGCTCGTCGACGAGCGGCTGACGACCGTCTCGGCGACCGCGGCGCTGCGTGCCTCCGGCAGGAAGGCCGACAAGCGCCTCATCGACCAGGCCGCTGCGGTCGCCCTGCTCCAGGGGTACCTCGACCGCCACTAACATCATCTTCGATGACCTCCCCGAGCAAGCGCCTGCCCAAGCCCGTCGGCCTGACCGTCGTCGCGGTCCTCGTGGTGGCCCTGCTGGCAGCCCTGCTCGTGGGCGGCCGCAAGGTCTACGACGCCTTCGGCGCCCCCGACTACAGCGGCACCGGCTCGGGATCGGTGGTCGTGCAGGTGCACAGCGGCGACACCGCCCGCGAGGTCGGCCAGACGCTCGTCGACAAGGGCGTCGTGAAGAGCGTCAAGGCCTTCACGAAAGCGGCGAAGAGCACCCCGGGCTACCGCAAGCTGCAGCCCGGGTTCTACGAGCTGCGGCTGAAGATGGCCGCCTCGAAGGCGCTGGGCTTCCTGCTCGACGGCAAGCACCGCAAGCGCGGCCGGGTCACGATCCCCGAGGGGACCCCGCTCGCCCTCGTGGTCGACCGGCTCGTCAAGTACACCGAGCTGAGCCGGGCCGACGTCGTCGCCGCGCTCGGCAACCCGGCGGTGCTCGGTCTGCCGAGCTACGCCGGAGACAAGCCCGAGGGCTTCCTGTTCCCGGCGACGTACGACGTCGAGCCCGGCACCGGTGCGGTCGACGCGCTGCAGATGATGACCGAGAAGTTCTCGGAGGTGGCGGGTGGTGTCGACCTGGAGGGCGGCTCGAAGGCGGTCGGCCTGACGCCGTACCAGGTCGTGATCCTGGCCAGCATCATCGAGAAGGAGACCCCACAGCCGTCGGACCGGGCCAAGGTCGCCCGCGTCGTGCTCAACCGGCTCGCCAAGGGCATGCGGCTGCAGCTGGACTCGACGCTCAACTACGTGCTGGCGGAGCGGAAGGCCCGGCTCACCACGGCCGACATCAGCAGCGACTCCCCGTACAACACCTACAAGCACACCGGGTTGCCGCCGACGCCCATCGACTCGCCCGGCGAGGCGGCGCTGATGGCTGCGCTGCACCCGGCGGCCGGGGACTGGCTCTACTTCGTCACCATCGACAAGGCCGGCCACAGCCTGTTCACCAGCGACTACCAGGCCTTCCTCGCCGCCAAGGCCAAGGCCAAGCGCGACGGCGTCTACTGACGTGCGCGCTGCCGTCCTCGGGTCGCCGATCGCGCACTCGCTGTCCCCGGTGCTGCACCGCGCCGCCTACACGGCGCTCGGTCTCGACTGGGAGTACGACGGGATCGAGGTCGCTTCCGGAGGTCTCGAGGCGTTCGTCCGGGCCCTGGGACCGGAGTGGGTGGGGTTGTCCCTCACGATGCCGCTCAAGCAGGAGGTCCTGCCGCTGCTCCACGAGCGCACCCGGCTCGTCGAGATCACCGGCGCCGCCAACACGGTCGTCCTCAAGGACGGTGAGCGGCACGGCCACAACACTGACGTGCACGGCATGGTCGCCGCGCTCCAGGAGGTCGGCGTCAGCCACGTCGACCGGGCCGCGATCATCGGCGCCGGCGCCACGGCGGCCAGCGCCGTCGTGGCGCTGCACGACCTGGGGTGCCACCAGGTCCGGGTGCTGGCACGCAGCGCGGAGCGGGCCCGGGTGCTGGAGCCGGTCGCGGACGCCATGGGCGTCCAGCTCCGCTACGGCGAGCTGCACTCGCTCGAGCTCGAGGACCGCTGGCCGCAGCTGGTGATCAGCACCGTCCCGGCGGGCGTCGCGGACGACCTCGCGGACGACCCGACCAGCGACGTGCCGCTGCTGGACGTGGTCTACGCACCCTGGCCGACGGCGCTCGCGCAGGCCTACCAGCACGCGGGGGCGACCGTGGTGGGCGGCGCCCAGATGCTGCTCCACCAGGCCGCCGCCCAGGTCGAGCTCATGACGGGACGTCCCGCCCCGCTCGAGGCGATGCGCGAGGCTCTCCACAGATCCCCGGGGTGACCGCCTCGCACCCGTTGCGGGGACGAGGGTGGCACGATGTGGCCACAGACCAGGGAGGCGCGATGCCAGTGCTGCACGAGCCGATCCTGCTCAGCGTGGACGACCTGCTCGCGCTACCTGACGACGGCGGGCGTCGGTACGAGCTGGTCGACGGGGTCCTGATCGTGAACCCCCCGCCCACGGTCGGGCATCAGGAGATCGGGCACCAGATCCGGGAGCTGCTCGCGGCGAGCGCACCCGAGGGCTGGAGGGTGCGCACGGAGTTCCCTCTGCTGTTCGCCGCGGACACGCTGCGGGTCCCCGACGTGATCGCCTTCCGCTTCCCGCCCTCCGATGACCGATCTGATCCCAGGTTCCTGGACCCCTCGGACGCGGGCCTGGTGGTCGAGATCGTCAGCCCGAGCACGCGCCGGACGGACCGGTTCGCGAAGCCGGGGGAGTACGCCGACGCCGGGATCGCCCACTTCTGGCGGGTTGAGCCGGAGCCCACGGTTGCGGTGCACCCGTTCGTGCTCGCTGGTTCGTCGTACCGCCCGACTGAGGTGATCACCGGCCAGGGACGCGTTCCTACCCCCTGGGGTGAGATCGACCTGGATGCGGCTTCCCTGGGCTTATGACCCCCTCAAGCCCACGCCAGGTTGCGCCGAAGGGATGAATGAGACGCGTGGGCACGCGTCACGGGCACTCGAGAGGTGACGTCACATGTCGGAGCTGCACGCGGGGAGCCGGTCGTCCCGGCTCGACTCGGCCATCCACGCGCTGCTGTCGCAGACGCCCGAGATCGAGGCGGCCGCGGTCGTGTCCTTCGACGGGCTGCCGATGGCCTCCGCCCTGCCCCAGAGCATGGACGAGGACCGGGTCGCCGCGATGAGCGCCGCGCTGCTGTCGCTCGGCGAGC
This sequence comes from uncultured Frankiales bacterium, assembly GCA_946479905.1. Next base: position 558 of record CAMLIA010000136.1, on the reverse strand, counting down.
GCGCTGCCCAGGGCCTCGGCCGGGGCGAGCTCTCGCAGGTCTACATCGAGGGCGACTCCGGCACGGTCTTCCTGGTCTCCGCCGACGACGAGGCCGTCCTCGTCGCTGTCGCGGCCAAGGGCGCCAAGGTCGGCATGATGCTGTACGAGGTGCGCCGCACCGCCGCGACCGTGGCCGAGGTGCTCCGGGCCGAGGACGCCCCCGACGTCGCCGAGGTCCCGGCCCAGGCCGTCGCCGAGGTGGCGCCCGCGCCCGTCGCTGAGCCGCTGCTCCAGGCCGTGCCCTCCCTGCCCGCGGAGCCTGCTGTCGCCGCCATGCCGACCGCTGAGGCGCCGGCCTGGAGCTCGTACGCGCCGAGCGGGACCGTGCTGCCCGAGAACACCAACTGGTCCTGATCTCCCAAGACGACTGACGAGAGAAGGCCATGAGGCTCGAGGGAACCCTCGACGCGTTCAGCCTCCCCGACATCTTCCAGCTCCTGAGCTACACGAAGAAGACGGGGACGCTGCACCTGCGTCGCGAGGACTGCCACGGCGTCGTCCACCTGCGCGAAGGCGC
>CAMLIA010000135.1 GCA_946479905.1 uncultured Frankiales bacterium | reverse complement strand
CTCATAATCCCTCGGTCGTGGGTTCGAGCCCCACCCGCCCCACTCACGCTCAGATACAGCAAGGGACTGTTGTCGCTAGTCCCGCACAGCGCTCGAACAGCAGGAATCCCCAGGTGAACCCGGCTGTTCGTCGCGAGATCGGCTGGGTGCCGACCGTGGGCACTCGCTAGGTCCGGGGGCTGAAGAACAGACTGATTGGCGTCCGTGTCGGGCAATGCGGTCATCTCGTCATGCGTCAGCTCGGAGTCGAGATAGAACGTCTCCCGGCCCGCCTCAGCACTCCCCAGGATGGTTCGTGCCGCAGACGGCGCATAGCGGCTGAGGCTTGTCCCCGCGCTTGGGCGTGTTCGGGTCCTGCTTCCCGAGCCGCCTGCGCTCCTTGGCCGCGTCGTAGTCCTGCGCGATCTCACGGCCGGTCTTCGTGCGGCCCGTCGGCTTCCAGTAACCGCGCTCGCCCGTGGCCTCCATGACGCCTGCATCCTTGAGAGCCGCCATGGCGTAACCGACGGCCATCTCTGTTCGCGGCGTCCCGTGTACCTCCAAGCCAGCAGCGGCCACGATCTCCGCGTACCGGCTCCTGTGCATGGTCGGCTGGTGTCTGAGTTGCTCCTGGGCGGCCTCAAGCCATAGGAGCCAAGGGTGGTCGTCCCGGATCGTCACGAGACCACGCTAGCCGGGTGTGGGGACTCACGGAGCGCAGCAACGTTGAGGCTATCCACGCAGTTCATCCCGAACCGAGGTCGGCCTCGGCCTCGGTCTGAAGCGCCCCAGGTTTGATGCCGTCTCCTTCTGAGTCCAGGTGTCAGACCGCCTCGAGAGCCGGGAGCCTCGCCGAGAAGACCGAGTACCCGTCCAGGTAACGGGCGACCAGGGTGGCCGTCGCCGTGGCGAGCACGACCGGCAGGAGCAGCCCCTGCGTGTTGCCGGTGAGCTCGATGATGAGCACGACGGCCGCGAGGGGAGCCTGCATCGTGGCCCCTGTCAGCGCGGCCGCGCCGACGACCGCAGCGGGGGCGAGGGGCACCGCGCCGAGGTGCAGCGCGTCCCACGCCTCTGCGCCGAGCAGCCCCATGGTGGCTCCGGTGCTGAGGACGGGCGTGAACAGCCCGCCCGAGGCCCCTGACCACAGGCAGAGCATCGTCAGCAGCGGCTTGAGCAGGACCAGCACGATCCCGGCCGTCAGCGCGAGCCGCTCGCCGTTGAGCGCGGCGTCAGCCATGGACTTCCCGTTGCCCAGCAGGCTGGGGAACCGGAGCGCGGCCAGCCCGACGACGACGAACGCGACGGGGACGGCGACCAGCCTGCTCCGTCCGCGCACCTGGAAGTGCGAGACCCAACCCACACCCCGGACGACGAGCACCCCGAAGGCCCCGAGCGCGGGTCCGGCGACCAGCGACCAGACGACCAGGCTCCACGACGGAGCCATCGTGGGGAGCCCCACGTAGGTCGGGCCCGCTCCGTTGAAGCCCCACGCGACGACGGTGGCGACCCCGGCCGAGACGAGCGCAGGCAGCATGACCGTCAGGGCGAGGGAGCCGAGCAGGAGCTCGGCTGCCAGCACCGCCCCGCCCAGCGGGACGTTGTAGACGGCCCCCATCCCGGCACCGGCGCCGCAGGCCACCACGAGCCGTGCCTGGCGCGCGTCCAGGCCGACCCTGCGGGCCAGCAGCGAACCTGCCGCGGCACCCAGCGCCTTCGGCGCTGCCTCCTGGCCGAGCGACGCCCCCACGCCGACGGACACCTCCGACAGCGCACCGCGGCCCAGGGTGCGCAGGAAGGGCAGGTCACCCGACCCGCGCCAGACCGCGTCGTCGAGGTCCCTGCCGGCGCGTGTCCACCGTCCCACGACCGCGAGCCCGACGGCGGTCACCACTCCTCCCACGAGGAGTGCGACGACCCGCTCGGTGCCCGTCGAGAGGGACGCGGCGTGCCCGAAGCCGTCACCGGAGGCGTGGTACGCCAGGTCCTGCACGACGTGCAGGATCGAGACCATGGCGACGCCGAAGAGCCCGGCCGACAGCCCGGTGGCGACGAGGGTGAGCCAGACCCGCGGGGTCAAGCGGGTGTCCCCGTCCCCGGCCGCGTTGGGCTGCTCGACTGCGCGTCGCCCGGACGGCACCCGGTTCGGCAGCAGCGGCGCGGGGACCCGCTGTCGCTCGTACACCCCGCGTCTCGGTCCCACCGGGCCTGTGAAGAGCATGCTCTGACTGTCGGGTCGGCGACGGCAGACCGGTAGGGGGGAGCTGCCGATGTGACATAGCCTTGGGTTATGACTGGCCTACAGTGCGGCCATGCAGATCTCCCGTGTGCCCGACCTCGACGCCTTGCACCTGCTCCTCGACATCGCGAGCACCGGGAGCCTGGGTGCGGCAGGGCGGTTGCGCGGCATCAGCCAGCCGGCCGTCACCGGGAGGCTGCGCAGCATGGAGGCTCTCGTGGGGTTCCCGCTGGTCGAGCGCGGCCCCCGTGGCTCGTCACTGACGACGGCCGGAAAGCTCGTCGCGGAGTGGGCGCAGCCGGTCCTGTCCGCGGCGGTGCTCCTGCAGGGCGGGATCGACTCGTTGCGCTCGGACCGGGACAGCAGGCTTCGGGTGGCGGCCAGCCTCACCTGCGCGGAGCACCTGCTGCCCGCCTGGCTGGGCGCGCTGGCCCGCCGACTCCCGGACACCACCGTGACCCTGAGCGCGATGAACTCAGCCGAGGTCGCCGTCGCCGTGCTCTCCGAGGTCGCCGAGCTGGGGTTCGTCGAAGGACCGACGGTGCCGCGCGGCCTCGCGTCGCAGACCGTCCAGCGCGACCGGCTCGTGCTCGTCGTCCCGCCCGGGCACGCCCTGGCCCGTCGACGCAGACCTGTGACGGGCGCTGAGCTCGCCGCGACGCGGTTGATCAGCAGAGAGGCCAACAGCGGCAGTCGCCAGGCGCTGGAAGCGGCGCTCGCGCCGTGGCTGCCGATGGCGCCCCCCCTGCTCGAGCTGTCGACGGCCAGCGCGGTGCGGGCCGCTGTCTCCGCCGGTGCCGGACCGGCGGTGCTGAGCGAGCTCGCGGTGCGTGAGGACCTGCAGGCGGGTCGGCTCGTCGAGGTCCCCGTCGTGGGCCTCACGCTGAACCGCTCCCTCCGGACGGTCTGGATCGCCGGTCGCCGGCCGAACGGTCCCGCACGTGAGCTTCTCGGCATCGCCCGGGCGGGTTCCCGGTGAGACTGGACTGCTGTTCTCCGCTCCCCGGTGGACAAGCGCTGCCCTCGGCGCGAGGTGGGAAGCCTGTCGACGGTGGCTTCCCCGTCCATGCCGGCACCGGTCGCGCCCGGGTCTGGGGCAACGCTCAGGCTCGGAGCCTCATCATCCCTCGGGCTCCGCCCGACCCACTCGTCAGCCCCACGCTTCGCCCGACCACGGCCGGTTCGGAGGTCGCCCGCGTTCGTCCAACAGGACGAACGCTTCGTTGTTGCTTGTGCGCCACAGATGAAGCGGCTGCGAGGTTCGATTTCGCATAGTGAGCGCTATGCAAACGAGGGCTGCGAAGAAGGCTCAAACCCGATCCCGCCTGCTCGATGCCGCCGCCGTCGTGGTGGCAGCACGGGGTGTGGAGGGGGCCACGGTCGATGCGATCGCCAGTGGGGCGGGCGTCACGACGGGTGCGCTGTACGCGAGCTTCAAGACCAAGAACGACCTGTTGCGTGCGCTCATCGCCGAACGCCACACTGATCTCTCGGGTGTCCCGCTGGTGGTGGTGGCGGAGAGCTTGGGGCAGCGGCTGACGAAGGTGTTGGACGACAACCCCATCGATGCCCGGCTGTTCACGGAGCTGTTGGCTGGGGCGAGCCGCGACGAGGAGCTGCGGGTGGCCATGGCCGCCTCCATACAGGCGAACGTCGAGCGTCTCATCGGGCGGCTCACTGTGGAGGGCGTCGGCTTGCGGCTGTCCGCTGACCAGACGGCTCTGCTGCTCCAAGTGCTGGTGGCCGGTTCGATCAGCCTTCGCCAGGTGCTGGGTGACGAGCTGCCGCCCGAGCTTCTCACCGACGCGGTTGCTCTGCTCCTCCAGGACAGCCGGTGAGGCGGCTGGGTGCGGCGGTCGCGATCGTCGCGCTGCTGGTCACGGGGTGCGGGAGCACGGTTCAGATCAGGGGAACGGTCGTGGGCGGTGCCGGCGGAGACGGGCTGGCGGCGCCGGGATCCCTCGCACCCGGCTTAGCCGGGTCGACGACGGCTGGTGTCGGCGCGCCGGGATCGGCTGGCGGCCAGTCGGCGGTCTCCGGGACGGTGACCGACCCCGGCGGCGTACTCGCACGTCCATCGACCTCCAACCTGCCGAGCCCGACGAGCGTCCGTACATCGGGAGCGGGGTATACGGCCAAGGAGATCCGGATGGGCTTCGCGATCTCCAGTGACGCGCAGAAGGCGCTGGGGACGTTGGGCCTCGGCGTCGCGGTCGCAGACCAGCAGCAGCTCGTTCGGACCTGGTTGGCGAAGGTGAACGCCGAAGGCGGGATTGCCGGAAGGAGCGTCGTACCGGTCTTCTACGACTATCACGCGACCGGCGACATCAACACCTCGGACCAAGCCGCGTGCGCGTCCTGGACGCAAGACACCCGGGTGTTCGCCGCCACCGGTGTTCGCGCCGGGGCCACCGGAGGCGGCGACGTTCTCACGCCCTGCCTGGCGAAGGCCGGCGTTCCGTGGCTGGCCGCGGCGGGCGACCAGCACAAGTGGGCCCAGTACCTCTCGACGATGTACAGCACTGCGGACATGAACCGTACGCGCGAGGAACGGGTGCTCGTGGAGTCGCTCGCGGCAGAGGGCTACTTCACCAAGGACGCGAAGATCGGCGTGCTCATCAACGACAGTCAGGCGAACATGTCGCTGGCGGTGAAGGAGGGCATGGAGCCGGCGCTGGCGAAGCTGGGGCTCAGGATCACCAAGCGTGTCGTGATCGCCAATCCGCAGACCGAGACCAGCAACGCCGAGCTGCAGATGTTCGCGTCTGGCGTCACACACGTGCTCTTCGCCGCTCCGGGCGGCGCGGCTGCGTCACAGTTCATGACCTCCGCGCAGTCACAGCGTCGTACCTACGAGTACGGCATCAGCACCCAGGATGCTCCCGGGCTCACAGTTCAGGCGCTGGCGCCCAAAGCTCAGCTCATCCACTCCCGGGGCTACGGGTACCGGCCAGGCTTGGACGTGGACGCGAGCAATCAGCCGGCGGACACCGCTGCGATGAAGGTCTGCTTCGACTACTACCGGAGCAAGGGCTTCGACACCGGCTCCCTCAACAGGGCCGCGATGGCCCTGGTCTGCGACAGCGTGACTCTTCTGCGGGACGCGCTGCGTGGCCAGGTGAACCCCTCACTGGCAGGCTTCGTCGCCTCGGTGAACGCGCTGCGCGACCGTCTGCCCGTTGCCAGCACCTTCACCAGTCGCTTCTCCGCGACCCAGCACGACGGGGTGGGCAGCTACCGCTTCCTGGTCTACGTCGGAGACTGCTCCTGCTTCCGCTACTCGGGTCCGATGAGGGCGGCCTGATGAGTGACCTCCATGACCTGACCGCCGTGGAGCAGCGGGATGCTCTGCGCGCCGGGGCCTTCACCGCCGTCGAGCTCACCGAGCACTACCTGGACCGGATCGACAAGTACGGCGCCGACCTCGGCGCGTTCGTCGAGGTGACCCCTGATCTCGCCCGACGCGAGGCGCTCGCTGCGGACGTGCGCTTGCGAGCGGGTGAACACGCCCCGTTGCTCGGCCTGCCCTTGGCGTTCAAGGACCTCCATGCGGTGGCTGGAGTACGAGTGCGCCTGGGCTCGGCAGCGGTCGATGTCGTCCCGGAGCAGGACGGTCGCACGGTGAGCCTGCTGCGACGGGCCGGCGCCGTGACGGTCGGCACCACGCACGCACCAGAGCTGGGACCCACCTGCTTCACGCACAGCGCCGTGGTCGCGCACCCGGCCGTCACGCCGTATGACACGTCTCGGTACGCCAGCGGGTCCAGCGGCGGAGCGGCCGCGGCGGTCGCCGCCGGGCTGCTGCCCTTCGGGCACGCCAGCGACGGCGCCGGTTCCATCCGCACGCCGGCCGCGGTGTGTGGCCTCGTCGGCCTCAAACCGAGCCGCGGCCTGGTGAGCGCGGGGCCGCGCCAGTCCTTCTTGAGCCTCGGCACCGAGGGACCGATCACCCGCACCGTCGCCGACGCCGCCCTCATGCTCGCTGTCATGGCACAGGCCTGGCCCGGGGATCTCTACCCGAAACCCGCCACCCACTCCCTCCTGGAAGGGTGGACTGAGCAGCCGCCCCGGCTGCGCGTTCTGCGCGTCGACGACTCCGGGCTTGACCGCGCCCACTCCGAGTGCACGCTCGCTGTAGACCGCACCGAACAGGTGCTGAAGGAGCTCGGTCACGACGTCGTCGCGGCACCCAACCCGGTCCCGTGGACCGAGGACCTTGTCGCAGCCATGGGAGTCGTGGCCACGACGGCAACGGCTTCAGCTGCGCTCCGGATCGCTCCCACGCAGGAGCTCCGCAGCCTGCTCCACCCCTACACGCAGTGGTGCATCGAGGAAGCAGCCGGCTTCACCGCCGTCGACTTCGTCGCCGCCCAGTCGATGCTCGCGTCGGCGTCATCGACGCTGCTCGCCGCCCACGCCGCGTTCGACGTCGTGCTGACCCCGACAACCTCACAGCCCGCCGTCCCGGTCGGATGGTTCTCCGAGCAGGGCGAAGGGCGCGCGTGCGCGGAACGCATGCTGGCCTGGTCGGCGTACACCCCCTGGGCCAACCTCACCGGCCAGCCCGCGCTGTCACTGCCGCTGCACCTCAGTCCGGAAGGGCTTCCGGTGGGCGTCCAGCTTGTCGGCTCCCGAGCTGGCGACGACGTGCTCCTCCTGCGCCTCGCCGCAGAGATCGAGGCTGCTGTCCCCTTCGCACATCGGCACCCACCGCAGTGGTGACCATCAGACAGCACGTCACACAGGTGGACGGCCGTGACATCCGCTGGTGCTCCGCCGGATCGGGCTCGCCGACGATCGTTCTCGAGGCGGGCCTCACTGCCTCTGCCAGCCAATGGACCAAGATCCTGCCGCGGCTCGCCGCCAAGACCCAGGTCGTGGCTGTCTCGCGTGCTGGTTATGGCGGCAGCTCACCTGCCCGCCGTCGTCCCGCCTCGGCGACCGTCGCCGACCTCGGCGCGGTGCTCGCCGAAGTCGGGGGACCGTTGATCCTCGTCGGGCACAGCTGGGGCGGGCTGGTCGCCCGGCTCTTCACCGCCAGCCACCCAGAACGGGTACAAGGCCTGGTCTTGGTCGATGCCACTCACGAGGCGTTGGCGCCCATGCGTACGCTCCGAGCTCGCCTGCTGGGGCAGCTCGCCATGTCGTACGTCCTGATCAGGGCGCACACAGGCCGGCTGCGCCGCGACCTTCAACAGGGACGCGGCCCCCTGGGCGCCGCACTGGTGCACGCCGGTGAGGACCGTCCTGCACTGATCGAAGAGATGGCTGACCCGCAGACCTGGCGGCAGGCACGCCGCGACCACTGGGCGATCGCCCCCACGCTTCGCGCCTTGCACCAGAGCCCTCTGCTCACGCCTCGCGTGCCGGTCGTGGCGCTTGTCGGCGCTCTCGGCAAGGGTCGACAGGCCGAGGCCCGCAAAGCCGTCATCGAGACCTACGAGGGATGGCTTCCGGCCATGCCGCAAGGACGGCTCATCCTGGCGCCGAACAGCGGGCACCTCGTGCCGCACGACGATGAGGATCTGCTCGTACAGGTCGTCACCGATCTCCTCGCCGAGGTGAGGGACCTGCACAAGGGGTGCCAGTAACGCTGCTCGCCGACGGCGGCGGCATCCACCCGGGGCCGCGCAAGCCGGCTGTGTCGGCGCTCAGGCGACGTTGCGCAGCGGGCTCGTGTAGCGGAAGCAGGAGCAGGAGGTCTGATAGGCGACGTCGCGGACGGTCGAGACGCCATCTCGTCGGCCGGTCCCGAAGCTGGTGCTGAACGTCCCGGCCGGCGGGAAGGCGGTGCCGATCGCTCGTACCGCTGCCCGTAGGGCGGCGCCCGACACGGGTCCAGTCAGGTGCTGGAAGGCCTGCTGCATCATGAACGCGATGTCGCACTGACCGGTCGCGACGAGCTCGGCGCCAGGGGAGCTGAGCCCTTGCTGCTGGCCGCCCTTGATCATGATGTCGCGGCAGCGCCTGCGGGCAGGCGATCCCTTCGTGGGTCCGTACTCGGCGGAGGCGAGGTCGAGCACCGGGATCCAGCCGATGCCTCGCGCGTCCTTGAGCTGGGCGTTGGCGTTGCCCTTGAGCAGGTCGGCGAGATGGGTTCCGGACGACTGCGAGGTCAGGCCGTACCGGGGGTGGTACTGCTGGCTCTGGGCGTTGGTCATGAACAGCAGGCTGACCAGTCCGTTGAGGTCGAAGATCATCACGTGGTTGACGCCTTCGGAGGCGAACGCGAGCTCGATGCTGCTCACCTGCGCGGCGACGGCGCCGGTGTCCTTGCTCTCGTTGGGGAAGGGGATGAACCGCTTGTCCTTCAGGGCGATGCCGCGGGCCTTCAGGGAGTGCTCGAGGGCGTCGACCCCGGCGTGGTAGGCGGGGGTGTCGTAGGCGATGACGCCGTTGACAGCCGGGACGGTGCCGGAGAAGTAGCCCTGGTTTGCCAGGCTGCTGCCGAGCTCGGCGCCCTGCCGATCCAGACCGAGGTTCCCCGGCTCGAACTGCAGCGGGTACTTGTCGTAGGTCGAGGTCGAGTTCAGCGTCTCGAGTGAGTACGCCGTGGGCACGCCGTGCTTGTTCATGCAGTTCATGAAGCCGTCGGTGAACTCGAAGCTCGACAGCGCGGCCGCGACGTGGTTGTCCTGCGTGAAGGCTGTGCACGCCGCGGCTTCCTTGGTGGAGATCGACTCTCCGGTGTTGCTTGCTTCGCCGAAGAAGACGGGCTTGATCTGTCGGCCACCCAGCCCACCGCTCTTGTTGACGGCCTGGATCAGGAGCTTCCACTGAGCGAGCTCGTCGCCGCTGGTGACGCCGGCCGCGCCGAGAGCAGCAGCAGCTTCGGCCCGCCCTGTGGTGTAGATGAAGCCGATGGTGATCGTCTTCGCAGTCACGCCAGACACGGGCTGCCGAACGGAGGTCTTGGGCGTCAGCGAAGCCGGGCCGCTGGTGGCGCTTCCGGGAGTCCCGCCTGTCGCTCCTGCACCGGTGGCGTGGGCGGCACCGGGCGTCAGCGCCCCGGTGCCGGCGCCGCCGAGGCCCTCGTTCTGCTGGGTGGCGGTGCCCAACCCGGTGGTCGTGGTGTCTGCGACACGCTGTCCCAGAGGGACAGTAGATCCACAGGCGCTGGCGAGCGCCACGGCGACGGTGATGGCGGCGACCCGGCTGGTAGGGGACATATCGGCAGGCTAGGCATACTGCAACACCACCGATACGGAGCGATTCACCACCCGCTGCCTGGCCAAGTGGGTGGTCGCGCCACTCGGAGGCTCCCCACCCGCGCCACAACCACTTGCTGGTACGCCGTGAGCGGCCCCCGACGGGAGCCGCTCACGGGACCGCGAGCTACCGGATGGTGTGCACCTGGTACCGCGGCCACAGCAGCATCACGCCACCGCACAGGGCGGTCAGCAGCCCGAGCCCCATCGTCGTCCAGATGATGGGCACGAACGACACCGGCTTGAGGGTGTCGTAGTTGTCCAGGTTGCTGTCGAACGCGGCGACCATCTTCTGGAACCGAGGCTCAGCAGCCGGCAGGTTCGCCAGCGCTGCGGCGGTGGCCGGGAAGCCCTGGCTGAGGAACTGCTGCATCTGCGCGGGCTGCAGCTTCAGCTGCGTGGCGAGCGCCGGCAGCATCTCGTTCTGCAGCTGGTTGCCCAGCTGCGTGATGGTCGTCATCGCCGTCTGCGCCTGCGTCACCAGGGCGGCCGTGTAGACCGGCTTCAGGTTGCTGTTGAGCTGGTCTGCGTCGTTCGCCTTCTGCGGCAGCGAGAGGGCGAGAGGAACGGCCACGAGCAGCGCACCGAGCGTCACGGCAACGGTGGCGCCGAACCGCGGGCGCACCCAGAGCAGGACGCCCGTGCCCATGAGCAGGACACCTGCGCCGGCGAGGACCCAGGGCAGCGTGGTCGCAGGAACGTCCTTCGTCGGGATCGCGTCAGCGGACTCGAACAGCGGTCGCTGCTGGTCCAGCGTCGTGACGAGGCCGTCGAAGGTGGTCACGATCTGGGGGAGCGACGCCATGCCGGCGCTCACCTGCGGGTAGTTCTTGGCGATGTACGCCGAGAACTGTGCCGGCGTCATGTTGAGCTGTTGTGCGAGGGCCGGCATCGCCTTCGTCTGCAGCTCGGTGCCCGCTGCGCCGAGTCCGGCCAGGTCGGACCGGGACGTGGCGATCGAGCTGGTCGTCAGGTGCGGCCGGAAGTCGCCCATGAGGTTCTCGAAGCTCGGACCGACCTTGAACAGGTTGTTCGCCGCCGTCATGATCACCATGACGGCGCCCACGACGATGACCAGCGCGGCCACCACCTTGCGCGGTGACCTGCGCATGAAGTGCACCTCGTGCGTACGCGGTTGATGCTGGACGACCGTCGTCATGACGGACCTCTTCTCCTGGTTCCGACCAGAGAGGGTCGCGGTGCCGCACACCGTCACGTCGGCACCGTGGCTCGCTCATGGGCCTGGTGCTCACCAGGAAGCGTGCCGCGACACCAGCCGTGCCGGGCAGAGCCATTGGTCCCCGGACCGGGGGTACGACGGCGGTGATCGTCCGGCCAGGCCATGATGGTCGCGGTGCCGCGCGGCTGACCAGGGAGGGCTCGTGAAGGTGCTCGTTCCGCACGAGGAGGGCATGGCCGCCTTGCGCCACCTGCCAGGCGTGGAGCCGGTGCGGTACGACCCGGCGCTGCCGATCCCGTCGTCCGCGAGCGGTGCGGAGGTCCTCGTTCCCCCGTTCCTCGCCGGCCACGAGGTCACCTCGATCCTCGATCAGCTGCCGGAGCTGCGGCTGGTGCAGCTGCTCTCGGCGGGCGCGGAGACATGGGTCGGACGCGTGCCCGAGGGCGTAGCGCTCTCGGACTGCCGTGGCGCACACGGCGGGGCGACAGCCGAGTGGGTGCTCACCGCGCTCCTCGCCGTCTACCGGCACGTGCCGCGCTTCGTCAGCGCCCAGGCCGAGGGGCGCTGGGACCACCGCCCGACGGAGGAGCTCGCCGGCAAGCACGTGCTGGTCGTCGGGGCAGGTGACGTGGCGGAGGAGACCGTCAAGCGGCTGCACGCCCTCGAGGCGTCCACGACCCTCGTCGCTCGCACCGCGCGTCCCGGTGTCCACGGCATCGAGGAGGTGCACCAGCTGCTTCCGGACCACGACGCGGTCGTGCTCGTGGTGCCGATGACCTCGGCGACCCGCCACCTGTGCGATCAGGCGTTCCTCGCTGCCATGCCGGACGGGGCCGTGCTCGTCAACGCGGCGCGGGGCCCGGTCGTCGACACGGACGCGCTGATCGCCGAGCTGGACAGCGGACGCCTCCGGGCTGTCCTGGACGTCACGGATCCCGAGCCGCTTCCCGAGGGGCACCCGCTGTGGTCGGCCCCGGGACTGCTCATCACCCCCCACGTCGGCGGCAGTGTCCCCCAGGCTCTGCCACGTGCCTACCGGGTGGCTGCCGAGCAGATCGCCTGCTGGGCAAGGGGAGAGCAGCCCCCGAACCTCGTGATCGGCGAATACTGATCAGCGACATCGGAACGAGGGGCTCGACGCCTCACATCGCTGTCGCGAGCTGCTCCTGCTCCTGACGGATCTCGCGGTTGAGGAAGAAGTTGAGCGCGGTCCGGATCGCTGCCACAGCCGCGAGGACAGCGAGCTCGTCCAGCGTGGGGGCCACGGCGGTGCGCAGGACGTCACCGGCCAGCTGGAACTCGAGCCCCAGCGCGAGATACCGACCGAGGCCCAGCCGCACCTCGACGAAGCGGTGCGGGTCCGACCTCCGTCGTACCAGTGCCTCCACGAAGCGGGCGAAGGCGAGTGCCGCACCGAGCGCGATGACGAAGGCACCGCCGGCCTCGATCACCGTGACCAGCTGCTCCACCACCGACTTCAGCACGCAGGCAGTCCTGCCCTG
>CAMLIA010000134.1 GCA_946479905.1 uncultured Frankiales bacterium | reverse complement strand
TCGTCGGAGACGCTGTGAACATCGCCGCCCGCGTGCAGGCTGCGACCCGTGAGACCGGTGACCACCTGCTGATCACCGAAGCCACCTGGCAGCACCTGACCGGCTCCTGCGCTGAGGCCTTCGTCGCGCGCCCCACCGCACCGCTGAAGGGAAAGACGGAGGTCATCCGGCTCTTCGCTCCCCGGTAGTTGTCGGGCTCGACGAACCCGCGGCTGCCGCCCTGGCCCGACCCGACGAAGCGCTGTCCCCCTCGGGGCGGGAGAGTCTGACCGTGGACAGGGAGCAGCTCTGGCAGCGCTACGCAGCCGCGGACCGGCTCCTGCCGCACCGCTGGCGGGAGCTGGTCTTCTCCGACCGCGTGGCGCCGCATCACGTCGGTGCGGACGGGTCGTTCTGGTACCGCGAGAGCCGGCGGGACGGTCACCGGTTCCTGCTGGTCGACGCGAAGGCGGCGAGCCAGCAGCCGGCGTTCGACCACGAGCGACTGGCGGTCGCGCTGGAGGGCCTGCTCGGCCGGCCGGTCGACGCGGCGCGGCTGCCCTTCGACACCCTGCACCTCGAGGACGACCGGCTCGTCGTCGCGGTGGGCGACGAGGAGCTGCTGGTCGACCTGACGTCTTACGAGGTGACGCGACAGCCCTGGCCGGCGGTGCGCCCGGAGGAGCTGCTGTCCCCGGACCGGACGTGCGTCGCCTTCGTGCGGGACCACGATCTGTGGGTCCGGGACCGGGCGAGCGGGGCCGAGCGACGGGTGACGACCGGCGGGACTGCCGTGAGCCCCTGGGCGACGTCCAACGACATCACGTCCTACCGGTCGCACCGCGACCTGGTGGGCTACACGCCACCACCCGTGGCGATCTGGTCGCCCGACTCGACCCGTCTGGTCACCCACCTGATGGACCAGACCGGTGTGACCGAGATGCCACTGGTGCAGGCGAGCCCGCCTGACGGATCCCGCCCGCGCCTGCGCCGGTACCGCTACCCGATGCTCGGCGACGAGCACGTGCCGATGGCGCACATGGCGGTGTGTGACTCGCGCACAGGTGAGGTCACGCTCTCCAGCGACGGACCGTTCCCGGTCACCTACACGTCTCCCGTCCTCTCCGGCCAGGTGTGGTGGTCGGAGAGCGGCGACCGCGTGCACTGGATCCGGTGCGACCGGCTGAACCAGAGGCTCGACGTCGTCGCGATGGACCCGGCCTCCGGAGCCGTGACCGTCCTGGCCACCGAGGAGCGCGCGGACCGCGCGCAGCTGGGGCCGTGGCTGCACGCGCCGGCGAACGTGCGGGTGCTCCGGAGCGGTGAGGTCCTCACGTGGTCGGAGCGCTCGGGCTACGGGCACCTGCTCCTGAACGGTCGACCGGTGACGTCCGGCACGTGGGTCGTGCAGGAGCTCGTGGCCGTCGACGAGGTGGCTCGTACGGTGACCTTCACGGCCAGCGGCCGACGCCCCGGTGCGGACCCCTACGTCAGGGACGTGTGCCGGGCCGATCTGGACAGCGGCGCCGTGGCGGAGCTGGTCGCAGACGGTATCGACCACGACGTCGTCGCGGTGCCGGGCGGGTTCCTGGTCGACATCGCCTCCTACGTCGACACCCCCGGCGTCTCGACGCTGCGGGACGCCGACGGCAGCGCACTGCTGGAGCTGGGTCGCGCCGATGTGGAGCTGCTCGTCGAGGCAGGCTGGCAGGCCCCGGAACGGTTCTGCGCCACCTCCGCCGACGGCGTGACACCGGTCTGGGGGCTGCTCTACCGCCCGCACGACCTGGACGAGGCGGGCCGCTACCCGGTGCTCGACGACAACTACCCCGGGCCGCAGACCAACGCCGCCGGCATCAGGTACCCGGAGAACCGGCCCCTGCGGGCCGCCGACGGCGCCGAGGCCACGGCAGCACTCGGGTTCGTCACGGTCGTCATCGACGGCAGGGGCACGCCCGGCCGCGGTCGGGAGTACCAGGACGCCACGCGGGGCGACGGGCTGCTGGCGAACCTCGAGGACCACGTCGCGGTGCTGCGGGAGCTGGCACGCACCCGACCCTGGATGGACCTCACCCGGGTCGGCATCCACGGGCACTCCGGTGGTGGCCTCATCGCCGCGCGTGCCCTGCTGCGCTTCCCCGACGACTTCCACGTGGGAGTGGCCATCGCAGGCGGGCACGACGACCGCATCTACAACAACACGTGGGGCGAGCTGGTCTGGGGCTCGCCCGAGGAGCACGACTACGCCGACGCGGCGAACGCCACGCACGCGGGGAACCTGCGGGGCAAGCTGCTGCTCGTCCACGGCGAGCTGGACGACAACGTCACGCCCTACGTGACGATGCGGCTCGTCGACGCGTTCATGGCCGCAGACAAGGACGTGGACCTGATGATCGTGCCGAACGCGGACCACCTGCTCTCGGTCCACGAAGGCCACTGGCGGCGTCGCATGTGGGACTACCTCGTGCAGCACCTGATGGGGGAGACGCCGCCGGGCTACCGGATGGCACAGCTGCCGACCGGCCGCGAGACCTGATCAGACGCAGCGGTAGAGGTCGATGACCCCGCGCGTGAGCCCGGACCACCAGATGGTGCCGTGGGACTCACCCGGCAGCATCTCGAAGAGCGTGCTCGCCCCGCGGTCGCGGGCGGCCTCGCCGAACCGGCGCGCCACGGCCTGCATGTCGACCAGGCTGGCGGGCCCTTCGTGACCCTCGGGCATCGGCGGGAAGGAGCCTGACCAGTCCTCGCCCTCGTGCTCGCCGGCGCACAGGTAGAGCTGCTTGCCGGCCAGGGCTCCTTCGGGCAGCTCCGTGACCTGCTCGGTGAGGCGCTCGGCGTCGAACCACAGCGACGGGCTCACCAGCAGAGCGCGCCGGAACAGGTCCGGACGACTGAGCAGCGCGAAGGTCGAGAACAGCCCGCTCATCGACCAGCCGGCGACGGCTCGGTCTGCCGGGTCGACCGGGAGCGTGTCCTCGACGGCAGGCATCACGTGGTCGGTGAGCACCGTGAGGAAGCTGCCGGCACCGCCCAGGGCGACGTCGGGCGGGACGATGCCCCGCGTTTCCGGACGCGGCTCCCAGGGGCTGAAATCCAGCATCCGCTGGGGGAAGTCCTCGTGGACGCCGTCGGGCATGACCCGCCCCACGCCGACGACCGCCACCGGGGCGACCGCGCCGTGCATGATCGCGTTGAGGGTGCGGCTCACGTTCACCGCGGGCAGGAAGGTCGCCCGCGCGTCGAACACGTAGAGGACGGGGAAGGGGCCGTCGCCCGGCGGCGCGTAGGTGAACGCCTCGTACTCGTCCCCGTCCACCGTCATCGTCAGGCAGTCGCCGCGGCCGGCCAGCAGCAGCGGCTCCCAGCCGTTCACGAGGCCACCAGGGAGGCCGCCACGAGGCGCTCGGGGCGGACGGCGTCGGGAGCGACGCCGCCGCGCACGACCTCGGCGCCCCGCCGGGCGAGGGCCGGCCCGGCCTGGATGCCGTCCTCGCGTGCCGGGTCCAGCAGCAGCCCGCGGCGGTCGCAGTAGCCCTGCATCGTCGCGAGGTTGCTCTCGACGGCGGCCTGCTTCAGGACCAGCAGTGGCAGGGGCAGGTCCTCGGCCAGGACGTTCCAGCCCTGGCTGCCGAGCTTGCCCAGCCGCATGACCTCCGCCCACCCGGGCGGGCCCTTGGTGGTGGGTCCGACCGGGCTGTCGAGGACGGGTGCGAGGTCCAGGCTCATGGCTGGGCCTTGGGGGTGGCACGGGCGCCCAGGTGCAGGTAGGAGGACCCGTCCGGCAGGTCGACGAAGGCCACGGGGAACCAGACTGTCATCGGGGGCATGAGCACGGCCCACTCGTCGTCCTGGACGTGCCGGAGCGGCGCGCTGTGCGGCGGCGATCCGTCCGCCTCGGGAGTCGTCGACGTCGCCACCAGGACGAGGCCGTCGCCCTCCTGGCGGACCTCGAACGACTGGCCGGTCCGTGCGTAGGTCCCGATCCGACGCGACGCGGAGTCGGGGAGCGGGCCGTCGTGCGGGACAGGCGATCGACGGGGGCCGACCCCGGCCAGCTCGGGCGCCAGCTCGGCGAGCAGGGCCTCGAACATCTCGAGCGCGTTGCCGCCGTTGGTCATCACCGCGATCGCGGTGCCTGCGTCCGGGAAGGCGCGCAGGAAGGCCTGCTGGCCGAGAGTGGCCCCGCTGTGCCCGATCACCCGCTGGTCGCCCCACGTGTCCAGGTGCCAGCCCAGCCCCCAGTGGCTGCCCTTGCCGAACGGTGCCGGCACCCCGATGTGCGGCGTCTGCATCGCCGTGACGCTCGCCTCGGACAGCAGGCGGGTGCCGTCCTGCGTGACGCCGCTGTCGAGGTGCAGCTTGGCGAAGGCGAGCAGCTCCCTCGCGCTGGTGTGCACGTCTGCGCCGGCCGGGCCGGAGGACCGCGACATCCCCCAGGTGGGCACGGGCTCGCCGCCCGAGTGACCGATGGCCGCGCGGTGCCGCAGGGCGTCCTCCGGGAGCGCGCCGGTGACCGTCAGCCCCAGCGGCTCGACGAGCCGGTCGCGGAGCACCTGCTCCCAGGTCGTGCCGCGGAGGGTGGCGACGAGGTGGCCGAGCAGGGAGAAGCCGCTGTTGCAGTAGCTCATCATGACGCCGAGGGGGTGCAGCGCCGGGAGCTCGCTCATCGCGTCGACGTACCTCGCGACCGCGTCGTCCCCGCGCCCGGTGTCGAGGAACAGGTCGCCGTCGATCCCGCTGGTGTGGTTCATGAGATGACGCGGTGTCACGGCGACGGTCAGCTCGTCCGAGGCGACGCGGAACCCCGGCAGGTAGCTGACCACGGGAGCGTCCAGGTCCAGCAGGCCCTCGTCCACGAGCTGCATCGCCAGCGTGGTGGTCCACACCTTGGTGATGGAGCCCATCTGGAAGGCCGCGTCGGTCGTGGCCTCGACCTTGGTCCTGGTGCTCAGGACCCCGTGGGCGGTGTCGAGCACGCCGGCCTGGGTCAGCACGGCCAGCTGGCTGCCCGGGACGTCGTAGGTGGAGCTCAGGTCCTGCAGCAGCTCGGGCAGGCGCTCGGAGAGGTCGGTCATGCGACCATCGTGGTCGTCAGGCTCATGCCGCCGCATCGTCAGCGCTGACCAACGTCGAGCCCGGTGATCGGTGAGCCCACCGATGCCCTGACGGTTCCCAGCGCCTTGAATGCTCGAGCAGAGGAGGTGGGCGTGACAGACCGCGCTGTGGTCCTGCAGGAGTGGGCGGCCGAGACCGGTGAGGCGACCGGCGCTCCTGCCGTGGTCGTCTCCTGGCGGGACGAACAGGAAGAGCTCGACGCGGCGACGGCCGACCAGGACCCTGCGGCCGCCTTCCGCATCGCCTCGGTGACGAAGACGTTCGTGGCCGTGGCCGTGCTGCGTCTCGTGGAGGAAGGCCGGCTGGCCCTCACGTCACCGCTGACGGCGGTCCTGGGCGAGGAGAGCGTCCAGCTGCTGCGCGACGGCCGCCTTCGGGTCGAGGACCTCACGGTCGACCACCTGCTGACGCACACCTCGGGCCTGGTCGACCACGCGACCGACCCGGCCTACGTGGCTGACGTGCTGGGTGAGCCGGGTCGCGCATGGACGCGCCACGAGCAGGTCAAGCGCGCCGCTGAGCTCGGTCCGCTGGCCCCGCCGGCGACCCTGGTGAGCTACAGCGACACCGGCTACGTGCTGCTCGGCGAGGTGCTGGAGCGCGCGACGGGCCGTGCGCTCGGCCCTGCGGTCCGTGAGCTCGTGGGTCTGGACCGGCTCGGGCTGGCGGCGACCTGGTGGGAGGTCGACGAGGAACCACCCGTGGTGCCACGCGTGCACCAGACCGTCCACGGCGTTCCCCTCTCCGACGTCAGCCCGACGGTGGACCTGTTCGGCGGCGGCGGCCTCGTCTCGACCACCGCCGACCTGGCGCGCTTCTTCGCCGCGCTCGTCGCCGGTGAGGTCCTCGGCGCGAGCGGCACGCGGCTGCTCCTGACGGTGACGGACCTGCCGGGGGAGCGACCCGGCCTGGCGCGCGGGATCTTCCGCGAGGAGGTCGGTGGTTCCGAGTGGTGGAGCCACGGCGGCTTCTGGGGCGTCTACGCCGGAGCCGCCGCCTCGGGCCAGGCCGTCGGGCTGTGCCTCAGCGAGCACGACGCGATGGCGCAGCTGGACCGGCCGCGAGCCGTCGCTGACCTGGCTCGGCGGATGGACCGGGCGGCCGGCTAAGCCGACTGCTGGCTGGTCCGGAGCCGGAGCCACGTGAGCAGTCGCACGTCCGGGTCGTCGAGGTCCAGGCCGAACAGCTCCCTGACCCTCCGCAGGCGGTAGCGGAAGGTGTTCTGGTGGATGGCGAGCGCGCTCGACGCCGCGACGACGTCGTGCTGGGCAGCGAGGTGGGCCAGCAGTGTCTCGGCGTAGGGCGTGCCGTTGGCCAGGTCGTGCTCGAGCAGGGCCTCCACCGGCGGCAGCCGCAGGTGCGCGTTGCGCACGATCTCCGCCTCGAGGTCGTTGAGCGCGCCCAAGAAGCAGGCGGCCGGCGCGAGTGGCGTGGCCTGGCTGCCGAACCTCGACCTGCCGACGGCCGAGACCGGCCCGCGGACGCGGTGGGCGACTCCTGGCAGCACTCGGTGCCTCGACATCCTGCGCCGCAACGGGATCAACCCGCCCAGCCACAACGCGCAGCTCATCGCCTACGAGTTCTGCGACCGGCTGTTCTTCCTCGAGGCGGTGATCAAGCGCATGAACCCCCGCCAGGTCACCCGCGAGGAGTTCATGCGCGTCGTCGACCACCTCGGTGGGTCCTACGGCTCGACCTCGCTGCAGCGGACATACTTCTCCGCGCAGCAGCACGACGGCGTCGTGCTGGGCTACGACCTCCGCTACGTGCCCAGCTGCGGCTGCATGCGGTACGTGGGGAGTCCCTTCGACCTGTGACCTGCCCTCGGTGGTCGCCGATCAGCTCACAGTGCCGTGGTAGGTCACGGAGCCGCTCGGGCAGTAGGCGGAGTGGGTGTCGCCGCCGAAGGACCGCGAGTCGTAGGGCGCGATCCGGTACGACATGGTGCCACCGCTGATCGTGACGGTGAGGTCACCGGCGGGGGTCGTGGCAACGGCCGTCACGGTGGTGCCGTCATTGGTGGTGACCTTGAGCGGCAAGGTGTAGGCGACGTGCGGCACCTCCTTGAGGTAGATGACGAAGCGCGCGCTCGCCGTGCTCGTGCCGACGTTGACCCGCCAGGTCCCGCTCGCCGGGCCCCAGGTCGCCGGGTCGGTCAGGGCAGCCCCGGTGCTCGGGTCGGTGCTCAGGCAGCCGACGCTGGTGATCGGCGCGGTGAACACCCCCGTGATGTGTGTCTCGCTCGCCGCGCCGGCCGGGACGGCGGTCAGCGGCGACAGGCCAAGTGCCAGCACAGCCGTGGTGAGCACCCGATGTGTGGTCCTCATGACTCTCTCCTCACTCCGAAAGCACCTCTTCACGCTCCTCGGGCCGCCACGGCTGCACCAGAGGCCAAGGACCCCGGCCGCTCTGCCCAACGACGGGCAGCCCTCCTCCTGGTGGGGGACCGCCCGAGGCGGACGCGCGTCTGAGACGATCGGGGGACCCGGCGCGCGCTGCCTGGGACGAGGGGGCGACAGATGCGAGCGAGCGAGTGACCCAGCGATCGCTGGTGCTCGTCGAGGACGATCCGGGCGATGCCCTCCTGGTCCGGGAGATGCTGCTCGACGTCGCGCCGGACGTGCGGCTCTCGTGCTTCACGACGCTGCAGGCGGCCCTGCAGGACTGGCCGGCCGACGCCGACTGCGTGCTGCTCGACCTCGGGCTCCCGGACGCCGTGGGGCTCACCGCACTGGAGAAGCTGCGGGCGTATGTCCCTGATGTCCCTGTTGTCGTGCTCACGGGACGCATCGACGACGCGACCGGACCCGAGGCGCTGGCCGCCGGGGCGCAGGACTTCCTCGTCAAAGGTCAGGTGGACGGTGCGGGCCTGGAGCGGTCGCTGCGGTACGCCGTCGAGCGCGGCCGGGCGATGTCGTACGAACGGGAGATCGTCGCCGCGGAGCTGCGGGCGCAGGAGAACACCCGGCTCCAGCGCGGGCTGCTGCCGAGCCCGCTCATGCAGACCCAGCAGCTCGAGCTCGCGCCCTTCTACCGACCCGGCAGCGATCGAGCACTGCTCGGCGGCGACTTCTACGACGTCGTGGAGACGGCCACCGGCGTGCACCTGCTCATCGGCGACGTGAGCGGTCACGGACCCGACGAGGCCGCCCTCGGGGTGGCGTTGCGGATCACGTGGCGGGCGCTGGTCCTCGCGGGTCTGGCGCCCGCCGAGGTGCTGCGGGGGTGGAGCAGGTGCTCCTCGCCGAGCGCAGCGACGACGAGCGCTTCGCCACCGTGGCGATGGTCTCGCTGAGTCCCGACCTGTCCCGCGCCGAGCTGGTCCTGTGCGGCCACCCGTCGCCGCTGCTCATGCAGGGGGACACCGTCGTCGAGATCGCGAGTGACGCCCTGCCGATGCTGACGATGATGGCCGGGGCGAGGGTCGAGCCGACCACGGTCGAGCTGGAGGGGGAGTGGGGACTGCTGCTGTTCACGGACGGACTCGTCGAGGGCAGCGGCAGCCCTGGTTCGACGCAGCGGCTGGGTGTCGACGCGCTCGTGACGCACCTGCAGCCCCTCGTCGCGCAGCGCATCCCGCGGCGCGAGCTCGCCGTCACCCTGCTCGCCGAGGCCGAACGGCGGCACGGCGGCCCGCTCTCGGACGACGTGGCGGTGCTGGTGGTCGGGAGCACCGCCTGGTGGTGCTGACCCTGCCCAGCCACTGGACGCTGGCTCGCCGGCTGCGGGTGGTGCTGGCAGCGCTCTCGCTGCTGCTCGTGGTGGCCGGCGTCGCGGTCGTCCTCGCGCTCCGGCAGGCCGACCAGGCCCTTGCCGACCAGACCCGGCGGACCTTCCCTGCGCGGGTCGCCGCCAGCCAGCTGCTCACCTCACTGGTGGACCAGGAGACGGGTCTTCGCGGGTACGCCCTCACCCGGGACCAGCGCTTCCTCGAGCCCTACCGGCAGGGGCTCGTCGAGGAGCAGGCCAGCCGCGCTCTGCTCGAGCGCTACATCCTTCCTGGCGACCCGGCGCGCGTCGCGCTGCTCACCGTCGACGCGAGCATCACCGCCTGGCGTGACACCTACGCCTCGCTGCGGACCGCGGAGAACGCGGGCGCCGGCCCCGACAACACGATCGAGTTCGGCAAGCAGCTCTTCGACCGGGTCCGGGCCACCAACCGGGAGCTGGACGTGAAGCTGACCCAGCAGGCCCGCGAGGCCCAGCGCGAGGCGGACCGCGACCGACGGGTCGTCCTGGGGGTTCTCGCCGCCATGGCCGCAGCACTGGTCGTCTCCGTCATCGCCCTGCAACGGGCGCTGCAGACGACTGTCCTCCGGCCGCTACGGCTCCTGGGGGCGCAGGTCGCCGTCGTCTCACGCGGCGAGCACGGCACCCCCATCCGACCCGTAGGGCCGCCCGACATCCAGGACATGGGTGCAGGCGTCGAGTCCATGCGCCGCGAGCTGGTCCGGGCGCTCGCCGAGGTCGAGAAGCAGCAGGAGGGGCTGGAGCGCAGAGCCGCCGAGCTGGCCCGCTCCAACGCCGACCTCGAGCAGTTCGCCTACGTAGCCTCCCACGACCTCCAGGAGCCGCTGCGCAAGGTGGCGAGCTTCTGCCAGCTGCTGGAGCAGCGCTACGGGGGGCAGCTCGACGAGCGCGGCGAGCAGTACATCGCGTTCGCCGTCGACGGCGCGAAGCGCATGCAGCGGCTCATCACCGACCTGCTCACGTTCAGCCGGGTCGGCCGTACCAGTGCCGGCTTCGTCGGGACGGAGCTCGCCGACGCGATCGCGAAGGCCTGGGGCGGCCTGGAGGCCCGGGTCGAGGAGGCCGGCGGGACGATCGACGTCGAGCTCGCCAGCCCAGGCACGGCCGTGGTGGCCGACCCGGCGCTGCTGCAGATGCTGTTCAGCAACCTGTTCGGCAACGCCCTCAAGTACCGTCGCCCGGACCTGGCACCGCGGGTGCAGGTGACCACGACGACGGAGGGTCCCCTGGTGCGCGTGCGGGTCGCCGACAACGGCATCGGCATCCCGGACGAGTACGCCGAGAAGGTGTTCGTGATCTTCCAGCGGCTGCACGGTCGCGACGAGTACGAGGGGACGGGTATCGGGCTGTCCCTCGCCAAGAAGATCGTCGAGTTCCACGGCGGCACGATCGGTCTCGAGCCCTCGCCTCTCGGTGGTACGTGTGTGTCGTTCACCCTTCCCCTGGAGCAGAGCCTCGCCCATGTCTGAGTCACGCGCGTCCAAGCCCATCGAGGTCCTGCTGGTCGAGGACGACCCCGGAGACGTCCTCATCACGGAGGAGGCGTTCAAGGACTACAAGATCGCCAACAACCTCACGGTCGTCACGAACGGCGAGGACGCCATCGCCTACCTGTTCAAGCAGGGTCGCTTCGCAGACGTCCCCACCCCCGACCTTGTCCTGCTGGACCTGAACCTGCCCAGGCGGGACGGTCGGGAGGTCCTGCGCGAGGTGAAGTCCGACCCGGTGCTGCGGCGCATCCCGGTCGTCGTGCTGACCACCTCGGACGCGGAGGAGGACGTGCTCGCGTCCTACGACCTGCACGCCAACGCCTACGTGAGGAAGCCGGTCGACTTCGACCAGTTCGTCGACGCGGTCCGCTCCATCGACGACTTCTTCATCACCGTCGTCCGGCTGCCGACACGATGACCCCGAAAGCCCTGACGCGCAGGGACGTGCTGCGGCTGAGCGGGGTGGGAGCAGTCGGGCTGCTCGCCGGCTGCAGCGGCAGCAGCGCCCGCCCGACCGACACCCTCGACCCGAACGCGCTCACCCCCTTCGCTCCGGACGGCTCCCGTCGGTCGACCGGGCTGGCGGAGCGGGTGGCCTGGGCCTCCACCGCCGACTCCGAGTTCTTCCTCGCCCTCGGGCGAGGCATGCAGCAGGCCGCGGGCAGCCGGGGGGTCGACTACGTGACCGCGACCTCCGGCAACGACCCCGGCAAGCACGTGGACCAGATGAACGCGTTCCTCAAGCAGGGCGTGGGTGCGCTCGCCATGCAGCCGCTGAGCCCCGACGCCGACTCCCTGGTGCTGCAGCGCGCGATCGACAAGGGCGTCTGCGCGCAGGGCATCATCACGGCTCCGAGCACGATGCAGGTCGTGGCCAGCCAGTACCAGATCGGCTTCGACCAGGGGAAGGCCGCGGCGGACTACGTGGTGGCCCACCTGGGCGGCAACGCGAAGGCGCTCTACTTCAACCTGGACACCGCCTCGCCCCAGCTCAGGGTCCGCCACCGCGGCGTCCTGGACGGGCTGAAGACGGGTGGGGGTGGCATCGAGGTGATCGGTGACCTCACCGTCGCGGAGATCAGCACGACGTCGGGGTTCAGGACGATGATGAGCGCCCTGCAGACGCATCCGGACATCAAGGTCGTGCTGGGAGGCGACACCATCGTCGTCGGTGCCTACAAGGCGCTGAAGGACACCGGGAAGCTCCGCGACGACATGTTCCTCTCCGGCGTCGACGGGGACCGGGAGGCACTGGACCTCGTCAAGCTGGGCGGTGCCTACAAGCTCAGCATCGGCTTCGCCTGGAGCCTGATCGGCTACGGGCTGGGGCAGTTCGGCGCCGACTGGATCGAGGGGAGGAAGGTCCCCCGCATCATCGTCGCCAAGGGCGTGAAGCTCGACTCGCCCGCGGCGGTCAGCCGGTTCATGGCGGCCAGCGCGGATCCGGCCGGCACCTTCGCGGACCGGTCACGGTACGAGGAGTACCTGCCGCTGTACGGCACCGTCAGCCACGCGACCCGGCACACCTACTGGACGAAGCCCGTCGACCCACCGTCGGCGCCGACCCCCAGCCCTTCCTAGGGGATCAGCGGCGCTCCTTGGCGCGGATCGCCTCGACGCACAGCCCGTAGAGGCCGGGCATGTCCTCGGGACCCACGCCGAGAGCCTCGGCGGCCGCGGTCATCGCAGCCTGCAGCTGCGCGGCCCGGGCGAGGTAGACCGGTTGGCTCCTCGAGTCCACCACCACGAGGCGGACGTTGTTCTGGTGCGTGGACGACTCGTGCTCAGCGCGCAGCGTCATGCCCTCATGGTGCGTCAGGTTGCGGTGCAAGGCCGGTAAGCGCGCCGAGGGCGCG
>CAMLIA010000133.1 GCA_946479905.1 uncultured Frankiales bacterium | reverse complement strand
TGACGGGCGTCGCACCGGAGGTGCGCAGATGACGGGCGTCGCACCGGAGGTGCGCAGATGACGGCACTGTGGGACACGTCGGGGACGGCGGTCATCAAGGCGCTGGGCGCCGAGCGCCGGGCTGCGGGGTCGGTGTCGTCCGGGCTCGCGCTGACGCTGGTCGCCGTCGTGGACGAGAAGCTGGTCACGGAGGCGGAGCAGGCAGCCACGGCTGCTGCCGCGCAGCACCCGTGCCGGCTGCTGGTCGTCGTACGACGACGACCGGACGCGCCCGAGCCGCGGCTGGACGCCGAGGTGTCCGTCGGCGGCCGGCTCGGACCGGGTGAGGCCGTGGTGATGCGCATGTACGGCCGGCTCGCGCTGCACGCCGAGTCGGTCGTGCTGCCGCTGCTGGCCCCGGACGCGCCGGTGGTCACGTGGTGGTTCGGCGAGCCGCCGCACCTGATCGCGCACGACCCGCTGGGCGTGCTGGCCGACCGGCGCATCAGCGACACGGCCGCGGCGGCGGACCCCCTGGAGGCACTGCGCACCCGGGCCGACGACTACGCGCCGGGCGACACCGACCTGGCGTGGACCCGCACGACGCTGTGGCGCTCGCTGTGCGCCTCGGCCTTCGACTCCCTGTCGGGCCAGACCCACGAGGCGCGGGTGGCGGGTGAGGCGACGAACCCGTCGCGGGCGCTGCTGGCCGGCTGGCTGCAGCACCGGCTCGGGGTGCAGGTGGCCGTCGAGGACACCGCCGGGCCGGGCGTCACGGCGGTCGAGCTGAAGGTCGGCGAGGACACGGTCCGCATCGACCGCACCGACGGCCGGACGGCGACGCTGTCCCGGACGGGCCAGCCGGACCGGGCGATGCCGCTGCCGCGGCGGGAGCTGGGCGACCTGCTCGCCGAGGAGCTGCGCCGGCTGGACTCCGACGAGACCTATGCGGAGGCGCTGCAGACGGTGACCGGCCGGTCCGGCCTGTCGGAGCGGCCGGCGAAGCGCACCCATGTCTGGCAGGACCCGATGACCACGAACGACCTCGACCCCGCCCTGACCACCTCATGAGCAGCTCGACGGTGGTCGTCCACCGCGACGCGGCGCTGCTGGCGGAGGCGGTGGCGGCGCGGCTGCTCACCCGGCTGGTCGACGCGCAGGCGCAGCGCGGCCGGGCCTCGGTCGTCCTCACCGGCGGCGGCCTCGGCATCGCCGCCCTCGAGGCGGTCCGCCGGGCCCCGGCCAGGGCGGCGGTGGACTGGTCCCGGCTCGACGTGTGGTGGGGCGACGAGCGGTACGTCGACGCCGGCTCCGACGACCGCAACGAGCTGCAGGCCCGGCGCGCGCTGCTCGACCACGTGCCGCTCGACCCCGCCCGGGTGCACCCGATGGGGGCGCTCGGCGGACCGGACGGCCAGGACGTCGACGCCGCCGCCCGGCGGTACGCCGACGAGCTGCTCGAGGCCGCGGCGGACGACCACGACGTCCCGCTCTTCGACGTCCTGCTGCTGGGGATGGGACCTGAGGGGCACGTCGCCTCGATCTTCCCCGAGTCGCCGGCGGCGCACGACGACCGCACCGTCTTCGGCGTGCACGGCTGCCCCAAGCCGCCGCCCACCCGCATCTCGCTGGGCTTCCGCGCCATCCAGGAGGCGCGGGAGGTCTGGGTGGTCGCCGCCGGCGGGGAGAAGGCCACCGCGGCGGCCATGGCGCTCGGCGGGGCCGGTCAGGTGCAGGTGCCGGCTGCCGGCGCGCGCGGCCGGTCGCAGACGCTGTGGCTGCTGGACGAGGCCGCTGCCGGGATGCTGCCCCGTGGGCTGCGCCGGCTCTGAGCAGCCCTCACCGTGATCCACGGAGCGGTGCAGCGCTCAGCAGGCACCTGAGAGCGAGCAGGGGCTCCGTGGATCAGCGGCCCGCCTCGCGGCGGCCAGGCCGAGGCCCAGCAGGCAGACGGCGACCCACGGCAGCAGGTCGGCGGGCCCGGTCGCGGCGAGGCCGCCTCCCGTGACGCGGCTCCTGACCGGCTTCGCCGTCCGGCCGAGCAGCGTGAAGTCGAAGGTCGAGGCGCTGTCGGCCTGGTAGAGGTAGGACTCGGTGCTCGTGCTCCCTGCCACCGTCGTGCTCGTCGTCATGTCCGCGAACGCCCCGGCGAACCCGTCGTAGAAGCGGCTGCCGGGCACCGCCTTCTCCAGCAGCGGGCGCTCCCCCGGGCCCTGCGGCCCGTGCAGGGCGTGCAGCAGCCGGGCGGGCACGTGGAAGCTGACCGTGCCGCGCGCCTGGTCGACGGTCAGGTCGTCGCCGAGCGGCGTGCTCCCGGCGTACTTCTCGACGGTGCCGCCCGCGGTCCGGTCCGTCACGTACGGGTCGAAGCCCCCGGAGAACCCGGTCAGCGGCGACCAGTGCAGCGACACCGCCGCCGGCTGGTAGCCGTTCACCCAGCGGAACAGCCAGACCAGCCCGAGCGCGGGCGCGTTGTCCGACAGCGCCTGGTGGAGCGCGGCGTCGGACAGGTCGCCGACCTTCAGCGTCACGGTGAAGTCGTGCACGGTCGGTACGACGGAGACGGACCGCAGGTCGAGCGCCGCGCTGCTGACCGAGGGCAGCGTGCGGGTGAGGACGGCGGAGTACTGGGACAGCGCGTCGCCGGCAGGGTCGGTGCTGCCGCGCGCGAGCACGGGACGCCGCGGGGAGACGGTGCCACCGCCCTGGGACGGGCCGGCCGCCTGGACCAGCACCGTCGGCTGGGAGATGGAGCCCTTCGGGTCGTCGGGGCGCTTGGCGGCGTTGGAGTAGACCACGACGAGCCGGCCGGACCGCCGGTCGTAGGCCATCGAGAAGAAGTCGACGAGGCTGCGGTCGCCGGCCGGGACGCTCACGTCGCACCCGGTCGCCTGCACGCAGATCGAGTCGTAGTGGAACGGGTGGGTGGTCGCCTCGACCTGGTCGAAGTGCGGGTCCGGCGACAGCGCGTCCGTGGTCTGGCTGACGTCGACGTGCCAGGTCGCCTTGAAGCTGCCGGCGTTCGGGTCCCCGACGCTGGGAGTGCCGTAGTAGGCGATCGCGACCCGGCCCGGGAGACCGCTCGCTGTCACCCACGGCATCACGGTCGTGCGCACCTGCTCGCGGTTGACCTGCACACGCCGGCTGAAGGCCGCCGCCTTGTTGCCGCGGCAGGTGGCCAGCCTCGCCGCGGGCAGCGTGACCAGGTAGGTGCTGTGGTCGCGCTCCGGGTCGGCGTACGTGGCGTAGATGTTGCCGGCGTCGTCGTGATCGGCGTTGACGAAGCCGGCGGCGTGCGCGATGCGGCTGTCGAGCACGCAGGTCGAGAAGCTCCGTCCCGAGTCCTGGCTGACTGCCAGCTTCAGCATCTGCGCGCCCTCGAAGGGGAAGTAGACGACCGCCTGCGTCGCCGGGTCCTTGCCGGGCGGGGTGAAGGCGCGGATCGGTCCGGTCCCGCCGAACTCGTCGACCGCGTGCACGCCGGGTGAGTCGTAGGTCAGCCCTGCGTTCGTCGAGCGCTGCACCAGCTTGTTCAGGCCGAGCTGGTTGTAGACGAGGAGCACGGTCCTGTCGTCGAGGAAGGTGAGCCACTGCCGGTCGACGCCGGGCAGCGACTCGCTCACCGGAGAGACCTGGAAGGTGCGGCCGACGTCGGGTGAGGTCGCGGTGGAGAACTGCGCCATCGGTCCGAGTCCCGCGTAGGCCAGGGCGTAGTGGCCGGCAGCGTTGCGTCGCACGGCGGTCGCGAGCGCGCAGTCGCCGCCGCCCTCGCCGCCCGAGATCTGGCCGCGCGGGGGCTGCCCGAGCAGGTGGAACTGGTCACCGCCGTCGGTGGAGACGTTCGCGTAGTCGGCGATGTTGGCGTACCCCGCCGGTCCGCACGCGTAGATGCTGCCGTCGCGGTCGGTGGTGACCAGGGGCTCCCCGATGTCGCGCTGCACGTCGCTCGGCGTGCTCGCGCCGAAGGCCAGCCCGTGGTCGACGGTCGGGAGCCGGCGCTGCTCCGGTGGCAGGCTGGTGGTGAGGGTGGCGGTGCCCCGGTAGGCCTGGGCCGTCCGGTTCACGAAGCCGCACGCCAGCGCGGTGTAGGTCCCGGCGACGGCCTTGTCGACGACGACCCGCTCCCTGGTGGAGCCGCCGTCGGAGTCACCCGCGTCGGAGCCGTCGGGGGCGAGGACGGTGAGGACCTCGTCGGCGGTGGTGGGGCTCCCGGGCGGGGTCCACGTGATGGTGACGGACAGCGCCAGCACCAAACCCGCCGCCGCCGGCGGGACCCGCACTGTCAGGGCGTGCTGGTCGTCGGTGCCGGGGACCGTGCAGGCCTCCTCCGGGTTGCTGCCCGGCGGGATCGTGCCTGTCCAGCCGACGGTGGTGCTCGCCCCGGCGCGAGTGGGGGCGGTGAGCACCGAGCCGCTCGGTGTGGAGGCGGCGGCGACCCCGGCGGCCACCACCAGCACGCCGGCGGTCGCGAGCGCGAGACGCCGCGCGCGCAGGCTGATCACCCCAGCGGGGCGCTGTGGGGCTACTTGCCGCGGAGCCGGGCGAGGGCCTCCTGGAGGATGGCCTCGCCGTCGGCCTCGTTGCGGCGCTCCCGCACGTAGGCCAGGTGGGTCTTGTAGGGCTCGGTCTTCGGCGGGGCCGGCGGGGTCTCCTTGTCGCGGCCCGCGGGGAACCCGCAGCGCGGGCAGTCCCAGGTGTCGGGGACGGCCGCGTCCTCAGCGAACGAGGGCCGCGTCTCGTGCTTGTTGGCGCACCAGAAGCTCACCCGGCGGCGAGGGGCGGCCTCGCCGCGCTCCGCCTCGCCCATCGGGCCGGCACCGACTCGACTGCCTCGGATCGCATTGCCGCCTGCCACGTGGAGCTCCCCTCGAGACCTGATGAACCAGGTCCGAGTCTAGCCGGGAACTCAGCTGGCGGGCTTGAGCAGCAGGCCGAGGGCCACGATGCAGGTGAACCAGACCAGGCCACAGATGATCGTCAGCCGGTCGAGGTTCTTCTCCACGACGGCGCTGCCGCCGAGCGACGACGAGACGCCGCCGCCGAACATGTTCGACAGGCCGCCGCCCTTGCCCTTGTGGAGCAGCACGAGGACCACCATGCCGAGGCTGGCGAGGATGAGCAGGATGCACAAGAAGGTGATCATCTAGACGATCACACGCTCCTCGGGGAAGTGACAGGCCACCTCGTGGCCGGGCTGGATCTGCACCAGCGGCGGCTCCACCTGCTTGCAGATGGCTTGGGCCTTCCAGCAGCGCGTGTGGAACCGGCACGCGGGCGGCGGGTTCAACGGAGAGGGTACGTCACCGGTCAGCAGGATGCGCTCCCGCTGGGTCTCCCGGATGGGGTCGGGCACCGGCACCGCGGACAGCAGCGCGTGCGTGTAGGGGTGCATCGGGTGCTCGTAGAGCGAGATCCGGTCGCCGATCTCGACGATCTTGCCGAGGTACATGACGGCGACGCGGTCCGAGATGTGGCGCACCACGGACAGGTCGTGCGCGATGAAGACGTAGGTCAGGTCGAACTCGTCCTGCAGGTCCTCGAGCAGGTTGATGACCTGCGCCTGGATCGACACGTCGAGGGCCGACACCGGCTCGTCGCAGACGATGAGCTTCGGCCGCAGCGCGAGGGCCCGGGCGATCCCGATGCGCTGCCGCTGGCCGCCGGAGAACTCGTGGGGGTAGCGGTTGTAGTGCTCGGGGTTGAGCCCCACCAGGGCCAGCAGGTCCTGGACGGCCTTCTTCACGCCGTGCTCGGTCTGCACCTTCTGCAGCCGGAACGGCGCGCCGACGATCGTGCCGATCGTGTGCCGGGGGTTCAGCGAGCTGTAGGGGTCCTGGAAGATGATCTGGACGTCCTTGCGCAGCGGCCGCATCTGCGACCGCGACAGGTGCGTGATGTCCGTGCCGTCGAAGCGGATGCTCCCGGCGCTGGGCTCGAGCAGCCGGGTGAGCAGCCGGCCGGTGGTGGACTTGCCGCAGCCGGTCTCGCCCACCAGCCCCAGCGTCTCGCCCTTGTCGACGGTGAACGACAGCCCGTCGACGGCCTTCACGGCGCCGACCTGCTTGGAGAAGATGATGCCGCGGGTGACCGGGAAGTACTTCTGCAGGCCCTCGACCTCGAGCAGCGGCCGTCCGGCGCCGGTCGGGGCGGCGGCGGCGTCGGTGGCAGCGGCGGTCATGCTCGGGACTCCTGGTTCGGGGTGCTCACGGTATCGGCCTGCATCACAGCGTCGGCTTGACCTGCTGGACGAAGATGTCCTGCCGCTCCTTGGCGGTGAGGTGGCAGCGCACCAGGTGGCCGTTGCCGGCGTCCACCAGCTCCGGGACCACCGTGGAGCCCTTGCCGTCGGTCATCGGCTCGTAGGGGCAGCGCGGGTGGAAGGCGCAGCCCTGCGGGATGTTGATGAGGCTGGGCGGCGAGCCCGCGATCGGCTTGAGCCGGTCCTGGCGCAGCCGGTCCAGCCGGGTCACCGACGACAGCAGTCCCCACGTGTAGGGGTGCTGCGGCTCGTAGAAGACCTCGTTGACCGTGCCGTACTCGATGCACTTGCCGCCGTACATCACGAGGATGTCGTCGACGAACTCCGCCACGACCCCCAGGTCGTGGGTGATGAGGATGATGGCGGAGCCGAACTCCTTCTGCAGGTCGCGCAGCAGGTCCATGATCTGGGCCTGGACCGTCACGTCGAGCGCCGTCGTGGGCTCGTCGGCGATGAGCAGCTCAGGGTTGCAGGACAGCGACATCGCGATCATCGCGCGCTGCCGCATGCCGCCCGAGAACTGGTGCGGGTAGTCGTCGACGCGCTTGTCGGGCGTCGGGATGCCGACCCGCTCCAGCATCTCGACGGCGCGCTGCCGGGCCGCCTTCTTCGAGACGTCGTTGTGGATCCGGTAGGCCTCGGCGATCTGCGCACCGACCGTGAAGTACGGGTGCAGGGCGGACAGCGGGTCCTGGAACACCATCGCCATCTTGTTGCCGCGGAGCTTGCGGACCTCCTCCTTCGAGGCACCGACCAGCTCGACGCCGTCGAGCCAGACCTCACCGCCGAGCCGGGCGTTGGTGCCCTTGTGCAGGCCGAGGATGCCCAGGCTCGTCACCGACTTGCCGGAGCCGGACTCCCCCACGATCCCGAGGGTCTTGCCCTTCTCGAGCTGGAAGGACAGGCCGTCGACGGCCCGCACCAGGCCGTCGTCGGTCGGGAAGTGGATCTTGAGGTCGCGCAGCTCGAGGAACGCCGTCGAGGCAGGGCGCGGGGGCACCGAGCCCTCCAGGGTCTGTTGGCTCACGGGTTCCTCGGGTTTCGGTCGGGTGGTCGCGGGACGAGGGTAGGTCAGGAGTAGCGCACGCGCGGGTCGACGTAGGCGTAGAGCACGTCGACCACAAGGTTCGCGATGATGATGAAGAACGCCGCGAACAGCGTCACGCCGAGGATGATCGGCAGGTCCTGACCGGCGATCGCGTCGACCGCGAGCTTGCCCATCCCCGGGAAGTTGAAGACGGTCTCGGTGAGCACGGCGCCGCCGAGCAGGCCACCGAGGTCGAGGCCGAAGATCGTGACGATCGGCGTGAGCGCGGCGCGGAAGCCGTGCTTGCGGATGACGACCTTCTCCGGCAGCCCCTTCGCTCGGGCCGTGCGGATGTAGTCCTCCCCCATCGTCTCGAGCATGTTGGCGCGCGTCAGTCGCGCGTAGGTCGCGGAGTAGAGGAACGCGAGGCAGATCCACGGCAGCAGCAGGTTCCGGGCCCACAGCGCCGGGTTGTCGGTGAAGCCGACGTAGTGCACGTTGGGGAGGATCTTGAGCTTGTAGCTGAAGATCGACAAGCCCAGCAGGGCGGTGAAGTACACCGGGAGCGAGACACCGGCGAGCGCGACCGTCATGGCGGCGCGGTCGAACAGGGAGCCGCGCCGCAGCGCGGACAGGATCCCGATCGCGACCCCGAAGACCAGCCAGATGATGGCGGCCCCGATGGCCATCGACACGGTGATGGGCAGCCGGTCCTTGAGCAGGAACCAGACCGGCTGGTCGTTCTTGAAGGAGTAACCGAGGCAGGGTGCGCCGCAGTGGGTCGTGTCGGTGCCCTGGTTGTAGTCCCTGCCGACGAAGATGCCCTTCGCGTAGGCGCCGTACTGCTCGACGATCGGCTTGTCGAGGCCGAGCTTGATGGAGACCTGCTTCAGGGCCTCGTCATCGCAGACGCGACCGCAGAAGTTCCGGGCCACGTTCGCGTGCACGGCCTTCGGCGCCAGGAAGAACACCGCGAAGGTGGCCATGCTGACGATGACGAGCAACAGGGCGACGCCGGCCAGCCGACGGATGATGAAGCGACCCATGAGAGCGGACCGCTGCGGCCGGGGCACGAGCCCCGGCCGCAGCGGCCGTCACCTGCCTTTCGAGGTGAGGAGCGTCAGGACGACTTAGCTGCTGACGCCGATGTTGACGTAGTCGTACATCCCGAACGCGGAGTCCAGGTAGACGTTCGTCAGCCGCGGGTTGCGGTAGTCGAGCGCCTTGTCCGCCACGAACGGCAGCAGGTCAGCGCCTTCCATGACCAGGTGGTCGACCTGGCCCCAGTAGTCGTTGCGCTTGCTGACGTCCGTGGTCGCCAGCGCCTGGTCGATCAGGTCGTTGACCTGCTTGTTGTTGAACTCCGCGTAGTTGCTGTTACCACCGGAGGTCTTGATGGCGCGGCCGTCCACGATCGACTCGAAGAAGCCGTACTCCGTCGGGAAGTCGGGACCCCAGCCGGCCACGGCGAGGCCGAGACCCTGCTTGTGGACGTTGTCCGGGACACCGATGAAGCCGCTGTAGTACGTCGCGCTGTCGACCTGGATCACCTGGGCGTCGATGCCGACCCGCTTGAGCGCGGCCTGCAGCGCGATGCCGACCTTCGGGCCCTTGCCCTTGTTGGTGGTGGCGATCTTGGTCTTGAAGCCGTTCGGCTTGCCGCAGGCCTTCAGGGCCTCACGGGCCTTCTCGAGGTTGCCGGTGTTGTCCGGGCCCGAGTCGTACTGCACGAACTTCTTGTACGCCGGCAGGGTCGGGGGCAGCATCTGGCCGGCGATGTCGCCACCGGCGATGGGGCCACCACGGGCGCCCTGGAGGGCGACCTTGTCAGCGGCGTACTGGACGGCCTTGCGGCACTCGATGTTGTCGAACGGCGGCACCTTCTCCTGGATGGAGATGTAGCGCGTGAAGCCGGTCGACGGGTTGTCGGAGTTCTTCTTCGTCTCCGGGTTGCGGAGGATCTTCGAGACTGCCGTCGGCTGCACACCGGTGCCCTCGACCTCGAGGTCGGCCGTGCCGGCGAGCAGGCGCGCGTCCATGTCATCCGGCTGCAGGCCCTCGGTCAGCACGATCTTGTCCGGGAGCGCCTTGCGGTTCGGGTCCGAGGACTGCTTCCAGTTCGGGTTCCGGACCAGCGTCAGCAGCTTGCCGGGCTGGTAGGTCCCGACCTGGTACGGGCCGCTGGAGATGACGTGGAACTGGTAGTTCGCGCCACCGTTCTTGCCCTGGTCGGCGGCCTTCGGCACCGGGGTGCTCAGCGGCAGCGCCATGAGGTAGTCGAAGTCGGTGAACGCCTTCGTCAGGTGGAAGGTGATCTTCTTCGGGTCACTGGCGTCGATGGAGGCCAGGCCGTTCTTGTCCTTGTACGGGCCCTTGTACTGGTCGCCGCCCACGAGGATCGGCTTGAGGTACGTCGAGCCGGGACCACCGTTGATGACGTCCTCGGCGAAGGAGCGCTCGAGGGCGTACTTGATGTCCTCGGACGTGATCGCGCTGCCGTCCTGGAACGTGATGCCGTCACGCAGCTCGTAGCTGACCGTCTTGCCGCCGTCGGTGAACGTGCCGGGGCCCTTGGCGAGGTCACCGGTGACCTGCGAGCCCTCCTTGCCGACAACCGGCTTGAACATCAGCAGCGTGCGCTGGTAGATGCGCTGGTAGTTCCAGCTGTAGGCGTAGTAGGTGCGGGCCGGGTCGAGGGAGTCGAAGTCGCCGGACGCCACGTAGTTGAGCGTTCCGCCCTTCTTGTCCGAGGCGTTGACGACCCCGGTGAGGGCCGCGTTGTACTCGACCTTCGCCGTCTTGGTCTCAGTCTTGCTCGAAGAACCACTGCACGCGGCGGTGGCTCCGAGGGCCAGGATGGCGACAGCGATGCTGCCGGTCCTGAGATAGCTGCGGGACATCGTGGGCGGAGCTCCCTTCGGGATTTGTGCGGGACGGGTCGGCGACCCTGTCCGTCGTGCACGACGGGGCTCGCGTCCAGCAGACGCGGCCCGTCGGGTCTCGGGGGCGGTCAGCGACCGGCTCGCGGGTCGAGGGCGTCGCGGAGGCCGTCGCCCAGCAGGTTGAAGGCCATGACGGTGATGAACAGCGCCATGCCGGGCACGATCATGTACATCGCGTCGATCTGGTAGGTGGACACCGCGTCGGACAGCATCTGCCCCCACGACGGCGTCGGCGGCCGCACACCCACGCCGAGGAACGACAGCGCCGCCTCGAACAGGATGTTGGTCGGGATGATCAGCGTGCTGTAGACGAGCACTGGCGCCATCAGGTTCGGCAGCAGCTGCTTGAAGATGATGTGGCTGTTGCTCGCGCCCAGGCTGCGGGCGGCGTCGACGAACTCCTTCTCGCGCAGCGACAGCGTCTGGCCGCGCACGATGCGGCCGATGTAGGGCCACTGGAAGAAGCCGATGATGAAGATCAGCGTGGCGACGCTCAGGCTGGTGCCGCTCAACCCCAGGACCGGCTTGTCGGTCACCACGATGACGGCACCGATGCCGATCGCGAACAGAAGGAGCGGGAAGGCGAGCAGGATGTCCATGACCCGGCTGATCGCGCCGTCGACCCAGCCCCCGAAGAAGCCGGCGGTGATGCCCGCGACGGTGCCGAGGATCACCGTGAGGAAGGTGGCGAGGAACGCTGTCAGCAGCGAGATCCGGGCGCCGTAGACGATCCGGGCGAACAGGTCCCGTCCGAAGGTCGGGTCGACGCCGAGGATGTGCTTGCTGCTGATGCCGCCCAGCGAGCCCTTCGGGATCTGGAACGTCGGGTCGATCAGGTTGATGTGCTGCTCGTTGGGAGGCGTGCCCAGCAGCTTGACGAGGACCGGCGCGAAGATCGCGATCAGCAGCAGCAGGATGATCGTGATGCCACCGCCGAGGGCGACCTTGTCGCGCTTGAGCCGCATCCACGCGATCTGGCGGAGGGATCGGCCCTCGACAGCCTTCGACGACTCAGCATTGGTGGCTGCGTCCGGATCGGCGTGCAGGGCCGACGGGTCGACGTCGAGAGGGGCAGTCACGCGGTTGAGTCTCCGTCCCTCGTGGGGCCTGTGCCGGGTGGGCCGCGGCGGGTGGCCGTCGGCGGCAATCTAGGTCCTGCAAAGCGCTGGACAAAAGTAGGTGCGCCGTGTTGTCGCGACATCGTGACCAAGCGGTGACCTTGGCCGGGACGGCAGAACCCCCTGTCCGAGCCGCCTCGGACGGGAAGGGCTACTGCGCCTCGAGCGTGGGGTAGCGGACGATCTTCGCGAACTCTTCGGCCTCGAGCGACGCGCCGCCGACGAGCGCCCCGTCCACGTCGGGCTGCGCCATGAGGCTCGCGACGTTGGAGGACTTCACAGATCCGCCGTAGAGGACGCGGATCCCGTCGGCCACGTCACCGCCGGCGACCTCGGCCAGCAGCCCCCGCAGCGCGGCGCAGACCTCCTGCGCGTCCTCGGGCGTCGCCACCTCGCCGGTGCCGATGGCCCAGATGGGCTCGTAGGCGACGACGAGCGTCTTGAGGACGGCCTCGGGCACGTCGACCAGGGCGGCACGGAGCTGCTCGACGCAGTGCGCGACGTGCCCACCGGCCTGCCGGACCTCGAGGCCCTCGCCGACGCAGAGGATGGGGACCAGGCCGTGCCGGCCGGCGGCCAGCACCTTCGACCGCACGACCTCGTCGGACTCGCCGTGGTCGGCGCGCCGCTCGGAGTGCCCGACCACGACGTACTGGCAGCCGAGCTTGGCGAGCATCGCCCCGCTGACGTCGCCGGTGTGGGCGCCGCTGTCGAAGGGCGACAGGTCCTGCGCGCCGTAGCCGATCCGCAGCCGGTCGCCGTCGACCATCGTCTGCACGCTGCGCAGGTCGACGAACGGCGGCAGCACGACGCACTCGACCGCGTCGTGGTCCTTGTCGTTCAGGCTGAACGCGAGCTTCTGCACCAGGGAGATGGCCTCGAGGTGGTTGAGGTTCATCTTCCAGTTGCCCGCCATCAGCGGCGTG
>CAMLIA010000132.1 GCA_946479905.1 uncultured Frankiales bacterium | reverse complement strand
GGAGAGCCCGCGGTGAACCTGTGGACGACTGCCGGCGTGCACCTGTGCGGGTTCGTAGCGTGTCCTCGGTGAAGCCCGCAGCGCTGCTCGCCCGCATCGTGGGAGGCGCCGTCGGCAACGTGAGTCTCTCGGACCTGGTTCGCCTTCTCACGGCGCTGGGATTTCGAGAAGCGGGAGGCCGAGGCAGTCACCGGATTTTCGTGCACCCAAGGGTCACCGAGCTGATCAACCTGCAGGAGGAGCAAGGCCAGGCGAAGGCGTACCAAGTGCGGCAGGTGGTGACCCTCATCCAGCGTTACGATCTCGTCCTTGAGGAGGAGCCGTGAACTCCGAGTACCGGATCGAGGTCTTCTGGAGCGAGGAGGACCAGGTCTGGGTGGCTGATGTCCCCGACCTCGCCTTCTGCTCGGCCCATGGGCCGACCCCGCACGACGCCGTGGTCGAGGTGGAGAAGGCCGTCGAGGCATGGCTCGCCGCTGCCCGGGCAGCGGGCAGACCCGTACCGAGCCCGCGGCCGCGCGCTGCCCACGCCTGACCCGATCACGCTGTCCTACCAGCCGCGGATGAGGGGGCGGGGCGGGCTGTCGGCGTAGTGGCCGGTGGGGAGGGTCCACCGCAGCGTGCCGTCCTCGAGGCGGGTCAGCGTCATGATCGCGTGCTTGCACTGGTGGTGGTGCTCGCACTCGCTGACACCGTTGATGATGCTGGTCGGTCCGAGCGGCCAGGCGATCCGGTGATCGGTGTCGCAGTGCTCGGCGAGCCGGGGGCAGCTCGGGAACCGACAGCTCTGGTCGCGCAGCTTCACGAACCGGGCGAGGGCGCCGCGGAAGGGATAGCTGCTGCTGGCCGGCGGGAGCGGGCTGACCGGCCGGAGCAGGAGCTTCGCGGTGACGCTGTGGAGTTGTGGTGGCTCCCAGACCGGTCGGGGGGCGGGGATGCTCGGCCAGCCGCCGGGCGGCGGTGACGCGAGCGGGCTGAGCGGGACGACATCGCGGATCTGGGCGTGCGCCAGCGTCCGGTCGGGATGGCTGGCCCACCACTCGAGGTCCTGGAGGGTCGGGGCCGGCCAGCGGCGGGTGACCTCAGGCGGTTCGGGTGGCTGCCAGCTGTGCCAGGACGGGACCTGGCGGCGGAGCCAGCGGCGTCGGAGGGTCGTTGCCCGTTCCCGCTCGTCGAGTGGGAGGGGGAGCTCGGCGTCACGCACGCGCATCGCGTGGTGGTCGTCGACGTAGCCGGCCGGCAGCGGCCACGTCGGCTCCGGGGGCGGGCCGGTGCCTCCGCCGTCCGGCCCCCGGTCATCGGGGTTCGGGTCGTCGGGGTCGTCCGGGTAGTGGATGTGCAGGCTGCCGTCGCGCTCGATGCGGACGTGCGCGTCGCCGGCGCGGCGGCCGGTGGCGGCCTCCTGCTCGGCGAGCACGACGAGCAGCGCCCGCAGCTGGGCCTGCGCGGCCGCCTGCTCCGGGGTGTCGATCGGCCCCGGGCAGGGGTGGCCCAGGTCGTACAGCTCCTGGGCCGCCCGACGGAGCGCGACCTCGGGGGTGCACACGGCGTCGAGGACCTCGGCGAGCCACTGCTCGTCCGCGGCGGTGTGGGCCAGGTCGTCGGCCTCGGCGGCGAGCGCGTCGTCGGTGATCTCGGCCGGCTCGACCTCGTCGGTCAGCAGCACCGGCTTCGCGGGCTCGGGGCGGACGGGGGTCTCGACGGTGCCGTCGACCGAGACCAGCTGGCCGGCGTCGTCGACGACGACGCGCCGGATGTGGTCGGCGTCCGCGACCAGCTCGCGGGTCTCGCCGGCCGTGATGAGGCCGAAGCCGGGGAGCTCGGCCGGTGCGTTGCCGCCCTGCAGGGTCGAGAGGCTGACGAGCAGCTGGACGTGCGCACCGGTGGCGACGAGCTGCC
Organism: uncultured Frankiales bacterium; assembly: GCA_946479905.1. The sequence goes on along the minus strand of CAMLIA010000132.1, from coordinate 10,567 downwards.
CGGTGAGCAGCAGCATCATGGTGTCGAACCGGCGCTGCAGCAGGCTGCGGGCGTCCTCCGGACCGGTCTTGCCCGCGAGCGCGTCCAGCGAGGCCATCGCCGCCGCGATCGCCGCCTTCGGGCCCTGCATGAACAGGGTGCCGGACCCGTCGGTGCTGTCGGTCGAGGTCACCGACCGGTTGGTCTTCGCCTGCTCCGCGGCCTTCTCCATCGCCTCGGGGTCGACGAGGTACATCGCGGCCATCGCGGCGTTCTTCAGCTGGTACGGCGTACGAGCCGCCCGCTGGCCGAGGACCAGGTCGAGGACCTGCTGGCGGTGCTCCCGGGCGACGCACCCCAGCACGTCCATCACCGCGTCGGCGTGCCGGCTGCTCCAGACGCCGCTGTCCACCAGCGCCTGTAGCTCCGGGAGCATCGACTGGCACAGCGCGGTGTCCACCCAGCGCTGGGTCGTGCGGCTGGACTCGGCCAGCACGATCGCCAGCTCGTCGGCGACGAACCTCCGCTCCGCCATCGGTGTCGACTGCCACAGCTCGACCAGTCCGGCTCGGAACTCCTGCTCCACCTCCGTCTTCCGCTTCAGCGCCGCGGCGATCGCGTCGAGCTGCCCCGCCCGGGCTTCGAGGTCAGCTGTTGTCGTCGTCATGGCTACTACCAATCTACCCCAATCTGACCCGAAAGCAAACACATGTTCTAAGAAATCTTCACGCTTGGGCATGCCTGATTCCAGGCTGTGTGACTAATGAGTTCGCGAGAGGGGTCAGTCGACCAGACTGCTCGGGACGACGTCGATCGGGAACGGCCTCAGCGGGTGCGCGGTCTGCTCGCCCATCGCTCGAGCCGACTCGACGTACGCGCCGTCCACGAGATCCCACGAGATCAGCGAGGGCACGGCGGGGTCGATGACCCAGTAGGAAGCCACGCCGGCTTCGGCGTACAGCCCCTGCTTGAGGATGAGGTCCTTCGCGCGCGTCGACGGCGAGAGGATCTCGACAGCGAGCAGCAGCGGCTGCGTGATGTTCTCCTCCCCGACGTCCTCGCGACGGACGACGAGCAGGTCAGGCTGCAGGCTCGTGCGCCTGTTCGGCTGGAAGTCGAGCGGGGCGACGAAGACCTCCAACTCCGGCGGGACGAGTGCGGCGAGCTGGACGTGGAGCCGACCGAGCGCTCGCTGATGCCGCGGACGCGGCGCGGGCGTCACGAGCAGCATCCCTTCCGCGAGCTCGTACTGAAGCCCGTCATCCGGGAGCTCGGCCAGGTCGTCGACCGTCCAGTCGTCGTGGCGCGGCATCACCGTCATGCTGCTCATCGTGCTCCCCGTCATGGACCGTGTCAGGAGCGTTAGGCCGCGATGAAGGCGGCAACCGCTCACTTCCGTGGACGAGAGCGCGTCGGTGTGGACCAGGAGGCGGTCAGATGAGGCTTTCCTCGCGGACGTCCTCCGGTGAGGTGCGCGGAGCCGGGACGTAGCCCAGGGCCTCGTCCTCCATGCGTCCCCCACGGCAGACCGCCGCCATGCCGACCGTGGCCAGGCAGGAGAACAGGATCCAGCCGCCGATGGCGAGAGCGATGGTCATGCTCTGAGTGTCGGCCGTTGGGGCCGTCCACTCGGGCCCCGCAGGAGGGGCCGCGCAGGCACCACGTCCCCCTGGTTCGTGTGGGTGGTGTTGCGCACGTCAGTCAGCCAGCGGCATGGGGCGGCCGATCTCGAAGCCCTGCAGGTAGTCGACGCCGTAGCTCACGAGCAGGGTGCGGCTCGCGGCGTCGGCGACGTTCATCGCGACGACCCGGCAGCCGCGCTCGTGCGCCAACCGGGTCAGGGTGCTCACCAGGTGCTGGTTGACGACGTCGCCGGCGAGGTCGCGCACCAGCGAGCCGTCCAGCTTGACGAAGTCGAGCGGCAGCGAGCTGAGCTGCTCGCGGGCCGGGATGCCCCGGCCGAAGCCGTCGAGGGCGAACTTGCAGCCCAGCGCGCGCACCCGGTGGGCGAACACCTGCACGTCGTAGAGCTGGCTCTCGGCCGTCGCCGCGTTCACCTCGAAGACGAGCGAGGAGGCGGGGACGCCGCTGCGGTGCAGGTCGGCCTCGAGCTGCGTGACGAAGCCCGGGTCGGACATGGTGGCGGCGGTGAGGTTCACCTCCAGGGTGATGCGCTGGTCGCGGTCGAGGTACTGCTGGACCAGGGCGATCGCGTGCCGGGTCACGCTGATGTCGATCTCGCGACCCAGTCCGAGCCGCTCGGCCATCGGCAGGAAGTGCGCCGGCGGCAGCAGGTGGTCCCCGCTCGCGGGGAGCCGGACCAGCAGCTCCCACTGCTGCACCTCGGCGTGCACGCCCTGCACCGGCTGCGCGTGCAGCACGAGGGTGTCCTCCTCGAGTGCCCGGCGCAGCTGGTTCTCCCAGAGCTCGGTCGCGGCGGCCGCCGCCGTGTGCTTCGGGTCGTGCACCGCGAAGCAGTTGCGTCCCGCGGCCTTCGCGGCCGCCATCGCCAGGTCGGCCTCGTGCAGGGCGAGGCGCGCCGTCATGTCGGTGCGGTCCAGCATCGTGATGCCCGCGCTGGCCGTCGTACGCACCCCGGCCGCGTCGCTGCTCAGGTCGGCCGCGGCGACGAGCGACAGGGCGCGGCCGACGAGGTGCTCGAGGTGCTCGTCGTGGGGGAGCAGGACGCCGAAGCAGTCGGAGGCCAACCGCGCGACGGGGTGGGGGGCGAAGGCCCAGGCGAGGACGATGCCGACCCGCTGGACGACCACGTCGCCGACCTCCGGACCCAGGGCGGCGTTGACGCTGCGCAGGCCGTCGAGGCCCACCTGGACGACGGCCGCCGGCGCGCGCTGGGCGAGCGCTCCGGTGATCGCCCTCACCAGGTCGGTGGCCGTGACGAGCTCGCCAGCGAACCGCTCGCGCGCCGGCGCCGCGGGCTGGGCGGGGACGGGAGCGGCCTGGGGGGCGCGACGCAGCAACCCGCGGCGCTGCCTGACCGGGAGGTCAGGGAGGACGTCGACGCCGACCAGGGGGCTCGTCATGGGTTGGTGATCGACCTTCGCGAGTGCCGGTGTTGAGGGTGAGGGGTGGCCATCTGCGCAAATGACTGCTTCGGTCTAGCGCGACCTAGTTCGTTCGTGGTCGGGATGTGGTCAGGGGCCCCTGGAAATCGGTTTCACCCAGTTTCGCGGTGCGGTGGGTGCAACCACTTGTACGGGAACTCCCTGCGACGGAACCGATCAGGCGGCCTGAGCCACACCGCCCAGGGTCGCGCGCAGCACACCGAGCACGTACTCGGGGTCGTACACGACCTGGGCCCACGTGAACCGCAGCAGTGTCCAGTGCGCTGACACGAGGTCGTGGTTGCGCCGGTCGTCCCTGTTGCGCGCGTCCTCGGGATCGTGGAACCGCCGGCCGTCGACCTCGACCACGATCCGCAGCCCCTTCCAGCAGAAGTCGACGCGGTGCTTGCCGATCCGGAACTGCGACTCCGGGCGCAGGATGCCCGCCTCGAGTACGAGCACCCGGAACGCCGACTCGAGCACCGACCCGCACTTCGGGTCGGACCAGTCGAGCACCCTGCGCATCCGGCGGTAGCCCTTCTTGCCGTGGTGGGCCCGGGCGGCGTCCTTCAGCTGCTTGAGGGTGACCGTCTTGGCCCGCATCGCGCTGTCGGCGACGGTGACCGCCTCGCGCATCGGCAGCGTGATCGCGCAGTGCAGCACCGTGTCGACCGCGCTGAGCACCGGGACCGGGTCCAGCCCGCGCACCCGCAGCGTCGTCCGTTCGCCCCACACCAGCTGCGTGTAGGTCACGTCGTCGCGCTTCGTGTACCCGCCGGGCTTGATGGCCAGCTCGGTCCCGCTGGGCTCGACCAGCAGCTCCCAGCCCCAGGCCAACGCGGCGCTCCGGGCGCCGAGCATGGCCCGGTCCCCGACCTCCAGCAGCACGCTGCGCATCCGCGCCAGGTACCCGAGGTCGAGGATCCCGTTGCTGATGAGGTGCTCGGCGACCGGCGGGAGCGGCTCCGTCGAGTAGACGCCACGGCGCACCCGGACGATCTGCCTGAGGTACCGCGCCTCGGAGATGTGGTCGCTCGTGAAGCCTTGAGCGTTGAGCTGCGTGCAGTTCGAGAGCCCCTGCCGGTACGGCGGGAAGAGGGGTACGAGGTCCATGACCGCCACCCTCGGCGTACCCCACCCCTGGGTGCCCGACCCGTGCGGGATCTGTGGATGCCGCCCCTGCCCTGGGGGCTCCGTGGGGGCTCCCGCGAAATCGGTTCGAACCGGAAACGGGCCCGCGCGGGTTCAACCAGATCCGCGGAGGCGCGGGGGGATGGAACCGGTTCGTCGGGCGGCGGGTCAGGTGGGCGCGACGCATCGGTTGCGTGGCCCCACATGTCCGCGCAACTGGTTGCATCCCCCGCAGCGCGAGATCAGTTCGAACCGATTTGCCGCAGCGGGGGAGTCGCCGTGTGGCGGGTGGGGAGCGCGTGGAGGACCACGGGCACCCGCGGGGCGGGGAGGGGGACGCTGAACAGGTACCCCTGCGCCATGTGGCAGCCCAGCGCGGTCAGCGCGTCCCGCTGCGCCTTCTGCTCGACGCCCTCGGCGATGACCTGCAGGTCGAGCTCCTCGGCGAACGCGAGCACCGCGCGGACGAACCGCTGGCAGCGGACGTCGTGGTCGATCCGGGTCACGAACGACCGGTCGATCTTCACCTTGTCGATGGGCAGGTCGCGCAGCCGCGCGAACGACGCGGAGCCGGTGCCGAAGCCGTCGACGGCGAGCTGGATGCCGAGCTTGCGGAGCTCCTCGCAGGTCTGCCGGGCGGCGGTGAGGTCGACGATGCCGTCGGTGCCGGTGAGCTCGAGGACGAGGCGGGAGCCCTCGATGCCGTGCCGGACGAGGGCAGAGGCGACGGTGGTGAACAGCCCGCGGGTCAGCTGCGACGGCGCGACGTTGAGGGCGAGCTGCAGGTGCCGGTCCCAGCTCTCGAGGTGGGTCAGCGCCTCGTCGAGCACGGAACCGAAGAGGTCGTCGAGAAGGCCTGCGTGCTCGGCGATCCGGACGAAGTGGCCGGCCTCGACGGGGACGCCGAGGGGCGCCCAGCGGGCCAGCGCCTCGAGGGTGTGCACGCGCCCGGTGGCGAGCTCCACGATCGGCTGGTAGGCGACGGTCACGTCGCCGGCGGTCAGCGCCCGGGCGAGCTGCTGGCTGAGCCCGAGGTCGTCGGAGCTGGCGAGCTGCAGGCCGGGGGTGTGCAGCAGCACGCCGGACTTGCCGTTGCGCTTCACCGCGTACATCGCGAGGTCGGCCCGGGTGAGCAGCTCGTCGACGGTCGGGGTCGGGTCGTGCCGGCGGATCCGCGCCACCCCGACGCTGACCGACACCGACGCCTGCTTGCCCAGCAGCACGAACGGGGTGGCGAGGCACTCGAGCAGGGCGTGGGCGACGCGCATCGGGTCGGGCGACTCCTCGAGCAGCACGGCGAACTCGTCGCCGCCGAACCGAGCCAGCGTGTCCGCACCGGAGAGCACCGCGGCGAACCGCTGCGCGACCTGGACGAGCAGCTCGTCACCGGCGGAGTGGCCGAGGGCGTCGTTGACCTGCTTGAACCCGTCGAGGTCGAGGAAGCAGATGGACAGCGGCCGGCCGTCGCGGCGGTGCAGGTCGAGGGCGTGGGTCACCCGGTCGACGTACAGCGCCCGGTTGGCGAGCCCGGTGAGTCCGTCGTGGAAGGCCTGGTGCCGCAGCTGCTGCTCGCGCTGGGTGAGGCGCAGCGCGAGCTGCCTGTTGTCGCGGCCGGTCAGCGCCTGCCGGCCGAGCACCAGCGCCATGAGGACCGCGCACAGCACCGCCTCGAGGACGCTGGGGTGGTGGCCGGTCGCGTAGCGGTAGGTCTCGACGAGCACGGCGGCGGTCAGGGGGAGGTACGGCAGCAGGCTGCCCGCGACCGTCTCGCGGTCGTCCTCGGGAGCGGCCGTCAGGGCGCCCGGCATCATCGGGGCCAGGGCGAGCAGCCCGAAGGCGGCGTACCAGCCGAGGTTGAGCAGGGCGCCGCCGTCGTAGCTGCCCTGGGCCGTCGCCCACGCGAACGCGCTGTCGGCGACGGCCATGAGAGCCAGCCCGGCAGCGACGAGGGCGAGCGCGCGGCGGTGGCCGCTGGCGCGGGAGAGCACGAGCACGCAGACGATGAGCAGCGCGATGTCGGAGACCGGGTAGGCGAGGCCGACCGCCTTGGCCAGCAGCGAGCCGGTGCTGGTGCTGTACACCGCGCCGAGGGCGGTGGACCAGGACACGAGCGCGATGGCGCACGCCGCGGTGAGGCCGTCGAAGGCCATCCGGCGACGGTCCGATCGGGTCGCCCGCGCAGGGAAGACCAGCAGCGCCACGCAGGCGCCGACCGGGAAGAGCAGGAAGCCGACGTCGGCGAAGGACGGGAAGGGGGTGTCGCGGTGGAGCGCGAGCTCGTACACCGACCAGATCGCCTCGCCGACCGACCACGACGCGCAGGCGGCGGCGAGCGCCGCCCACCCGATCCGGAGTCGGCCCTGTGCGCCGCAGGCCGCAAGGCCGCAGCTTCCGGCGGCGAGCAGGGCCGACCCCAGTTCGAGCAGGTCATCGGCCGCGTTGGACATGCGACCGGTGACGTACAGCACCACCACGCAACCGAAGAGCACGACCGCACCACCAGCGGTCGTGCCGCGAAGTCTCGGGGAGAGCTGCACACCCCTGTCTCGGCGCCCGTCATGCCCGAAGAGAGGCCTTCGGTCAGAGATGGGAGGAAGGGACTACTAGCGACACCTCACCGGACCATGTGCCCCGGGCGTCGCCGGGAACCGCCCGGACCGGGACGTCCGGCTTCGGGACCAGCGTCCCTGCCCGCGGTGGCCACGGGTGATCAGGTCCGGAGTGGCCTGTGACCAGGTGACCCCGCTCGGAGGTAGTCCCTTCAGGCCGTCTTGTCCGAACCGGCTCAACCGCATCCGCACTCCGTGCCGAAGACCGAAGGGCCAACGGAAGGGATACGCCTGCCATGACACTGCAGAGCGTCGAGACAGACCGTCTCGAGTCGCTGGGAACGTACGACCTGGAGGCCGACCTCGGCCTGCAGGGGCTGACCGACCTGGCCGCTGCTGCGTGCGACGCGCCGCGGGCCTACGTGCTCGTGGCGGACAAGGACGTGCTGCGCTTCGTCGCGTGCACCGGCCTGGCGCTGGCCGAGCTGCCGCGTGAGGGCTCCTTCTCCGGCACCGTCGTGGACGAGCAGGCGCCGCTGGTCGTGCCGGACGCCCGCGCCGACCTCCGCTTCGCGCGGCTCCCGGTCGTGACCGGCAGCGAGCAGGTCCGGGCCTACGCGGGGATCCCCCTCACCGGCCGCGACGGGCTGCCGCTGGGCGTGCTGTGCGTGCACGACGTCGTACCCCGTGACTTCACCCCCGTGCAGCTGGACCGGCTGCGCACACTGGCCGACTGCGTCGTCACCGTGCTCGAGCTGCGCCGCCTCGACCGGCTGGCGGGCGTCAACGGTGACCTCGCCGCCCAGGGCCGGCGGCTGCGCCGGGCGCTGGAGCAGAACGAGCTCGTCACCTGGTTCCAGCCGATCGTGGCGCTCGAGACCGGCCACCCCGAGGGGCTCGAGGCGCTGGTGCGCTGGGAGCACCCGCAGCGCGGGCTCGTCGCCCCGCTGGAGTTCCTGCCCGCCGTGGAGCACAGCGGCCTGAGCCTCGCGGTCGGGCGGTACGTCCTGCACGCCGCCCTGCGGACGCTCGCCGACCTGCGGCTGCCCGGCAAGGTCTCCGTCAACATCTCCCCGCTGCTGCTGGCCCGCCCGGGCCTCGCCGCCTCGGTCCTCGCCGACCTCGAGGCGCACCGCATCGACCCGTCCTGCCTGTCCGTCGAGGTGACCGAGCAGGGGCTGTCCGCCGACATCGCCCGCCAGGAGCTCACGCTGCTGCGCGAGGCCGGCGTGCGGGTGTCGCTCGACGACTTCGGCACCGGCCGCTCGTCGCTGTCGGACCTGGTCGACCTCCCGCTGACGTCCATCAAGATCCACGGCTGGCTCGTGGAGCGGCTCGCCGACGAGCGGGTGGTGGCGGTCGTCCGGTCGACGGTCGCCCTCGCCAAGGAGCTCGGGCTCACGGTCGTCGCCGAGGGCGTCGAGACGGACGCGCAGCGGCAGGCGCTCATCGCGCTCGGCTGCCGCTCCGGTCAGGGGCACCTGTTCAGCCCGGCCGTGCCTGCCGCCGACCTGCCCGCCGTCCTCGCCCGGCTGCAGCCGTCGCTCCCCGTGCCCCGCGCGGCGGCGGACCACTCCTTCATCCTCGAGGCCGACCGGCCGACGCTCGTCGAGCGCGCGGTCGACATGTTCGAGCGCGTCCTGCGGGCGCCCGGCCCGGTCGTGCTCATCGCGTCCGTCTCGAACCGGGTCGCCCTCGAGCGCGGCGTCGCCGCGCGCGGCGTGAACTGCGTCGACCGCGTCGGGTACACGATGCGCGCCACCGAGGACCTGCTCGACGACTGGTCGGACCTCGACATCCCCGCCGGCGCGACGGTCGTGTGCGACCTCTCATCGGTGCTGTGGGCGCGTGGTGACGTGTCGGCCGCCATCGAGGTCGAGGACCTCCTCGCCCGGATGCCCGCCGTCGTCTGGTGCCTGCACGAGGCCTGGGCGCTGCACGCCCACGGCACGCCGCAGCAGCGGCAGCGGCTGCACGAGCAGCACGGGCACACCGCCGTCTCCCCCGTCGAGGGACTCGGTGTGCTGCGTCCCGACGCGCGCGAGCTCGTGGAGCGGATGCGCGAGGCGGGTGCCTCGTCGCACTCGATCGCGGCCGCCCTCAGTGGTGAGGGCTACCCGTCGCCCTCCGGCGTCCGCTGGCACTGGCGCCAGGTCGACCGCCTGCTCGCCACCCTCTAGCCCCCTGGGGGCTAGTCCTGGGGGGCCAGGGCGGACGTGGTCCGGGTGGGCGCGGGGCATGATCACGCTGGAGTCGCTCCCGCGGGTCCTGGGGAGCCGCATGCCTGAGCCGATCTTGAGGACATGATCACCCTGGTGCTCGGCCTCGGCCTCTCGTTCGTGCTGTTCGGCATCCTCACCGGTGCCCTGGTCTGCACGCTGGACCACCGCCGCCAGGAGCTCCGCTACCAGGAGGTCGTGTCCCGCCGGTAGGCGGCTGCCTAGGCTCCACCGCATGAGGCGCGCGCTGCTCGCAACGGCCGCCCTCGCCGTGGTGGCCCTGCCGCCGCCGGCGCGGGCCGCGGGCATCGTCGGGCTGGCGATCTCCGTGCCCGCCAGCGCCTCGCTGGGGACCGCTTCCTCCGGGTCGGTCAGCGGGGTGCTGGGCAACGTCACCGTCACCACGGCCGCCCTGTCGGTGGGCAGCTGGTCCGCCACGGTGGTGTCGACGGCGTTCAAGACCGGCGGTGGCACCGCCGCCGAGACGATCGCCGCCGGCAACGTCGGGTACCTCTCGGGACCCGTCACCGGGAGCACCGGGCTGCCGACCTGCGTACCCGGCCAGCTCGTCACCCCCGTGTCGATCGCGACGACCACGACGGTCATGTCCTGCACCGTCGCGGGAGCGACGACGGCGACGTGGCGGCCCACCCTCGTGGTCACCATCCCGTCCGCAGCGGTCGCGGGGACGTACACCGCGACCATCACCCACAGCGTGGCGTGAGCGAATGCCGCGGCCGCATAGCTCGAAGTCACTAGGGCGAAGCACTACCCCTGAGCCATCGAGGGGTGCCATAGGTCCTGCCGATGAGAGGGAACACCCAGTCCTCATGGCAGGAGCCCCCCATGCGCAAGACCCTCCTCGTGATCGCGTTGACCGCAGCCAGCGGGTTGGCGATGGCGGGTGCGGCGACGGCCGACACGACCACGACCTTCACGATCACCACCGGTGGGCTCGCCGTGTCCCAGCCCGCGACGGCGAGCATCGGCTCCGGCGCCCCAGGCGGGACGATCTCCGGCTCGCTGGGCTCGGTGACGGTGACCGACACCCGGGCGGCGCTGCTCGGCTCCTGGACGGCGACCGCGGTCGCGACGGCGTTCACGACCGGGACCGGGACGGCCGCGGAGACCATCCCGGCGGCCGACGTCTCCTACTGGTCCGGGCTGCCGACGGCAGTGACCGGACTGGGCCTGTTCACCCCGGGTCAGGCGACCGTGGCGAACAAGGTCGTGATCGACACGGCGAAGACGGCGTTCAGCCGCGACGCGTCGGCGGGCAACAACTCGGCCGCGTGGAACCCGACGATCGTGGTCGCCGTCCCGACCGACGCGGTGGCCGGCGACTACACGGGGACCGTCACCCACTCCGTCGCGTAGTGGGCCGTCGGCTCCTCGCGGGGCTGCTCGCCGCCCTCTCCCTGCTCGCCGCGGCGCCCGCCCTCGCGGCGGACCAGGGCAGCCTGGGCATCCGGCTGCTCGACGCGCCCACCGACCGGCGCGACGACCCGCGGGCCCGCGTCTACATCGTCGACCACCTCCACCAGGGGCAGTCGATCACCCGGCACGTCCGGGTGAGCAACACGACGACGCACCCGCTGGCCGTGCAGGTCTACCCGGCAGCGGC
>CAMLIA010000131.1 GCA_946479905.1 uncultured Frankiales bacterium | reverse complement strand
CCCTTCTTCTGTAGCGGGGGCAGGATTTGAACCTGCGACCTCTGGGTTATGAGCCCAGCGAGCTACCGAGCTGCTCCACCCCGCGTCGGTAGGTACCACGATACACCAGCCACAATGGGGGCGTGACTCTCGTTCTCTGGACCAACAACGCCTGCAGCAAGAGCCGCGGCGCCGTCGAGATCCTCACCGAGCGCGGTGTGGAGTTCACCAAGCGCTTCTACCTCGAGGACCCGCCCAGCCGCGAGGAGCTCGAAGAGGTGATGGCGAAGCTCGATGACCCGAGCACGATCGCGCGGCCGGGTGTGAAGGGCGACCTGCTCGAGCAGCTGAGCAAGGACCCGAGCCTCATCGAGCGCCCGGTGGCGATCCTCGGCGACCGGGCCGTGGTGGCCCGGCCGCCGGAGAAGGTGCTCGAGCTCCTTACGGACTAGGGGTCGGCGTCGGGGTGGCGGCACCGCTCTTGGCGGCGAGCTGGTCGAGCGCCTTCTTCAGCTGCTCCTGGGCTGCGCCGTACGCCGCGAAGTCGCCCTTCTTCAGCGCTGCCTGGCCGGCGTCGTAGGCCGCCTGCGCGTCGGCGATGAGCTGGGTGACGCTGCTCGAGCTGGGTGGCGGCGTCGTCCCCGGCGAGGGCGTGACGGTGGTGCCCGCACCGAACAGGTCGTTGAGCGCCTCGGCCAGGGTGTCCTGGTAGGAGATCTTGTTGCCGAAGCTGACGATGACCTTGGTGAGGATCGGGAAGCTCGGCGACTTCTTGCCCTGGGTGTAGACCGGCTCGACGTAGAGCAGCCCCTTGCCGACCGGCAGCGTCAGCAGGTTGCCGAGCACGACGTCGGACCCGCCCTGCCGCAGCAGCGAGAGCTGGCTGGAGATGGCGGTGTTGCTCTCGAAGGTGTTCGCCACCTGCTCCGGCCCGTCGATGACCCTGTTCTTCGGCAGGACGAGCACCTGGATCTTGCCGTAGCTGCCGGGGTCGGACGACACCGCGGCGAACGCCGTGAGGTTGGTGGCGTTGCGGGCGACGAAGGTCGTCGTGAGCGAGAACGCCGGCTTCGACGCGTCCGGCATCTGGAGAAGGACGTAGTAGGGCGGCTGCGCGGGGCTGGACGTCGACAGGACCCCGGGGGTGGCGCCGGTGTTGATGACCCGGGCCGCGTCCTTCGTCGGGTCGCTGGGGATGTCCCACTGGTCGGTGCCCTGGAAGAAGGTCTGCACGTCCTGCACGTGGTAGCGCGCGAGCAGCTCGCGCTGCACCTTGAACAGGTCCTCCGGGTAGCGCAGGTGCTCCCTCAGGCCGGGGACCTCGTCGATCGCGGACTTGTCCTGCACCAGGCCGCGGAACACCTTGCGCCACGTCTTCAGCACCGGGTCCTGCTCGTCCCAGGCGTACAGGTTGACCTTGCCGGAGTAGGCGTCGACGGTCGCCTTCACCGAGTTCCGGATGTAGTTGACCTGGGCACTGGTCGACCCGGCACCCTGGCTGTCGGTCGTCACCTTTCCGAAGCTGGTGCTCTCGGAGTACGGGTACCCGCTGCTCGTCGTGTAGCCGTCCACGACCCACAGCAGCCGGCCGTCCACGACCGTCGGGTAGGGGTCGCCGTCGAGAGTGAGGAAGGGCGCGACCTTCTGCACGCGGTCCGCCGGCGAGCGGGTGTACATGATCTTGCTCTCGGGGGTCAGCGACCCGGACAGCAGGATGTTCTTGTCGCGGAACTTCAGGGCGTACAGCAGCTTCCTGAAGCCGCTGTTGAGCTTGATGCCCCCGGTGCCTGCGTACCTGCTCGTCGCCTGGTCGGCGTTCTTGTCCGCCCCCGGACCGTCGATCTCCGGCTGCTTGGTGTCGACGATCGAGTACAGCGGCGACTGCTCGCCGTAGTAGACCTGCGAGTGGTCGACGGTGAAGACGCGCTCGGGGCTGCTGTCGCTCTGCGGGACGTCACCGGCGGTGTAGCTCGGCTGCCCGGGGTTGTCCTTGTCCGTCTGGTTGGCAGGGGCCGCGACGAACCCGTTGCCGTGCGTGTAGGCGAGGTGCAGGTTGACCCAGTTCTGCTGCGCTGCGGGCACTCTCGAGTCGTCGAGCTCGCGGACCGCGACCACGTAGTCCTCGGTCTTGCCCCCGACCGTGTAGCGGTCGATGTCGAGCGAGCTGTTGAACGCGAAGTAGGTCCGGAGCCGCTGGTTCTGCTCGTACGTCGGTCCCAGGATGTTGGGGTCGAGGAGCCGGATGTTCGGGACCGTCCCCTTGTCGTCGCGCAGCGCCTGCTTGGTCGCCGTCGACACCCCGGGGTACGACGAGACGGTCACGTCCTGGATGCCGTAGGCCGCCTGCGTGGCGTTGATGTTGCGCTTGATGTAGGTGGTCTCGCGCTGCAGCTGGTTGGGCTTGACCGTGTACTGCTGGACGACGAACGGGTAGATGCCGCCGACCGCGATGGAGCTGACGACCAGCAGCGCGAGGGCGCCGGCCGGCAGCAGCACGTTGCGCACCACGATGTTGGCGAAGAACAGCAGCGCGCAGATGGCGGCGATGAGCATGAGCATCGTCTTGGCCGGCAGCACGGCGTGCACGTCGGTGTACGACGCGCCCTCGACCACCCCGCGGTGGGAGAACGCGAGCCCGAACCGGTCGAGGTAGTACGCCACCGCCTTGGCCATGACGATGAGGCCGATCATCACGGACAGGTGGACCCGCGCCGCGACGCTGACCTTCTCGCCCGCGGTCTGGAGGCGGATGCCGCCGAACAGGTAGTGCGTCACCAGCGCGGCGACGAGCGACAGCACGAGCACGACGAGGACGAAGCCCAGCAGGAAGCGCTGGAAGGGGTAGGTGAACGTGAAGTAGGAGATGTCCTTGTGGAACTGCGGGTCCTCGACCCCGAACTTCGTGCCGTGCGAGAAGAGCAGCCAGGTGCGCCAGCGGGACGCCGCCGACAGCCCGGCGAAGACGCCGAAGAACAGGCTGAGCACGATGAGGACCGGCAGCAGGAACGGCTCCAGCGCCACCCGGTAGCGCTCGAGGTTCTGCTGCTCGAGCGACACCGGCTGGAAGGGCGGCCGCTTCCGGTAGGCGATCGCGATGTTGGCGCCGATCACGACCGCCATGAGCAGCCCGAACGAGAAGAACAGCACGAGCTTGGTCTTGAGGACCGTCGTGAAGACGTTGGGGTGCTGCGCCTCCTTGAACCAGAGGTAGTCGGTGTACTGGGCGACGTAGACACCGCCGAGCACCAGCAGGAGGAGCACGACGACGGCTGCGGGAGCGAACAGTCGTGGTCGGCCGCCGAAGGCGGCTCCACGGGGTCGGACGGCCACGGCTCGGGCACTCACCTTCGTCAGGAGGGGTCTGGCTCTGGTTCGAACTCAACCACAGCCATCCGCGAGGATGGCGTTATGCCTTCGCCGCCGAGCCCCGTGCTGCTCTCTGTCGTCGCCGAGGTCGAGACGCACCTCGCCGAGGCCGGGTGGGACCAGCCACCACAGCTGTTCGCGCTCGTCGACACCGAGGAGCTGCTGCGGGCGGAGCCACAGCTCGCCGAGTCGATGGGCCTGGTGGTCTCGCGGCCTGGGGCACTGACCCCCATCGCGCAGGAGCCGCTGAGCGACGCGCCGCTCGACGAGCAGCTGGCGAGCATGGTCTTCGGGCCGGAGGTGCTCGGCGTGGTCCTCGCCCACGAGGTGCTGGTGCTGCCGCCGTCGGCGGAGGCGGCGCTCGGCGAGCAGGACCCCGCTGCGGTGGCAGCCGAGCACCCCGAGCGGCGCGAGGTGCGGATGACGGTGGGGGTGCTGCGCGACGGCAGCCGCGAGTCCGTGCTGCGGCTGCGCGGCAAGGACGGGGCCGACGACGAGCGGGTCACCGGGGGCGACCTGGCACCCGGGCTCAGCGAGGCGTTGCTCGCGACCCTCGACGACTGACCGGTGCGGGCCGGTCGGACACCGGCAGGTCGAGGCTGAACTCCGCGCCCTTGCCGACCTTCGAGCTCACGGTCAGGGGGAAGCCCGCGTCCTCGGCGAGCCGCCGGACGAACGACAGCCCCAGGCCGAGCCCGCCGACCTTGCGGGTCGCGGAGCCGTCGACCTGCTCGAAGGAGGTGAACAGGCCCGCCTGGTCCTCGTCGGGGATGCCGGGTCCGGCGTCCTTCACCGACACCCGGACGTGCGAGCCGTCAGGAGAGGGCGCCGCCACCAGGGAGATGGGAGTCCCGGCGGGCGTGTACTTCACCGCGTTGTCGATCAGCTCGTCGAGCGCCTTGCCGACCCAGGTCGGGTCGACGTGCAACGCGGGCAGGCCGCCCGCGATGCGCCGCTTGAAGTCGCGGCTGCGGTCCGGTGCGCGGAGCTGCCAGGACTCGATCCGCGCGTCGAGGAGCTCCCGGGCGGTGATGGTGCGCGGGACGACCGAGACCCGCCCCGCCTCGAGCGCCGCCACGTCGACGAGCAGGTCCACGACCCGGTTCATCTTCAGCGCCTCGTCGCGGATGGTCGTCGAGAACGTCGTCACCTGCGCGGGGTCCAGGCCGGGCTTGCTGACGAGGATCTCGGCGTAGCCGCGGATCGGCGTCAGCGGCGTGCGCAGCTCGTGGCTGACGTTGGAGAGGAACTCGGTCTTCATCCGCTCCACCTCCCGCTCGCGGGTCGTGTCGCGGAGCACCATGACGACACCGTCCACCCCCTGCAGCGGGGTGATCGCCACGCGCACCGGGACGCGCGTGCCGTCCGGCCGGACCACCTCGGCGGCCTCGTCGCGCGGCCGGGACGCGGGGTCCGCGAGCTGGGTGTCGTTGAGGTCGCGGACGTCGGCGACGACGCCGAGCGGCTCCCCGACGACGTCGATCTCGTCCAGCCCCAGCATCTCCAGCGCGGCCCGGTTCACCGACGTCACGACGCCGGCTGCGTCCGTGGCGAGCAGCCCGTCCGTCATCGAGGCGAGCACCGTGGTCAGCCGGGCGGCGGACTCGCGCAGGTCCCCGGTGAGCTGGCCCAGCGCGGCGGTCATGGTGTCGAACCGGGACGCCAGGGTCCCGACCTCGTCACGCGACGTCACGCCGGTCGTCACCGTCAGGTCGCCGCCGGTGATGCGCTCCGCGGCGAGGGTCAGCCGCCGGACCGGATCGACGGTGCGGCGTCCCAGGACGACCGCCATCAGGGCGACCAGCAGCAGCGCACCGAGTGACGTGATCACCAGCAGCCGCAGGGCATCTCGCTCCGCCTGCAGCGCCGGACCGGGATCCCGCGTGATCGCGAAGTAGCCCACGACGTCACCGCTGACGTTCTTGAGCGGCCGGAACGCGACGGTCGGGTTCACGCCCTCCGACCCGACGGTGACGCCGTCGTCCGGCAGCCCGCTGCCGACGTGCGCGCGCTGCGCGATCGCCAGCACCGTCCTCCCCACGGCTGTGCTCTTGTTGCCGGC
Source organism: uncultured Frankiales bacterium (assembly GCA_946479905.1). The sequence goes on along the minus strand of CAMLIA010000131.1, from coordinate 7,063 downwards.
CACCACCGCCAGCGGGTTCCCGGCGAGGAAGAACAGGCCGAACCCGCCGGTGTCCACGGAGTCCTGCGCGAACTGCTGGTCGAGCAGCACGCCGTACACGTACACGAACGCGGGTCGAGTGGCCGGTGCCGCCGGGTCCACGTGGGCGACCACCCCCGCGAGCGCGAGGCTCGTCCGCGCACCCTGCAGCCGAAGGGCGGTGCCGATGGCCGTCCCGCCGGCGCTCTCCTGCCCGCTCAGCACGGCGCGCACCGCGGGCAACGACGGCATCGGGATCAGGGCCGCCGGGGTGAGGCCGGCACCGCGCTGGTTCACGACCTTGACGGTGCCGCCGGCGTAGACCTTCACGAGGAAGTCCCGCGCCCGGTCGGGGACGAGCGGCAGCCGCCGGTCGTCGCCGTTGGCGAGCGCCTTGCACTGCGGCTCCGTGCTGCGGTCGCAGAAGCTGGCCAGCCGGGTCGCCGTCGGCTCGACGACGCTCCCGCGGTAGTCGACCAGCAGCACCTGTCGGGCGTCGGCAGCGTCGTGCACGGTCTGCCGGGCCTGCGTCTCGTAGGAGTCGACGACGACGTTGCCGACGACGCCGACGGCAGCGACGGCCATGGCGACGACGCCCGCGAGGATCGCGCCGACGACCTTCGACAGCAGTGACGAGCGGGCGAGCAGCGCAAGCCCCAGCAGCACCGCGAGCGCGCCTGCCCCGCGGAGCACCAGGACAGCAACGGGGGCGCCGCTGCCGGAGTCGGCACCGATCTCCACGAAGGCGGCCGCGGCCTGCAGCACCAGCCCCGCGCCCACGGCGGCTCCCACCGCGTCCCGGCGGGCCCGCACGGCAGCGAGCGCCGCCAGGACCGTCGCCACACCGGCGAACGCGGAGGGGCCACCCCCGGCAGCCAGCGGCACCACCACGCCGTACATCGAGGTCGGGACCTGCCGGTCGCCCAGACCCCCCGCGACGAGACCGGCGGCCACCAGCAGCGCAGCGGCGCCACGCGCGAGGGCCAGGCCGTCCGAGGTGGTGTCACCGAGCCGCAGCGCCGTGGCGATCTCGACGCCCGTGAGCACGAGCGCGCCGAGCGAGAGGACGGCGCCGGCGCCGCTGCGGCGCAGGGCCGCGGCTGCGGCGAGGCCGACGCCGGCGGCGATCGCGATCAGCTGGACGGCACCCAGGAGCGCAAAGGGGACACCAGGCTCCATGCGCGGAGTCTAGGAGCGGGGTACGCCGTCAGCCGCCGTTCAGCAGGATGGCGGCGTGCCGTGCTCGCGGAGCGTCTGGAGCGCGGCGAGGGCCGACCGGAGGCTGTCGACCTTGACGAGCGTGATGCCGCTCGGCTTGGTCTTCCGGGCCTCCTCGCAGTTCTCGGCAGGCGAGAGGAAGACGGTGGCCCCGTGCGCCTTCGCCCCCCGCATCTTCTGGGCGATGCCGCCGATGGGGCTGACCTTGCCGTCGGGGTCGATCTCCCCGGTGCCCGCGACGTTCAGCCCCCCCGTGAGGTCGACCGGACCGAGCTCGTCCACGATGCCCAGGGCGAACATCAGGCCGGCCGACGGGCCGCCGACCTCCTTGAGCTTGATGTCCACCTTGATCGGGAAGTCGGTGCGGATGCCCGGGGTGATCCCGATGATGGCCCGCTTGGCGTTGTCGGGAGCGGGCGCCGTCGTCAGGGTGACCGACGCGGCCTTGCCGTCGCGGAGGTACCCGATGGCGACGGGGGCACCCACCCGCCGGCCGCTGATGAGCTTGCGGAGCTGAGCCGGCCCGGTGACCGGGGTGCCGTCCACGGTGGTGAGCTGGTCACCGGCCTTCAGCTTGCCGTCGGCGGGCGCCCCGGAGGTCACCGCGGACACGCGCACCGTGACGGTGCCCTTGTAGCCGAGGTAGGTCAGCGCCGCGCTCGTGGCGGCGTCCTGCGAGTCCACCATCTCCTGCGCGGTCTCAGCGGTGTTCTGCTCCGTCGTCTTGTCCGGCTCGAACACCACCTCCCGCGGCAGCACCGCGTCGCTCGGCGACAGCCAGCCGGCGAGCGCCTCGAACAGCGTGAGGTGGTCCTGCACCGACACGGTCGTCAGCTGCAGCGCTCCCGACCGCTGGGTGCTCCGGTCCGGGCTGAACGACAGCACCTTCTCGTCGTAGCAGGTGCTCAGCGTGTTGCAGGCCGGTCCCGGCTTGAGCGCCACGTAGGGCACCGTGGCGAACGACCCTGCGGCCCCGAGGCCGAGCGCGAGGACACTCGCGAGCAGGAGGGTCAGGCCGCGGCGCGTCACCGCACGAGCCTAACGGCGCGGCGCGGGGACGCCGCCGGCCGTGATCAGCAGCAGCTCAGCTGGCGAAGAAGCCGAGGCTGCTCGGCGCGTCCTCGCTGTGCCCGTTGCTCCCGGCGAGGGCCGGCACGGCCATGTCCTCGGCAACGGCCTCGGCGGGGGCCTCGGAGGGGGCCTCAGCAGGCGGGGCGTCCGCCACGACCGAGGGCACCGCCATGGCCTCGACGGGCAGCGGCGGCGGCATCTCCTGGCTCGGGACGACGGGCATCGTGGCTGTCGTGCCGGCCGGCACCTCGACCTTGTAGATCGCCTTGAAGGCCAGCGGCACCTCGGAGAGCGCGTGCACGCTCACCTCCGTGACCCCCTCCACGTTGCGCAGGTGCTCGACGAGCCGGACGGCGTCGTCGAGGCTCGGGACGCGGCGGAAGGCCGGCGACCCGTCGTGGGCGGGGAAGAAGACGACGTGCTCCATCTGGGTGCTCCTCGGCGCTCTGCGAGATCCGGCGGCCGCCGGCCCGTGTCCTTTTGCCTTTCGGCACGTTGACCCGGGTGTCTTGAGTCGCCCGGCGCCTGTCCCTGCCGGGGTCCGACCCAGGGCGCAGGGCAACACTTGCAAGCACCTGACCCGCTCTGTCACATTTGTTCCGGTAGATCGCCTTTCCGGATGGTCGGGGAAGCATCTGCTTTCCGGACCGCGAGGTTTCCCAGGCTCGCCCGTTAGGGAGTTGCGGGACACCCAGCCCCCGACGGAAGAGGACAACCCCAGTGTCAACGGCCCAGGACCTCCCCGGCCTCTACGGCGAGCCCGTCGCCGCGCCGGTGCCTGCGCTGCGCCTGGTGCCGGCGCAGCCCCTCGACTTCGACGACGCGGTCCGCCGGGTGCGGCCGCGGCTGCACCGCTACGCCATCCGCCGGCTGGGCGACAGCCACGAGGCGGAGGAGCTGGTGCAGGAGGCGCTGCTGCGCGCCTACACGCACCGTCACCAGCTCGTCACCGAGGAGGACCTGTCGGCCTGGGCCACGGTCGTCACGGGACGCCTCGTCATCGACCGGCTCCGCGTGCGCGGCCGCTCCACCTCGATGGCCGACGTCCCCGAGGGCTCCCGGGTCGGTCGCGACACGGCCGAGGTCGTCGTCGCCCGCGACGAGGCCCGCACCGCGCTGGACGCGCTCGACGCCATGCCCTCCCGGCAGGCCTCGCTGCTGTGGGCCCGCGAGGTCGAGGGCAAGTCCTACGACGAGCTCTGCACCCAGTTCGGCATGACCGAGCCCGCCGTCCGGTCGGTCCTCACCCGGGCCCGCAAGGCGCTGCGCCGGGAGTACGAGATGCGCGGCGGCACCGTCCCGGTCGGCGGCCTCGCGGTGCTGGCCCCGTGGATCGCGGGCCTCAACTGGGCCGAGAAGCTCCGCCGCGCCGCCAACCGGCTCACCGCCCCTGCCGTCCTCGGCGCCGCCGGCATCGCCGCCCTCGGCGGGCTGGTCCTGAGCCCCTTCGGCTCCAGCCACGGCGGCACCTCGACGTTCTCCCCCGGCTCGGCCGTGGTGGCCTCCTCGCTGAACAGCAGCCCCACCACCACCCACGGCGCCGCCGGGGTCACGGCACCCGTCACGCGCCGCACGGCTGCGGCTCCTGTCGCGACCGCAACCTCGTCCCCCCTGGTCCAGCAGGTCGTGCACAGCACCACGCAGAAGATCCCGTGCACCAGCGCCGGCGAACAGGGTCTCGTGGTGGACACCCGCGGTCAGCTCGAGCAGAGCGTCGGCGCGGGCAACGACGGCTGCGCCGCGCCCCCGCACAGCGTCGGCGTCCCGCTCCCGGCCGGCATCGGGGCGGCCACCGGTTACGACACCCTCAGCGTCAGCACCGACCTCGTCAGCTGCGACCAGCTGCACGGCTCCCAGACCCCTCAGCTCGTCCACTGTTCGGAGACCCAGAAGTGATTCGTCGCGCCGCTCTCGCCGCTCTCGCCCTCACCGTCGTCGGAGGAGTCGCCACGCCGGCCCTCGCCGAGGGGCTGAGCTCCTCCCTGCAGAACCACGTCGTCTGCGTGTCCGGCAACAACAGCAGCTCGGGCGCGCACGACGGCGTGTGCGTCTGGTTCCCCAGCGGCCTCTAGCCGGCTGACCGTCCCGACCGTCAGCCGCGACGGTCGGGGTAGCGCCCTCGTCGGGGCGTGCTGGGGGCGCTAGCCCGACCCCTGCGCGATCGGCTCCGGCACGCCCGACGCATCCGCACGTCAGGGGTCGGGGTAGCGCCCCTGTCCGGGGCTGCTGAGGGCGCCAGCCCGACCCCTGGCGGGGCCAAAGCCAGAGCAGGTCAGCGGGTGCGGACGCGTTCCCTGCGCTCGGCGCGCCGGGGCCGGCGCGGCTCGGGCACCGGCTGGGTGAGCGCGGCCCGGAAGCGGTCGTACTGCTCGACGGTCTGCATCGCCTCGACCGGCCCGCGCGGGCGCGAGGCCCAGGAGGTCCAGAACACGGCGAGCAGCGGCGCGACGATCACCGGGCTGAGCCAGAGGATCCAGGCAGGCAACGGGGGCGGCTTTCCGCGAGACAGGGAACGGCCCTGTCATCGTAGGACCAGCAGGGCCACCGAGACCAGCACCCGCGGCGGTGTTCCTCACCACCCCGGGCGGCCTCAGCGACCGCGCCGGCGGCGCCGGGCCTGGCGCACCAGCGCGGCAGTGCCGAGCAGGGCGACGGTGGCGCCGGCCGCGGTCACAGCGCTGCCGCGAGCACCGTCGAGGGCCCGCGCCGACAGGTGGGCGAGCAGCGCGTCCTCGTTGGTCCACGTCGGCTTCCAGCCGGCCTCGAGCAGCCCGTCGCAGCCCAGCACGAGCGGGCCGAGGAGGTGGTCCAGCTCCCGCGGCGACGACGACGTGACGCCCGCCCTGTGCAGCCGCTCCGCCGTGGACAGCGCGACGGCCGCCGGCAGCTCGAGACGCCGCCGGCCGGTCAGCTCCTCCACGACGACCTGCGGCACAGCCCCGTCGCACGCCACCCCCAGCCCCCCGGAGACGGCGCCGAGGGCCGCCAGCTCGAGCGCGCTCACCAGGTCCTCGACGTGGCAGAGCTGCCAGAGCGGCTCGATGCCGCGCACCGCGAGCAGCCGCGGGGCGGACAGCTGCCGCAGCAGCTGCCCGTCGTAGCTCGGGCCCAGGCCGACCAGCGTCGCCGGCCGCAGCACCGTCACCGCGAGGCCGGTGCGCTGGGCGTGCGACGCGAGCCGCTCCACCTCGACGTGGTCCCCGGCGAGCGTCAGCTCGTCGGCGGCCCCGGCCAGCACCGCCCCGTCGGGCAGCGGCACCGGGTTGTCGGGCTGCACCCCGTACACGTCGGCCGAGGTGCAGAGCACCACCCGCTGCACACCGGCGTCGCGCGCCGCCTCCAGGAGCAGCGCCGTCCCGCGCACGTTGAGGGCGCGCCGGGCCGACGCCGGCAGCGTCACGTCGTACGACGTGGCGAGGTGCACCACCGTCGTCGCGCCACTCAGCCAGCTGCCGAGCAGCGGGTCGCGCACGTCCCCGGTGCGCCAGACGACCCCGTCGACCCGGGCAGGCGTGCGGTCGATGCCGACCAGCCCGGCGAGGTCGTCGCGCTCGGCGAGCCGCTCGACGAGCGCGCGACCCAGCCCGGTCCCGGCACCGGTGACGGCCACCACGTCGGGACGGACCCGATTGCGCCCAAGGCGAACCACGCCCACAGGATCCTCCACATCGGCCGGGTTACGTTGGAGCCATGACGGAGGCGCCTGACCCGAACGACCCGTTCGGCCTGTCGCGGCTGTTCGGCGGGTCGGGCGGCGACCTGTTCGCGCAGCTGCAGCGGCTGCTGTCGTGGACCGGTGGGCCCGTGAACTGGGACCTCGCGCGGGAGGTCGCCGAGACCGCCGCGCGCGCCGACGACCGGCCGGTCACCGCGGAGGAGACCCGCGAGGTCGCCGAGGCGGGCCGGCTCGCCGACCTGTGGCTCGATCCGACCACGACGCTGCCCGCGAGCGGCGCGGAGCAGGCGGCCTGGACGCGCACCGGCTGGCTCACGTCGACGCTGCAGTCCTGGCGCCAGCTGGTCGACCCGGTCGCCGCCCGGGTGACGGCCGCGATGGGGACCGCGCTGGAGCAGGGGCTGTCCGGGGAGAACCTCCCGCCCGAGCTCTCCGGGCTGCTGGGCAGCGCGGGTCCCAACCCGTTCGCGGGCGTCATGCAGCAGGTCGGCGGGCTGGTGTTCGGCGCGCAGGTCGGGCAGGCGCTGGGCACGCTGGCCGGTGAGGTGCTGTCGACGACGGAGGTCGGCATCCCGCTGGGCCGCTCGGCGCTGCTGCCGGCCAACGTCGCCGCCTTCGCCGAGGGGCTGGAGGTGCCTCTGGACGAGGTGCGGCTCTACCTGGCGCTGCGGGAGGCCGCGCACCAGCGGCTGTTCGCGCATGTGCCGTGGCTGAAGGCGCACCTGTACGACGCCGTGGACGCGTTCGCGCGCGGCATCGACGTGGACCTGAGCGCGATCGAGCAGGCGATCGGGTCCTTCGACCCGACGAACCCGGAGGCCGTGCAGGAGGCGCTGGCCGGCGGGCTGTTCGAGCAGCAGCCGACCCCCGCGCAGCAGGCGGCCCTGGCCCGCCTCGAGAACGCCCTGGCGCTCGTCGAGGGCTGGGTCGACCTCGTCGTGGACCGGGCCGCCTCCGGGACGCTGCCGCACGCGGCCCAGCTGCGCGAGACGGTCCGCCGCCGGCGGGCCTCGGGTGGCCCCGCGGAGCAGACGTTCGCCACGCTCGTCGGCCTGCAGCTGCGGCCCCGCCGGCTGCGGG
>CAMLIA010000130.1 GCA_946479905.1 uncultured Frankiales bacterium | reverse complement strand
AAGATCCGCAAGCACACGATGCTGCACGAGGACTTCCGCGAGTTCTTCGGAGGCTTCCCGACCGACGCCCACCCGATGGCGGTGCTGTCGTCCGCGGTCGCGGCGCTCTCGACCTTCTACCAGGACAGCCTCGACCCGTTCGACCCCGAGCACGTCGAGGCCTCGACCATCCGGCTGCTGGCCAAGATGCCGACGATCGCCGCCTACGCGCACAAGAAGTCGATCGGGCAGCCCTTCCTCTACCCCGACAACCGGCTCGGCTACGTCGACAACTTCCTGCGGATGACCTTCGGGGTCCCCGCCGAGGAGTACGTCGTCAACCCGGTCGCCTCGAAGGCGCTCAACCTGCTGTTCCTGCTGCACGCCGACCACGAGCAGAACTGCTCCACCTCGACGGTCCGGATGGTGGGCTCCAGCAACGCCAACCTGTTCGTCTCCATCAGCGCGGGCGTCTCCGCCCTCTTCGGGCCGCTGCACGGCGGGGCGAACCAGGCCGTGCTCGAGATGCTCGAGGGCATCCAGGCCGACGGCGGTGACGTCGCGCGCTTCGTGCAGCGCGTCAAGGACAAGGAGCCCGGCGTCAAGCTGATGGGCTTCGGCCACCGGGTCTACAAGAACTGGGACCCGCGCGCCGCGATCGTGAAGAAGGTCGCCAAGGACGTCCTCGACTCCCTCGACGTGGTCGACCCGCTCCTCGACCTCGCGATGCAGCTCGAAGAGGTCGCGCTGGCCGACGAGTACTTCGTGACCCGCAAGCTCTACCCCAACGTCGACTTCTACACGGGCGTCATCTACAAGGCGCTCGGGTTCCCGACGGAGATGTTCACCGTGCTGTTCGCCCTCGGCCGGCTGCCCGGCTGGATCGCCCAGTGGCGCGAGATGATCGAGGACCCGCAGACCAAGATCGGCCGGCCCCGGCAGGTGTACGTCGGCCCGGCGGAGCGGGACTACAAGGAGCTCTCAGCCAGGTAGGGGGAGACTGCCGCTGTGACCTCGCTCGTCTGCGGTACGACGTTGCCCGCGGTCCGGCGCGGCGGGCCGGTCCGGCGCTTCCTGCTCACGGTGGTGTCCGTGGCGCTCTGGGGCGTCGCCGTGCTGCTGCTGTCGGCAGGGTTCGTCCCCGAGCTCGACGGCGACGAGAGCGACCTCAGCATCCGGATCACCTTCCTGGTGCTCGGCGTCCTGGTCGCAGGGCTCCCTGTCCTGCTGGTGTGGCTGCCGCACCGCCGGTTGGTGAGCAGGCTCGTCGACGCGGTGCTCGCCGGCGAGCACACCCGTCCCGTCGTCCCCCCGGTGCGGCAGTGGGGCGGTCCGCAGCGGATGTTCCAGAGGCTGCGCTGGACGTCGTACACCTTCGTGCTGGTGCCGCTGCTCACCCTGCTGGTCGCCGCGGTCTCCTACGGCCTGTTCCTGGACGAGGACGCCGCCGCCATCGTGTCTCTCGTCTTCTGCCTGGTCCCGTTGGCGTTCCTGGTGGTCACGGCCACCACGACGGGCCGCATCGTCGCCGGGGTGCAGGCGGGCGTGGACGCCGGTCAGGTCGTGCCGGTCACCGTCACGCGCCGCGTCGACCAGCCGATGGTGCTGAACTCCGCCTACCAGTCGTGGTTCGAGGCGCGCCTTCCGGACGGCCAGCACGTGCTGCTGCGGACGCCCGTGCACTTCACGTGGTCCGCGGAGGCGCGCGGCGTGATCGACGCCCCCGACCTCGTCCTCGTCATCGGCCGCGGCGGCCACCAGGGTGCGCTGCTCGTCCCGTCACGACCGGAGGACGCCGTCTGGTTGCTCGGTCCCGTCCCTCAGGCGCGGGTCCCGCGCGGTGTGCTCAGGGCCTTCGAGACGGCTTAGCGCTCCGGCTCGAACAGGGCGGTGTTCTCGCCGCCAGCGATCGGCGGTCCGGGGCTGCGCTCCTCCTCGGCGTCCGCCCCCTCCGCGGCGCGGAAGATGACGACGGTCTCGTCCTTGCGGATCGCCTCGACACCTCGCTCGTCACCGGAGATGCGGTGCAGCAGGTCGCTGATGTGGCTGGCGAGCGCGACGTCGAGCTCCGTGACCCCGTCCTGGTCGGCGGTGCGGAGCACGATGCGGGTCGCGCCCTCGGCCTGCTCGAACGTGGGTGCGTGGCCCATGGCGCCCGCGTCGACGTCGATCTGGCGGCGCAGCTCCGTCTCCTGGTCGGGGTCGAGGGAGACGTCGCGCCACAGCCGGGTGCTGTCGCCCTGCCAGCCCGGCAGCGACCCGAGCGTGTCGGCGATGAGCGCGTCGTCCAGGAGGGTGGCCACGGCCGGACTGTACCCGCGGCAGGGCAGGATGACTCCCCGTGCGCGTCGCCGTGGTCGGGGCGGCCCTCCTGCGGGACGGCCGGGTGCTGGCGAGCCGCCGCACCGGACCGCCGCACCTCGCCGGGCTCTGGGAGTTCCCGGGCGGCAAGGTCGAGCCGGGCGAGAGCGACGTCGAGGCGCTGCAGCGGGAGCTGGCCGAGGAGCTGGGCGTCACCGCGGTCGTCGGTGACCGCCTCGGGGACGACCTGCTGATCGGGGAGACGGCCGTGCTGCGGGTGTACCTGTGCAGCGACGTCGTCGGCGAGCCGCTGCTGGTCGACCACGACGCCCACCGGTGGCTGTCCGCGGCCGAGCTCGACGACGTGGCGTGGATCCCCGTGGACGCCCCGCTCGTCGACGAGCTCCGTCAGCTCCTCGGCATGAGGCGGACCGGGCCGAGGGGCGGGGCGGACAGCGCCGGACCGGGGTAGCCCTCGACGGTGCCGAACCTCCCGCTGGTCGTCTCCCAGTCCTCCCTGGCCCGGACCACCTCGTCGTCGCTGCGGCACACGAAGTTCCACCACAGCACCAGCTGCTCGGCGAGCGGCTCGCCGCCGAGGACCATGACGCGACCGTCCACCTGCACGGCGTCACGGCCGCGCCCCAGCTGCACCAGCTCACCGACCTCGGAGCGGGTCCCGTCGATCTCGGCCGGCCCCTCGAGCGCGAACGCGGCGTGCTCCCACGAGGGCTCGAGCGGCAGCTCGCCCGAGCCTCGCGCCTCGAGCCCGACGAGCGGCGAGTACGCGGTCCCGGGGCTCGTGACAGCGGCGTGCGCACCGAGGAAGACCGTGGCCGCGAGGTCGCCGTGGACGACGGTCGGCAGCGCGCTGTGGTGCTCGTACGCCGGGGGACCGTGCCGTCGGTCCTCGGGCAGCGCCACCCAGAGCTGGACCCCGTGCAGCACCGGAGGGCGGTCGTCCGGCGACTCCTCGGAGTGCGAGATCCCGTCGCCGCTGGTCATGAGCGACAGCTCCTGCGGCCCGACCCGCTGCAGCGACCCGAGGCTGTCGCGGTGCACGATCTCGCCCGCCAGCAGCCAGCTCACCGTCTGCAGCCCGGTGTGCGGGTGTGGCGGGACCTGCATCCCCCGGCCGGCGGAGACGTCGTCCGGGCCGTAGTGGTCCGCGAAGCACCAGGAGCCGACGGTCCGCAGCCGGCGCTGCGGTACCAGCCGTCGTACCTCGGTGCCGTCCCCCACCTCGAAGGCGCGGGCGCCGAAGACCTCGTGGACGGGCCGGTCGGGGTGCGTCACCCCGTCACGTCCGCGACCCCGCTCACGCGGCGAGCCTACGTAGCCGAGGTCCAGAGCTCCCGGAGGGTGCCGGCGACGCCGTCGACGTAGAGGGCGGAGACGTCGGGCGACGGGCGGTGCGGCAGCCGGCCGGCGCGCGCGTTCGCGAGGGCGGCCGGCAGCTGGGCCTGGCCGAGGGCGCCGTAGCCCTCGAAGTCCGGCGGCATGATGCCGTCCAGGCTGCTGTCCTTGAGGAACTGCTCCAGGGCGGCCGCCGAGAGCGGGTGCCCGCCCTGCCGGGACGCGAGCAGCACCGCTGCGGCGAACCCGGCGACGTACGGCGTCCCGAAGGAGGTACCGCCGTTCGAGACGTACCCGTCGTCGCTGGTGTTCGAGGGGCCGACGATCGAGTAGACCGCGACGACCTCGGGGTCGGTCGAGTTGATGAGGGCCGTCGAGCCCTGGGCGCCGACGCTGAGCGCGTCCGGAGAGGCGCTGGAGCTGCTCGCCCAGCCCGGGTCGCCCGGCACGAGGCCGAGGTTGCCGAACCCGTTGCCGTTGGAGACCACCACCAGCACGCCGTTGCGGCGGGCGTCGCTGATCGCGTCGTACACGTCCTGGTTGACGATCGCCGGGATCGGCACGATCGACCCGATCGACATGCTGATCACGTCGGCGTGCACCGTGTGCGTCGCCCAGCGGATGGCGGCCGCCATCACGGTGGTGTCGATGGCGCAGGAGTCGCTGCTGACCTTGGCGATGGCGAGCTTGGCGCCGGGGTAGGCGGACGGGGTCTTCTGCGGGGTCCGGTTGCGGCCGCCGACCATGCCGGCGGTCAGCGTGCCGTGACCGCAGCCGTCGTAGGGGTTCGCGATCTCGGTGTCCCACGTCTGGCCCGGGGTGGGCAGCGTGTGGTGGCCCTTCTTGGCGCTGGTGAAGTCCCACCACGCCACGAACTGGTCCTTGGTCGAGGACTTGCCGCGGTAGTCGAACTCCTGGTGGGTGGCCCGGACGCCCGTGTCGATCAGCGCGACGACGGGAGTCTTCACGGCGGGCCGTGCAGCACCGGCGTGCGGCGCGGCGGCGAACGCCAGGGCCACAGCCGCCAGCAGGGCAGTTCGGCGGAGCACGGATCCTCCTGGGACGGACGTCACACGACCTCAACGAGCCGGGGTCCCGGGGGTGACGCTCGCTAGGATGTCACGTTGCCGGTTCTCGGCACCTTCCCCTTTGCCTTGGAGCCTTCCCGCATGCCCACACGCGATGACATCCGCAACGTCGCGATCGTCGCGCACGTCGACCACGGCAAGACGACCCTCGTCGACGCGATGCTGCTGCAGTCCGGCGCCTACTCCGAGCACACCATCGAGGAGGGCGCGGTCCAGGACCGGGTCATGGACTCGATGGACCTGGAGCGCGAGAAGGGCATCACGATCCTCGCGAAGAACACCGCGGTGCGTCGCAAGGACCTCCTCATCAACATCATCGACACCCCCGGCCACGCCGACTTCGGCGGTGAGGTCGAGCGCGGGCTGTCGATGGTCGACGGCGTCGCCCTGCTCGTGGACGCCAGCGAGGGGCCGCTGCCCCAGACCCGCTTCGTCCTGCGCAAGGCGCTGCAGCAGAAGAAGCCCGTCATCCTCATCATCAACAAGGTCGACCGGCCGGACGCCCGCATCGCCGAGGTCGTCGACGAGACCTACGAGCTGTTCCTCGACCTCGACGCGGACGAGAAGCAGATCGACTTCCCGATCGTGTACTGCCAGGCCAAGACCGGCCAGGCGTCGCTCAACCGGCCGGCCGACGGTGCGTCGCCGGACGAGCCGAACCTCGAGGCGCTGTTCCAGGTCATCCGCGACACCATCCCCGCCCCGACCTACGACGAGGACGTGCCGCTGCAGGCGCACGTGACGAACCTCGACTCCTCGCCCTACCTCGGGCGGCTGGCGCTGCTGCGCATCCACAACGGCTGGATCAAGAAGGGCCAGACCGTCGCCTGGTGCAAGCACGACGGCACGGTGGAGCGGGTGAAGCTGACCGAGCTGCTCGGCACCGAGGCGCTGACCCGCGTCCCGATCGAGCAGGCCGGCCCGGGCGACATCGTCGCCATCGCGGGCATCCCCGAGATCACCATCGGCGAGACGCTCGCCGACCCCGACGACCCCCGGCCGTTGCCGCTGATCACCATCGACGAGCCGAACATCTCCATGACGATCGGCATCAACACGTCCCCGTTGGCCGGCAAGAGCGGCAAGAAGCTCACGGCGCGGATGGTGAAGGACCGGCTCGACAAGGAGCTCGTCGGCAACGTCTCGATCCGGGTGCTGCCGACCGAGCGGCCGGACACCTGGGAGGTGCAGGGCCGCGGCGAGCTGCAGCTGGCCATCCTGGTGGAGGTCATGCGCCGCGAGCTGTTCGAGCTCACCGTCGGCAAGCCGCAGGTCGTGACCCGGATGATCGACGGCAAGATCCACGAGCCGGTCGAGCGGCTGACCATCGACGCCCCCGCCGACTACCAGGGCGTGCTCATCCAGCTGATGGCGCTGCGCAAGGGCCGGCTCGAGCAGATGGTCGACCACGGCACCGGCTGGATCCGGATGGAGTACCTCGTCCCGGCACGGGGCCTCATCGGCTTCCGGACCGAGTTCCTCACCGAGACCCGCGGCACCGGCCTGCTGCACCACGTGCACGAGCGGTACGAGCCGTGGCACGGCGAGATCCGCACCCGCCCGTCCGGATCGCTGGTCGCGGATCGCAGCGGTCCGGCGACGGGCTTCGCCCTGGCCAACCTGCAGGAGCGCGGGACGATGTTCGTCGGGCCCGGCACCGAGGTCTACGAGGGCATGATCGTCGGGGAGAACTCCCGGTCCGACGACATGGACGTCAACCCCACCAAGGAGAAGAAGCTCACCAACATGCGGCAGAGCTCCTCCGACGTGCTCGTCCCGCTCATCCCGCACAAGCAGCTGTCGCTCGAGCAGGCGCTGGAGTTCTGCCGCGAGGACGAGTGCGTCGAGGTGACGCCCGCGACCGTGCGGATCCGCAAGGTCGTGCTGAGCGCCCAGGAGCGGCAGCGCACCCGCGGCCAGCGCGCGAAGGCCGCCCTCGCCGAGTGAGCTCGGCGTCGTGACCTGGCCGGGGCAGCTGCTGGTGGCGACACCTGCGCTGAGGGACCCGAACTTCGCGCGGACCGTCGTGCAGCTCGTGGAGCACACCGAGGACGGTGGCGCGCTCGGGGTCGTCATCAACCGGCCGTCGGACACGCCGCTCGCAGAGGTGCTGCCCGGCTGGGCGCTGCTCGCCCCCGACCCGGTCGTGGTGTTCCTCGGCGGCCCCGTGCAGGAGACGGCCGCCATCTGCCTGGGCCGGCTCGGCCCGGGTGCCGCCGACGCGTCCTGCGTGCCGGTCCCGGGGGCGCCGTGGCTCGGGACCCTCGACCTCGAGGCGGACGCCGCAGACGTCGTCCAGGAGATCCGGGTCTTCGCCGGGTACGCAGGCTGGTCGCCGGGTCAGCTGGAGGCCGAGGTCGCCGAGGACGCGTGGTGGGTGGTCGACGCGCTGCCCTCGGACTGCTTCTCCCCTGCCCCGGAGCGGCTGTGGGCGAGCGTCGTGCGCCGGCAGGGCATGCCGCTCGCGCTCGCCGCGACGTACCCGCCCGACGTCGCCCTCAACTGACGCTGCTCAGGCCGCCGGCCACAGGCGGGTGAAGGCGGCGTCGGCAGCGGCGACGCAGGCGTGCAGGGCGGCCGAGTCGGCCGTCAGGTCCCGTTCCTCCCGGCCCCGCAGGCCCAGCTCGACCTGCTCGCTGAGCGCCGCGAGGTGACGGGCGCCGAGCGCTGCCGCCCCGGACTTGAGGGTGTGCGCGACGCGCGCCACGGCGCTGCGGTCGCCGGCCGCCACAGCCTCGTCCAGCTCGCGCAGCCGGCCGGCCACCTCGTCGCGCCAGGTCGACAGGATGCTCGAGCGGAACGCAGGCCCCCGCTCACCGAGGCGGTCGGTCAGCGCGTCGAGCACGGCACGGTCGACGGGGGTGAGGACCACGGTCGGAGCCTACGCTCGGACGATGACCGACCGGCGGCTGCTGCTGGTGCACGCGCACCCCGACGACGAGACGATCGGCACCGGCGCCACGATGGCCAAGTACGCCGCGGAGGGCGCCGCCGTCACCCTCGTCACGTGCACGCTGGGCGAGGAGGGCGAGGTCATCCCGCCGGAGCTCGCCCACCTGGCGGGCAGCGCCCTGGGGGAGCACCGGATCGGTGAGCTCGCGGCTGCCTGCGCGGCCCTCGGTGTGACCGACCACCGGTTCCTCGGCGGTCCCGGGCGGTGGCGGGACAGCGGCATGATGGGGACGCCGCCCAACGACGACCCGGGCTGCTTCTGGCGCGCCGACGTCGCCGAGGCCGCGGATGCGCTGGTGGCGGTCCTGCGGGAGGTCCGGCCGCAGGTGGTGGTGACGTACGACGACAACGGCGGCTACGGGCACCCCGACCACATCCAGGCGCACCGGGTCACCGTCGCGGCGGTGCGCGCCGCGGCCGACCCCGCGCACGCGCCGGGGCTCGGCGAGCCGTGGCGGGTCGCGAAGCTCTACTGGACCGCCTTCCCCGAGAGCCGGCTGCAGGCCGAGATCGACTCCTTGAAGCTGTCCGGGCAGACCCGCTTCGCCGTGGCGGCGTCGATCGCCGACCTGCCCTACGGCACCCCCGACGAGCAGGTCACCACCACGATCGACGCGCGCGCCCATCTCGCGGCGAAGCGGGCCGCCCTGCAGGCCCACGCCACCCAGGTCACCGTCGACGGCCCGTTCTTCGCGCTCTCCGACGACCTCGGGCACGAGATCACCGGCGTCGAGCACTTCGTGCTGGCCGGCGGGGAGGGGGTGCACGAGACGGACCTCTTCGGTGGCACAGCGTGATCACTTGATAGGCCATTGGGGTGGTCTCTGCGCTCAGCTCTGGTCACGGAGCGTAGAAGGCCGCAGGATTTGGGGAGGAGATCGGACGGGGTGCTCACCCCGTCCGTCCTCATTGAGATCCACCCTCAGGAGCCCACCGATGAGCGAGAACAGCCCAGCCACCCTCCTCGACAGCCTGGGCGGAGGGCTGATCTCGATGGCCGGCGCCGACGTCGGGCGCTCCCGGGAGGCGGCCCGCACCCGGCGCTGGGTGAAGCTCGCCTTCGCCGTCTGGACGCTCGTCGCGCTGATCCTGTGGCGGGGAGCGCTCAAGGACCCGGGCGCGTCGTGGCTGCCGCTGCCGCACATCGAGCCGATGTACCTGATGGTCTTCGTGTTCTTCGCCGCGATGATGCTGATCGTCGTCCTGCAGATGGTGATCGTGGGCAAGTCGCCGCACGTCATCTACCGCCCCGACCAGCTGACGACCCGCCTCGAGGACGTGGTCGGCATCGACGGGGTCAAGGACGAGGCCGTCAAGACCCTCAACCTGTTCCTCGCCCACCGGACCTTCGCCGACGCCATGGGCGGCAAGGCCCGTCGCGGCGTGCTCTTCGAGGGTCCCCCCGGCACCGGCAAGACCCACCTCGCCCGGGCGATGGCCCGCGAGGCCGGTGTGCCGTTCCTCTTCGCCTCCGGCACCCAGTTCGTCTCGTCGTTCCAGGGCGCCAGCTCGCGCAAGGTCCGGAACTTCTTCCGCGCGCTCAGCAAGACGGCGCTGAAGGAGGGCGGCGCGATCGCCTTCATCGAGGAGATCGACGTCATCGCCGCGGCCCGCAGCGGCGTGTCCGCCGCGATGACGCCGGCGGCGACCGTCGCGGCAGGTTGCTCCGGCACGCTGAGCCTGCCGTCGACGTACATGCAGACCGCCCCGAGCCTGGTGACGAACGGGTTCACCGGTGGCTCCGACACCTCCAGCATCGTCAACGAGCTGCTCGTCCAGATGCAGAGCTTCGACCAGCTGACCGGGTCGCAGAAGCTCTACGGCAAGCTCATCGACCGGATCAACCTGATGCTGCCCGTGGGCCGGCAGCTGCCGAGCCCGCAGGCCAAGGTCCCCAACGTGCTGATCGTCGCGGCCACGAACCGCGCGTCCTCGCTCGACCCGGCGCTGCTGCGTCCCGGCCGCTTCGACCGCAAGATCGGCTTCGAGCTGCCGGCCAAGTCGGCTCGGCGCGAGCTGCTGGACTACTTCCTCAGCACCAAGGCGCACGCCGAGGAGCTCGACGACGAGCGCCGCGACGCGCTCGCGGCCACCACGATCGGGTACTCGCCGGCGATGCTCGAGAACCTGCTGGACGAGGCGCTGGTCTTCGCCGTACGACGTGGCGACCGCGCGATGACCTGGGCCGACGTGGAGCACGCCCGGATGACGATCGAGGTCGGCGTCGGCCAGCCGGTGGACTACACCGAGCACGAGCGCCGCCTGATCGCCACGCACGAGGCCGGGCACGCCACCCTCGCCTACCTGACGGCCCCGCACCGGCGCCTGGAGATCCTCACGATCATCAAGCGCAAGGGCGCCCTCGGGCTGCTCGCGCACGGCGACCGGCACGACGTCTACACCCGTTCGCGCTCCGAGATGGAGGCGCTGATCCAGATCGCCATGGGCGGGCAGTGCGCCGAGGAGATCTTCTTCGGCGACGTCTCGACCGGCCCCGGCGGCGACCTGCTCTACGCCACCAACTGCGCCGCCGAGATGGTCGGCGCGCACGGCATGGAGGAGTCGCTCATCTCCTACCTGGCCGTGCAGAACAGCGCCTTCAGCGACACCAACATCGTCGGGCGGGTGCTCGCCGACAGCCAGGGCCGGCAGGCGGTCGAGGAGGTGCTGCAGAAGCACAAGCAGCGCGCCCGCGAGCTGCTGATGGAGAACCGGCACCTGGTGGAGGCGCTGCGGGACGCGCTGCTCGAGCGTCACGAGCTGCTCGGCCATGAGATCACCGACGTCCTCCAGGCGGCACAGGGCCGCCCGGCGACGATCGACCTGCGCGACCCCAGCGACGTCGCCTCCTAGTCTCGTGGCGTGAGGACCGGCGCCGCGTACCTGCTGGTCCTCGTGCTCACTGCCGAGCTCGCGCTCGCGGAGGCGTTCCTGGTGGCTGCCCGCCCCTGGGGCCACCCGGTCCCTGTGGCGGCGGCGCTGGCCGCGCTCGGCAACCCGCTGCTGGGGTACGCCGGGGGCCGGCTGCTCCGCCGCGCGGCGGGAGCCATGGTCCCGGGGCTGCTGTGGCTCGCCACCATCACGCTGCTCAGCTCGCAGCGCGCCGAGGGCGACGTGGTCGTGCCGGCCACGCTGCGCGGTTGGACGCTGATCGCCGTCGGAGCGGCCGCCGCGGTGATCGGCGGCGTGGTCGGGGCTACACCTCGGGCACGAACCAGCCGATGACGCTCCCGTGGAGGAGCAGTCGGAGGTCACCGAGCCGGTCGAGGTCGTCGTCGTGCGCCTCGGCGGCTGCCGGTACGCGCTGCCCATGGACGCCGTGGCCGAGGTCGGGCGCCCGCCCGCGCTGACCCGCGTCCCCGGGGTACCGGGCTGGCTGGCCGGCGTCGCCAACTGGCGCGGCCGGGTCCTCGCCGTCGTGGACCTCCGTCCCCTGCTGGCCGCCCCAGCCGCGCCCTTCGACCGCCGTGCCCGGCTGGTCGTGCTGAACCGCCACAACGTGACCGTCGGCGTCCTCACTGAAGGCGTCGAGGGCACGCACTGGCTGGACCCCGACGCCCTCGAGCCCGCCCTCGCCCACCTGCCCGACAGCGCCTCCGAGCTGCTGCTCGGCCAGACCACGGACGCCGGCGGTCCCTGCGGCGTCGTCGACCTCGACGCCCTCTACCGGCTCGCCGAGGCGCTGCCTCGAGCCCGTCGCGCGAGCTAGCACCCTGCCCCCGAAGGAGAACTGACGTGGACTTCTCGATCCGGCTCGCTCGCGCCGCCGCGGCGATGACGTGGATGTGCCTCGTCATCGCCACCGTGGCCGTGGCCGTGATGGCGCACGTCGCGTCCCCGGACGGGGTCGCGGTCCACGAGGCCGCGTACTACTGCTGGTCGGTCTTCGGCATCGTCGTCACGTCGTTCCTCACCGCCCTGCCGTCGCTGGCCATGCGGTCGCACTTCGTGCTCAAGAACATCGCCGTCATCCGGGTGCTGCTGCTGGTCTCGGACACCGTCTGGTGCGCCGGCTCGCTGTCGGTCGTGGGCGGCATCGCCGGCCCGTTCTGGTTCCCGCTCATCGCCGTCGTCCTCTTCGCCGCAGTGTCGATGAAGAGCTGGCAGGCCGCGCTGTTCGGCTTCGCGGCCACGGCCAGCGTGGTCGTCGCCTCGGCGATCGCCCACACGCTGACCAAGGAGCACCTGGGCTCGCTGATCCTCGTGGGCGCGATGTTCCCGATCGTCGCGTGGTTCAACTCCTCGCTCGCCGCCGCCGTGTGGTCGCTGCGCAGCCAGGCCCGCAACGACAGCAAGGCGCTCGAGGCCCGCGTCGCCGAGCTCTCGGCCGTGCTCGAGCGGGCTGCGGACGGCGACCTCGCCGTCTCGGCCGACGTCGCCGAGAACGACCAGCTCGCCAAGCTCTCCACGTCCTTCAACGACACGCTCGCCAACCTGCGCCACCTGGTCGACAGCATCCGCGGGGGTGGCGAGCAGATCGCTGCCTCCGCCGGCGAGATGCTGGCCACGGCCGAGGAGCACGCCGCGTCGGCCACCCAGCAGTCCAGCGCCGTCTCCGAGACGACCGCGACCATCGAGGAGCTGGCGGCCACGGCCGCGCAGATCGCCGAGACGTCGGAGGCGGTCGCGCGCTACGCCGCGGAGACGCTGCGCTACGCCGAGCAGGGCCGCGCGGCGGTGGCGGCGTCCGTCGACTCGATGGACACCATCGCGGACCGGGTCGACGGCATCGCGACCCGCGCGCTGACGCTGGGTGAGAAGTCGCAGGAGATCGGCCGGATCCTCGACGTCATCGACGACCT
>CAMLIA010000129.1 GCA_946479905.1 uncultured Frankiales bacterium | reverse complement strand
CCGCGGCGCGGACCTTGTCGAGGACGGTGCGGGCCTGCGCCTTGCGCTTCTTGTTCTCGAGCAGCTCGGTCTTGATGCCCTTGGCGACGACGTCGGCGACGATGCGCGAGACACCGGGGGTGCCGAGCTCGTCCTTGGTCTGGCCGAGGTACTGCGGCTCCGGCACCTTCACGGTGACGACCGCGGTCAGGCCCTCCATGACGTCATCCGTCACGACGTCGTCGTCCTTGACCTTCAGCACCTTCGACGCGCGCAGCGCCTCGTTGAGGGTCTTGGTGAGGGCGCGGTCGAAGCCCTTCTGGTGCGAGCCGCCGTGGCCGGTGCGGACGACGTTGCAGAAGCTCTGGACGACGGTGTCGTAGCCGGTGCCCCAGCGCAGCGCGATGTCGACCTCGCAGTGCCGCTCCACGGTCGTCGTGATCATGTGGCCCTTGTCGTCCAGGACCGGGACCGTCTCCTTGTAGTTGCCGGATCCGGTGATCTGGATCGTGTCGCTGACGGCGCCGTCGGGGGCCAGGTGGTCGACGAAGTCCTTGACGCCCCCGTCGTACCGGAAGGTCTCCTCGTCGTGGCCGTTGCCGCGGATCGTGAGCGACAGGCCGGGCACGAGGAACGCGGTCTGGCGGAGCCGGTCCCGGATGGCGGTGACGTCAGCGGCGCTGCCCTTGGAGAACAGCGGCATGTCGGGCCACCAGCGGATCGACGTGCCGGTCTGCTTCGCCGGGCACTTCCCGGCGACGCTGATGCCGCCGCGCGGGGTGAACGCCGACTTCGGGTCGTCGCCGGCGAAGGTGCCGGGGACACCGCGCTGGAAGCTCATCGTGTGGATCCGGCCGCCGAGCCGCACCACGCAGTCCAGCCGGGCGGACAGCGCGTTGACCACGGACGCGCCCACGCCGTGCAGGCCGCCGGAGGTCTTGTAGCCCTCGCCGCCGAACTTGCCGCCGGCGTGCAGCTTGGTCAGGACCAGCTCGACGCCCGTGAGGCCGGTCTTCTTGTTCACGTCGACCGGGATGCCGCGGCCGTCGTCGTGCACCTCGATCGAGCCGTCCTCGTGCAGGACGACCTCCACCCGGTTGCAGTAGCCGGCCAGCGCCTCGTCGACGGCGTTGTCGATGATCTCGAAGGCCAGGTGGGTGAGGCCCTTGGAGTCGGTGCTCCCGATGTACATCCCGGGCCGCTTGCGGACCGCCTCGAGGCCCTCGAGGTGCTGCAGGTCCTTGGCTGTGTAGGAGCCCTTGGCGGGGGTCGGGGACGGGGCCCCCGCACTAGCACTGCTGGTCACACTTCTCCTTGCTCAGGTGGTCTCTCATTCTCCCACGCGGCAGGGACAACAACGGAATGCGACACAGTGCTTACATCTGGTCCTGTGGGCGATCTCCGGGCACTCCCGAAGGCCCACCTCCACCTGCACCTGACCGGGGGGATGCGGCCCGCCACGCTCGCCGAGCTCGCCGCCGAGCAGGGCCGCCGGCTGCCGCACGACCTGCTGGACCCGGTCGACGTCGACGCGACCCAGCTGCGGGGCTGGGCGAAGTTCCAGCGGCTGTACGACGCGGCGCGCGGGGTCCTGGTCGGCCCGGCCGAGGTGCAGCGGGTGATCCGGGAGATCGTCGCGGACCAGGCGGCCACGGGCGTGGGGTGGCTGGAGCTGCAGGTCGACCCCTCGTCGTACGCCCCTCGCCTGGGCGGGCTGCACGCCACGGTCGAGATCGTCCTTGACGCGCTCCGCAACGACCTCGGGGTGGGCACGGCGCTGGTGCTCGCGGGCAACCGCACCCGGCACCCGGCGGAGACCGAGACGCTGGCCCGGCTGGCGCGGCGGTTCGACGGCGTGGTGGGGCTCGGGCTGTCCAACGACGAGACGCGGGGCGACACCCGGGACTTCGAGAAGGCGTTCCGGCTGGCGCGGGACGCGGGGCTGATCGCGGTGCCGCACGCGGGCGAGCTGCGCGGGCCGGGCAGCGTGCAGCTGGCGGTCGAGCGGCTCGGGGCGACCCGGATCGGGCACGGCGTGCGGGCGGTCGAGGACCCGCTGCTGCTCGAGCTGATGGCCGACCTCGAGATCTGCTGCGAGGTCAACCCGGTGTCCAACGTGGCCCTGCACGTGCACAAGACGGTCGCCGACAACCCGTGGCGGGAGCTGCGGGCCGCCGGGGTCCCCGTCGCGATCGGCGCCGACGACCCGCTGCTGTTCCGCGCCTCGCTCACCGACAACTACGCCGCCCTCGGGGCCTCGGACGAGCAGCTGGCGGACCTGGCGCGCTGCAGCATCCGGTCCTCGACGGCCCCGGCGGCCGTCCAGGCCTCGATGATCGCCGCCGTCGACACCTGGCTCACCGGCCCTCCCTTCCCTCCTGCACAGGACAGCCCGCCCCCACGCGCGTCCTGAGCGTGCGCCCGCGGGGGCTGCGCGCGCAGCTGTGCACGGGAGAAGGGACCGGTGCTCGGGCGCGACACGCGGGGGACTTGTGGGACAGGAGTGACGGAGCGTGGCAGGATCAGCACGCGAGCTCCCACCGAGGCCGCTGGGGAAGGCGAACCTCGGGAGGACGTGTGATGACGCTGTCGTACGGCGCGACAGGTGTGCTCTTCGTGCACTCCTGTCCTCCTGCGCTGTGCCCGCACGTCGAGTGGGCGATCGCGAGCGAGCTCGGCACCCGGGTGTCCCTGACGTGGACCGAGCAGCCGGCGCAGCCCGGCGCCCTGCGCGCCGAGTCGACCTGGCGCGGGCGTCCCGGCACCGCCGGCCGGCTGGCGGCGGCGCTGAAGAGCTGGAAGCTGCTGCGCTACGAGGTGACCGAGAACGCGAGCCCGGGGGTGGACGGCGAGCGCTACAGCGTCACGCCCGACCTGGGCGTGTTCCGCACGATCATCGGGGCCAACGGCGACATCGTCGTGGGGGAGGACCGCTTGCGCTCGCTGCTCGCCAACGCGCAGGGGCCGCAGCTCGCCCACGGCATCGACGCCCTGCTGGGATCGGCCTGGGACGACGAGCTCGAGCCGTACCGCGAGGCCGGCGAGGGCGCGCCCGTCACCTTCCTGCACCAGGTCGTCTAGGGCGCCTCGCACCTGGCCTTGAGGGCCCGCGCGACGTCGGCGAAGCCACGGGCCATGTGCCTGCGCATGAGCAGCAGCATGAGGCCGACCCCGACGCCGGTGAACTCGTCGACCGTCTCGTAGCGCGTCCGGCCGCCACCCAGGTCGGTCAGCTGCTGCCAGCGGTCGGCGGTGATGAACCACCC
This sequence comes from uncultured Frankiales bacterium, assembly GCA_946479905.1. Next base: position 9,287 of record CAMLIA010000129.1, on the reverse strand, counting down.
CGGCCCGACGTTGACGCCCCACGAGACGCGGCTGCCCTCGACGTACGACGTGACGTACTCCACCTGGTGCATCGTCTTCGGCGTCCCGTCGCGCCGCCGGCGGCCCCGCAGGCACACCCGCATGTCGACCGGGGAGCCGAGCGCGAAGTCGGTCTGCACGCTCACCGTGAACGGGTTCCACTCGGGATAGCGCTCGACGTCCCGCAGCACCGCCCAGACCTCCTCGACCGGTGCGTCGATCTCGATGGCGGCACCCACGCTCCTGATCATGCGTGGATGATCGTCCACCCGGGCACAGGATGATCGTGCTGACACGCCTGCAGAGCTGGGACCGCCGCGCGTTCAGCGCCGCCGCCCGGGCCGACACGCCCGTTCTCGACGCGGTGCTGCCGCCGCTGACCCGCAGCGCCAACCACGGCCGGCTGTGGCTGGGCATCGCCGCCGCACTGGCCGTGAGCGGCCGTCGGCGGGCCGCGGTGCGCGGCCTCGCCTCGCTCGGCGTGGCCAGCGCCGTGGGGAACGGCCCGCTCAAGCTCGCCACCCGCCGCTCGCGCCCCGGGCTGGACGGCGTCCCGGTGCTGCGCCAGCTGACGATGCAGCCCACCACCAGCAGCTTCCCGAGCGGGCACAGCGCCTCGGCCGCGGCGTTCGCGCTCGGGGTCGCGCTGGAGGAGCCGGCGCTGGCCGCCCCGGTCGGCTTGCTGGCCGCGGGGGTGGCGTGGGGCCGCGTGCACACCGGCGTGCACTACCCGGGGGACGTCGCCGCCGGTGTCGCGCTCGGTGCCGCCTCGGCGCTGGCCGTGAAGCGGGTCTGGCCGCGCCGCCCGGCGACCCCTGCTGCCGGTCGGGCCGCGGTGGAGGCGCCGGCGCTGCCCGACGGCGAGGGCCTCGTCCTGGTCGCGAACGAGGGCGGCGGGTCTGCCGACCAGATCGACGCCGTCGAGAAGACGCTGGCCGAGCTGCTGCCCCGGGCCGAGCTGGTGCGCGCGTCCGACGACCTCGAGCAGGCGCTGCGCGCCGCCGCCGACCGCGCGACGGTGCTGGGCGTCATGGGTGGCGACGGCACCATCAACTGCGCCGCCGGCATCGCCATGGAGAAGGGGCTGCCGCTGGCGGTGGTCCCCGGTGGCACCCTGAACCACTTCGCCGGCGAGCTCGGCCTGGAGTCGGTCGAGGAGGTCGCCCAGGCCGTGGCCGAGGGCTCCGCGGTGCGCGTGTCGGTCGGCAGCGCCGCCCCGGACGGCGACGGGCTGTGGTTCCTCAACACCTTCGCGGTCGGCGTCTACCCCGACCTCGTGCACGAGCGCGAGAAGCACGAGAAGCGGCTCGGCAAGTGGCCGGCGATGGCACTCGCCACCGCCCGCGTGCTCCGCAAGGCCGAGGCGGTCGAGGTCAGCGTCGACGGCGAGCCCCGCACCCTCTGGACGCTGTTCGCCGGCAACGGGCACTACCACCCGAGCGGCTTCGCCCCGAGCTGGCGCGAGCGGATGGACGACGGCTGCGTCGACGTCCGGCTCGTGGACGCGACCAGCCCCTGGTCGCGGACCCGGATGGCGCTCGCCCTGCTCACCGGCCGGCTCGGGCGCAGCCGCGTCTACGAGGAGCGCGTCGTCGGCCGGCTCGAGGTCACCTCGCGGCAGGGCGACCTGCGGATCGCGCGGGACGGCGAGGTGTCCGACGGACCCTCCGCCCTGCGGCTGCGCGCCGCCCGTGAGCCGCTGGTCGTCTACCGGCCATGACCCGCCGCGAGCACGGGGCCCTGGTCGCCTCGGTCCTCGTCGTGCTCGGTCTGCTGCTGCCGCTCACGGTCCTCGTCCGCGACCACTGGCCGCCGCTGAAGGACCTGGACAACGAGACCTCGCGCGCCGTCACCCTCCCGCACGGCCTCGTCCGCGACGGGGTGCTCGCGGTGACCCAGCTCGGCGCGCCCCTGGTGCTCGAGGTCGTGGTCGTGGTGATCGCCTTCCTGGTACGCCGCCGGCTGGCCGTCTACGCCCTCGTCACCGTCTTCGGCGCGGAGCTGATCTCCTCGCTGCTGAAGGACGCCGTCAGCAGGGTGCGGCCCTGCGTCGACGCCGCCTCGTGCCCGGCCACGTCGTCGTTCCCGAGCGGTCACGCCACCGGTGCGGCCGCCTTCTGGACCGTCCTGGCGGTGCTGCTCGTGCCGCGGTTCGGCCGCCGCTCCTGGCTGCTGCTCGTCGTACCCCTCGTCGTCGCCGTGTCGCGGGTGCTGCTGGGGGTCCACTACCCCTCGGACGTGCTCGCCGGACTGCTCGTGGGAGGGTGCTGGGCGGCGGCGTGGACCGTGCTGCTCAAGGAGGTGCGGTGAGGGATCCCGCGGAGGACCTGCGGGCGATCGCGTTCGCGCTGGAACGGGCGCTCGAGCCGACGTACCGGGTGCAGGCCTTCCGCAAGGCGGCCAAGCTCGTCGACGGGCTGAGCCGTGAGGAGCTGTCGCGGCGCGCGACCGACGGGACGCTGGCGGAGCTGCAGGGGATCGGGAAGGTGACCGCGCTGGTCATCACCGAGTCGCTGCAGGGCGAGGAGCCGAACTACCTCCGCCGGGTCTCCGACCTGGAGGGCGTGCCCGTCCCCGAGGGCGCCCGGGCGCTGCGCGCGGCGCTCCAGGGCGACTGCCACGTGCACTCCGACTGGTCCGACGGCGGCTCGCCGATCGACGAGATGGCCCGCGCCGCAAGGGATCTCGGCCACTCCTACATGGTGCTGACCGACCACTCACCGCGGCTGAAGGTCGCCAACGGCCTGACCGCCGACCGGCTCCGCGAGCAGCTCGACGTGGTGGCGGCGCTCAACGAGTCGATGGCGCCCTTCCGCATCCTCACCGGCATCGAGTGCGACATCAACGAGGACGGCACGCTCGACCAGGAGCCGGCGCTCCTGGCTCAGCTCGACCTGGTTGTCGGGTCGGTGCACTCCAAGCTGCGGATGCCGTCGGAGGAGATGACGCCGCGGATGGTTGCTGCGATCAGCAACCCGCACCTCGACGTGCTCGGCCACTGCACCGGGCGGATGGTGCGCGGCAAGGGCCGGCCGGAGTCGGAGTTCGACGCCGAGATCGTCTTCGCCGCGTGCGCCCAGTTCGACGTGGCCGTCGAGGTGAACTCACGGCCCGAGCGGCTCGACCCGCCCAAGCGGCTGCTGCGGCTCGCGCTCGAGGCGGGCTGCAAGGTCGCGATCGACACCGATGCGCACGCCCCGGGTCAGCTCGACTGGCAGCTGCTCGGGTGCGAGCGCGCCCACCTGACCGGCGTGACCCCGGACCGGGTGGTCAACGCCATGAGCGCCGACGACCTCCTGGCCTGGACCGCCGCTAGATGAGCGTCGTGTCGATGACGAAGCGGTAGCGGACGTCACTGGCGACCACGCGGTCCCAGGCCTCGTCGATCTGGTCGGGGCCGATCTTCTCGATCACCGACGCGATGCCGTGCTCGGCGCAGAAGTCCAGCATCTCCTGGGTCTCCGGGATGCCACCGATGCTGGAGCCCGCCCAGCTGCGGCGGTTGCCCAGCAACGAGAACGCGGGCACCTCGAGCGGCTCCGGCGGCGCGCCGACGTTCACCATCGTGCCGTCCAGCCGCAGCATCGACAGGAAGCGGCCCATCGGGAGCGTCGCCGAGACCGTGTTGACGATGAGGTCGAAGCGGTTGCGCAGCTCCTTGAAGGTGCCGTCCTCGTTGGTGGCGTAGTAGTCCGCCGCACCGAACGCCCGGCCGTCGGCCTCCTTCGAGCGGCTCTGCGAGATGACCGACACCTCCGCGCCCATCGCGGCGGCCAGCTGCACGCCCATGTGCCCGAGGCCGCCCATGCCGACGATCGCGACCTGCTTGCCGGGGCCGGCCTCCCAGTGCCGCAGCGGGGAGTACATCGTGATGCCCGCGCACAGCAGCGGCGCGGCGACGTCGAGCTCGAGGCTGTCCGGGATGGTCAGCGCGAAGTCCTGGTCGACCACCAGCTGGGCGCTGTACCCGCCGTAGGTGGGCAGCCCGTCCTTGCCGGTGCTGTTGTAGGTGCCGACCGCGCCGTTCAGGCAGTACTGCTCGAGCCCCCGCTGGCAGTGGTCGCAGGTCCGGCAGGAGTCGACGAGGCAGCCGATCCCGACGCGTGAGCCCACCTGGTGCTTGGTGACCTCCGCGCCGACCTGGGCGACCACGCCGGCGATCTCGTGACCCGGGACGAGCGGGTAGGTCGCCGGCCCCCACTCGTCACGGCCGGTGTGGATGTCGGAGTGGCAGATGCCGGCGGCCTTGATGTCGACCAGCACGTCGCGCGGCCCGACCTCCCGGCGCTGCACGACGGTGCGCTCGAAGGGAGCTTTGGCGGAAGGGGAGGCAAAGGCGACGACGTCCATCCCACCGTTGTATCAGGGCCGGCGCTGCTCCGGGATCAGCTGGCTGACGGGACGGGTCAGCAGCGCCAGCTGCTCGTCCGGGACGGCGTCGGCGACGAGCAGCGCGCAGGCGGCGTCGGACACCAGCTCCAGCACCCGGGTGACCTCCCGCTGGTCGGCGCTGGCGCCGCAGGAGTAGCAGGGCCGCGACAGCCCTTCGGCACCCGAGCGCTGCACGAGCGCCCAGAGCCGCCGCCGGCTGGTCATCACGGCGGCCTGGAACGCCGAGTCGCGGGCGCCGCGCCGGTCCGACTCGTCGACGTAGGACAGGTCGACGAGCGCGGCGAAGATCGCCTGGCCGTGCTCGTCGTGGCAGCGGGCCGCCAGTCGCGGCAGGGCGGCCAGCACGGCCTTCACCTGCTCGGCCTGGGGCCCGAGGTCGGGCTCCTCGACCCGGATCACGGGGTACGCCGTCAGCCACGGCCCCATCAGGGCCGCGTGCTCCGCCTTCGACAGCACCGGCTTCGCGTAGGCGCCGGCGATCGCGTCGCGCACCGCCTTGAGCGCGGTGACGGTGACGGACGGGTCGACGGTGACGTAGGCCGCCTCGCCGGCGAGGTCCTCGGAGAACAGCTCGGCGACCGCCTCGAAGGCGGCGAGCACCTCGAGCACCAGCGGGCTGTCAGGGGCCAGGGCGCGGTCCCTGGCGGCGGCGATCATGCTGTTGTTGGTCCAGGCCTCGGCGAGCACCGTCAGGTCCTGGTCGCCGATGTGGGCGAGCTGGGCCAGCACCCCGAGGATCTCGGTGAGGTTCGGGTGGTCCTCGAGCTGCTGCACGGTCCGTCGCGCCATGCCGTCATTCTCGGCAGCGGACGCGCCGTAACGGGTCGGATTGCCCGAAGATGGTCCGAAAGGACCACACTGCCTCCCGTGGTGATCTGGGGCATGAGGTTCGACCTGCGCAACCCGACGGGCAGTGGCACGACGGAGCGGTACCAGGCGGCGCTGGAGATGGCGCAGTGGGCAGACGAGCACGGCTTCGCCGTGATCATCGTCAGCGAGCACCACGGCAGCCCGGACGGCTACAACCCGTCGGCGCTGATGCTGTCCGCGGCCATCGCCGCGCGGACCCGCAACGTGACCGTCAGCGTGTCCGTGGTCCCCGCCCCCCTCTACGACCCGGTGAAGCTCGCCGAGGACATCGCCGTCCTCGACCACCTGGCCAACGGCCGGGCGTCCGTCGTGCTGGGCACCGGCTACGTCCCGAGCGAGTTCGCCATGTTCGGCAAGGACAAGCGCCGCCGCGGCCGGCTGCTCGACGAGGCCATCGAGACCTGCTTCCAGGCCTGGACCGGTGAGCCCTTCGAGTACGACGGCAGGACCGTCACCGTCACGCCGCGGCCCGCGACGGACCCGCGCCGGCTGCTCATGGTGGGCGGGAACTCCCGGCCGGCCGCCGACCGGGCCGTCCGGTACGGCCTGCGGTTCATGCCGTCCGGCCAGGTGGGGTGGGACCACTTCCGGGCCGCGCGGGCCGAGGCAGGGCTCAAGGACCCGGGGGAGCTGTACTCGGGAGGCACCGGCTTCCTGCACGTCGCGCACGACGTCGATGCCGCCTGGGAGGTCGTGGGACCCGCCGCCATGCACGAGTCGCGCTCCTACGGCGGCTGGGCCGAGGAGGCCGGCCAGGACACCGGGTGGGTCCGGTACGCCTCGACCGACGAGGTACGTGCCTCCGGCCAGTACCGGGTGCTGACGCCGGCGGAGCTGGTGGCGGAGGCGTCCGGGTTCGTCAGCCTGCACCCGCTGATGGGCGGGCTGCCGGTGGAGGAGGCATGGAGGAGCCTCCGCCTCATCGAGACGGAGGTCCTGCCCCATCTCTGAGGCGGTCCGACACAATCGGCCCATGGACGTGCGTCGCGGAGCCGACCGCTTCACGACGACGCGCCCCGGTTCGGTGACGCGGCACTGCTTCTCGTTCGGCGACCACTACGACCCGGCGAACACCTCGTTCGGGCCGGTCGTCGCGGTCAACGACGAGGTGCTCGCGCCCGGTGCGGGCTTCGACGAGCACCCGCACGCCGGGCTCGTGATCGTGACCTATGTCGTGACCGGATCCCTTGCGCACCAGGGCATCTCGTCAGCGACCGTGCACCCCGGCCAGGTCGCCGTGCTGCGGACCGGGGCCGGCGTGGTGCACGCAGAGCGGAACGATGGTCCCGACGAGCTGCGGTTCGTCCAGACCTGGATCGTCACCACCTCCGACGAGGTGTCGTACGAGGTCGTCGACGGCCCGGTGGTCGGCGACGGCTGGCGCTTCGAGGTCCTGCACCTGCCGGCGGGCGCACGTTGCGAGGTGAGCGGGCACGTCTTCGTGGTGAGCGGTCAGCTGGGCGACCTGTCCGAGGGCGACTCCGTGCGTGCCACCGACCCGGTCGCGGTGACCGCCAGGACGGAGGCCACCCTGCTGACCGTCACCGCACTTCCCTGATCCTGCGTGCACCTCCGCGCCCCACCGGCCGTCGCGCTGAGCGTGGGGACTCCAGATGAGGCGTGCCAGCTGCACGCAGGATCAGGGAAGTCAGGGGGTGAGGGAGTTCCAGAGGTCGGCGAGGTTGTCGAAGACCCGGCCCTCCGGGATCCGGTCCACCAGGTCGATGATCCGGTCCGGCCCGTGCTGCTCGCGCACCCGCCGCTGGAGCATCGCCCCGGTCGCCGGCCAGATCTCCTTGCCGAGCAGCCCGGCGAGCTCGGCGCGGTCGTCCACGCTGCCCGGGTCGACGCTGACATCGGGCTGGTCCTCGCCGGACGGCTCGGCCGACCGCCATTCCTCGGCACGCGTGTCGTGGCCGCCTTGCACGAGACCGCGGGTCTCCTTGCTGAGCTCCTCGTCGACGCGGGCCCCGTGCTTGTCGCTACCCCGTTCCATGGTCGAGGCGTACCCCTTCCGACCCTGGGTACACGAGCCCACATGAAGGTCCGACTCGTCGAGATCCTCCCGGCTCTGCTGCTGGCCGGGCTGCTCGCCGCGGCTGGCGCCCCTCAGGAGAACGCCGCGGACCCGACGTACACCATGACGGTGACGCCGGCGCGCTGATCAGGCCGTACCGAGCTCCGGCTCGGCAGGGGTGACCATCTCGTCGCGCAACCGGTAGCGCTCGACGGCCTGGGCGGGCACGTCGGGCTTGACCTCGCCGCGGCGGGCGAGCTCGGTGAGGACGGCGGTGGCGATCGACTCGGCGTCGACGTGGAAGTGCCGGCGCAGCGCGGCGCGGGTGTCGGACCGGCCGAACCCGTCGGTGCCCAGCGACGCGTAGTCGCCCGGCACCCACCGGCTGATCTGGTCGGGCACGGCGCGCATCCAGTCCGAGGCGGCGACGACCGGCCCGGGGGCGCCCAGCAGCGCCTCCGTGATGTACGGCGTGCGCGCCGTCTCCTCCGGGTGCAGCAGCGCGTGGGCGTCGGCGTCCAGCGCGTCGCGGCGCAGCTCGTTCCAGGACGTCACGGACCACACGTCGGCGCCGACACCCCAGTCGTTCTTCAGCAGCTCCTGCGCCGCCAGCGCGGCGCGCACCGTGATGCCCGACGCCAGCACGGTGGCCTGGGCCGGCACGCCGTCCGCCGGCCGCAGCCGGTACAGACCGCGCAGGACGCCCTCGCGCAGCTGCGGGATGTCGGGCATCGCCGGCATCGGGTAGGGCTCGTTGTAGACGGTGAGGTAGTAGAAGACGTCCTCGGGGGTCTCGCCGTACATCCGGCGCAGCCCGTCCTCGACGATGAACGCGAGCTCGTAGGCGTACGCCGGGTCGTAGGCCAGCACGGCCGGGTTGGTCGAGGCGAGCAGCAGCGAGTGGCCGTCCTGGTGCTGCAGCCCCTCGCCGTTCAGCGTGGTGCGGCCGGCGGTGGCGCCGAGCAGGAAGCCGCGGCCGAGCTGGTCGGCCATCTGCCACATCTGGTCGCCGGTCCGCTGGAACCCGAACATCGAGTAGAAGATGTAGATCGGGATCATCGGCTCGCCGTGGGTGGCGTACGACGTGGCGGCCGCGATCGTCGAGGCCATCGAGCCCGCCTCGGTGATCCCCTCGTGCAGCAGCTGCCCGATCTCGCTCTCCTTGTAGGACAGCAGCAGGTCGCGGTCCACGGCCTCGTACCGCTGGCCGAGCGGCGAGTAGATCTTGGCCGTCGGGAACAGCGAGTCCATCCCGAAGGTGCGGGCCTCGTCGGGGATGACCGGGACGAACCGCGGCCCGATCTCCTTGTCCTTCATGAGGTCCTTGAGGAGCCGCACGAACGCCATCGTGGTGGCGATCGGCTGCTTGCCGGAGCCGGCCTTGAGCTCGTCGTAGACCGACGCGGGCGGCTGCGGCAGCGACCCCTTCGTCCCGCGACGCAGCGGGATGGAGCCGCCGAGCTGGGACCGCCGCTCCCGCATGTACTCGATCTCGGCGCTGTGCGGCCCCGGGTGGTAGTACGGCGGCAGGCCCGACTCCAGCGCCTTGTCGCTGATGTCGATGTAGAGCCGGTCGCGCAGCTCCTTGAGCTCGTCGACGGTGAGCTTCTTCATCTGGTGCGTGGCGTTGCGGCCCTCGAAGTCCTTGCCCAGCGTCCAGCCCTTGATGGTGTGGGCGAGGATCACGGTCGGCTGGCCGACGTGCTTGGTCGCGGCGTCGAACGCGGCGTAGACCTTGCGGTAGTCGTGGCCGCCGCGCGGCAGCCCCTTGATCTGCTCGTCGGTGAGGTGCTCGACCATCTTGCGCAGCCGCGGGTCGCCGCCGAAGAAGTGCTCGCGGGTGTAGGACCCGGGCTCGACCGTGTAGGTCTGGAACTGCCCGTCCGGGGTGGTGTTCATCTGGTTGACGAGCACGCCGTCGACGTCGCGGGCCAGCAGGTCGTCCCACTGCCGCCCCCACACGACCTTGATGACGTTCCAGCCGGCGCC
>CAMLIA010000128.1 GCA_946479905.1 uncultured Frankiales bacterium | reverse complement strand
TGGCGGCGCTGACCGCCTACGAGGTGCGGATCGGCGACATCGAGAACCTCTCCGCAGGTGGGATGACCATCCCCTACGGAGCCGTGGTCGTGGGGCTCGCGCCGCTGTGGCTGCTGCTGCTCCTCGCCGGCCGGTGCTACGAGGCGCGGTTCCTCGGCGTGGGCTTCGAGGAGTTCAAGCGGGTCGGCAACGCCGCGATCCGGCTGCTCGCGCTCATCGGCTTCCTGTCCTTCGCCTTCAAGGCGTCGGTGGCGCGCGGCTTCGTCGCGCTCGCCGTCCCCCTGGGCCTGGTCGGCCTGTTGCTCGCCAGGTACGGCGCGCGCCGCGTGCTGCACGCCCTGCGCAGGCACGGGATCTGCGTGCACCGGGTCGTCGCCGTCGGGTCCGTCAGCGAAGTGCTCGCACTCGCCGAGCAGGTCGACCGCGAGCCCTTCGCAGGGCTCTACGTGGTGGCGGTCGCCCTGCCCGACTACGACAAGAAGCCCGAGCTGCGGTACGGCGAGCGGTCGCTTCCCAACGTCGGCCCCGCCCGCGACATGGCCCGCCGCCTGCCCGAGATGGGCATCGACACCGTCGCGGTGGCAGGCGCCTCGGCGCTGTCGAGCCGGGAGCTGCGCCAGCTGTCCTGGGACCTCGAGGGCACCGGCACGGACCTGATCGTGGCGCCCGCGATCACCGACGTGACCGGCCCGCGCATCCACGTCCGGCCCGTCGCCGGCCTGCCTCTGCTGCACCTGGAGGCGCCGGTCTTCGGTGGGGCCCGCCGGGTCCTCAAGCGCGTGATCGACATCGCCGGTGCGCTGGTGCTGCTCGTGGCGCTCGCCCTGCCGTTCCTCGGCATCGCCGCCGCGATCAAGATGGAGGACCGCGGCCGGGTGTTCTTCCGCCAGGAGCGGGTCGGCCGAGCCAGCAGCAGGTTCCGCATCTGGAAGTTCCGCAGCATGCGCGAGGGGGCGCACGACGAGATCGCCTCGCTGCTCGCGCTCAACGAGTCGGACGGGCCGCTGTTCAAGCTGCGCGCCGACCCGCGCGTGACCAGGGTCGGGGCGTTCCTGCGCAAGTACTCCGTCGACGAGCTGCCGCAGCTGTTCAACGTGCTCGCCGGCACCATGTCGCTCGTCGGCCCGCGCCCGCCGCTGCCGACCGAGGTCGACGTCTACGACGACCACGTGCACCGCCGGCTGCTCGTCAAGCCCGGCATGACCGGCCTGTGGCAGGTGAGCGGCCGCGCCGACCTGCCGTGGGAGGAGTCGGTCCGGCTCGACCTCTACTACGTCGAGAACTGGTCCGTCGCGCTGGACATCCAGATCCTCTGGAAGACCCTCTTCGCCGTCGCCCGCTCCTCCGGCGCGTACTGAGCTCTTGGGCCCGTGATCCACGGAGCGTTTGCGCACGTTCTGGACCCTCGATCGTGAGCAAGTGCTCCGTGGATCACCAGCGGGGGCCGGGGTCTCAGCGGAGCAGTGGGCCGCGCGGGCGGATCTCCAGCCCTGGCGGGTCGCCGAGCCCGCGCGCCAGCCGATCCTGCGCCAGCGCGACGACGGCTCGTCCGAAAGAGGGCGGGTCCAGTCGCATCTGGGTCGGCGTCATGTGTGCGAGATCAATGAGCCTGGCGGCCCTCGTGTGCCGGTTGAGGGTGTGCGCGAGCTGCGCCTGCGTGGCGTTGTGCTCCTGCACGGAGTCGAGCTCACCGCCCGCTCCGGTACCTACGAGGTAGACGTCCGGGCGGCACAGGAACTCGCCGTCGACGAACAGGTCGGCGTTGACGTAGAACGGCCAGCCGCAGCCGATCATGGCGTCGACCGCTTCGGCCTCCGGCGGCGACGCGCACCCTCGCGTGGCGTCGCGGACAGCCCGCCGCGTCCAGGCCGTCGCGGCGACGGCTCCCTTGTCGAGCAGCGTGATCAGGTGCGCGGGGTTGACCCCCGCGTTGACACCACCGAGCACGAGGCCACGGACATCGCGCAGGCTGGCGCACTCGCGCGCTCCGTCGTACACCGCCCTGGTCGCGTCGGCCGTTCGGGCACCCGCCAGGCTCCAGGTGTCCACGGCCTCGACGTCCCAGCACCTGCGCACCGTGATCTCCGGGTACGACGATCGCCGGACGTGTGCGGCTACCAGCACCTGCACGTGCGTGCTGTCCGGCACCCACGGAAGCTCGAGCGCGCGGGCGGCGAGCAGCCCCGTGACCACGGGTGCGGGCTGCGGCTTCGCCCTCTCCCCGGGGCGCTTCTTCGCGTGCTTGATGGCCGCGTGCGCCCGGGTGGTGTCGCTGACGGGTCCGAAGGCGTACATCCCGCGCCACAGCTTGTGGACCTCGCCCGCCTTCACGAGCAGCGTGACCGCCCGCAGGTCGACCCCCGCCGCCACAAGCTCGCGGGCGCTCACCGCCCTCGCCGACCTCTGCCCGAGATCGACCCCGATCGCCAGGGCCTCCGACATCCGCATCCGGGCAGCCTGGGCCCGCACAGGTCACGCCGGGGGAGGTCGTACCGCCGCTGTGGACAGCCCACCCCCGGTGATCCACGGAGCGTTTGCGCGCTTTCCGGACCCTCGATCGTGAGCAAGTGCTCCGTGGATCAGTAGACGAGGGCCTGTACGCCCTCAGCCAGGGCCTGCTCGACGAAGCTGCCCGCTCCGGAGACGACCGCCCCGGGCTTCAGGTCGGTCTCGGTGAGGCCGCGGCGGGCGGCGCACTGGGTGCAGACCTGGACGCGACCGCCGGCGAGGACCGCGTCGAGCAGGGCCGAGGCGGGTGGTGACTCGGGCAGCTCCAGCTCGCTGCCGGGGGTGGCGAGCCACACCGACTCGCCGGTGAGCCACAGCGACACGTCCGCGCCGGAGGCGAGCGCGACGGAGGCGACGGTGAGGCCCTGCAGGCAGCGCTCGGGCGCGTCGGCGCCGGCGGTGAGCTTCACGACGAGAGACCGCATCCCGATAGGGTCGCACTCGTGAAGATCGAGTACTTGTACACCGGTCTGCTCGTCGTCGCGTGCCTGGCCGTCGCGTGGTTCGCGGTCTACGTCGTCTACAAGCTCTACCAGGGCCAGCGCTAGCCCTCACAACGGACCATGATCCAACCGCCCGGGCGGACTGCTGACACCGCCGCGGAGCCCGTGGCAGCGTGAGGGCATGGTCCCGGAGCAGCGGTCGGCGCAGGAGCGGCTCTGGCGCGCCCTCACCAAGCTCGACGAGATCGACCAGCCCGGGGCCGAACCGGCCGAGGACCGCGGAGCCGTGGAGCTCGAGCTGATGAACGCGTGGGCCGACTACGAGGCCAGCCGCAAGCAGGAGACCGCGCGCGCGAGCTGACGGTTCACGCGGCGTTCACGGTCCGTTGGGCAGGCTTCGGCGCCGGGGTGGCGAAGACCGAGGGCATGAACCGCCGCCCCCTCGCTCTGCTCGCCGCTGCCGCGGCCGCCCTGGCCCTCACCGCCGCCCCGCACGCCACCGCGGCGCCGCGCGGGCTCGAGGGCATCCCGCACTTCGACCACGTCGTGGTCCTCACGGAGGAGAACGAGGACGCGTCGGAGACGTTCGGCCCGGACAGTCCTGCGGTCTACCTGAAGGCGCTGCGGCGCAAGGGCGTCTTCCTGCCGAACTACTACGGCACCGGCCACGCCAGCCTCGACAACTACATCTCGATGGTGAGCGGGCAGCCGCCGTACCCGCCGACCATGGGCGACTGCCTCGGGCTGAGCCTCTGGTCGTGCGTGCAGGGGCAGGGGCTGCGGGGCGGCCGCCACCTCGCCGACCAGCTCGAGGACAAGCACCTGTCGTGGCGGTCCTACCAGGACGGCACGTCGACCCCGTGCTTCCACGCGAAGTACGCCGCCGGTGACCTGAGCCCGGACCCGTACCAGGGCAACAGCACCACCGGCGCCAAGAACTACGCGGACCGGCACAACCCGTTCCTCTACTTCCCCGACGTCATCGAGGACCAGGCCCGCTGCGCCGCCCACCAGCGGCCCTTCACCGACCTGGCGAAGGACCTCGCGCGCAACACCCTGCCGGCCTTCTCCTTCATCACGCCGGACACCTGCAACGACGGCCACGACGACCCCTGCGCGGGACAGAAGGCCGGTGGTCTCACGACCGCCGACGCGTTCCTCAAGCGCAACCTGCCGGCGCTGCTGAGCTACCTCGCGCGCCACAACGGGCTGCTCATCGTCAACTTCGACGAGGGGTTCGTGCCGTCGGACCCGACGGCCGTGCTGAGCAACGCGAGCGACTACGCCTGCCCGAGCTGCGCGGGCCTCGGTCTCGGTGGCCGTACGGGTGCGGTGCTCGTCTCACCGCGGCTCCGGCAGGGCGCGACCGTCACCACCGGCTACGACCACTACAGCCTGCTGCGCACCCTCGAGGACAGCTTCGGGATCAGCGAGCACCTCGGCTCAGCGAGCAGCGCGCAGCCGTTCACCGAGGTCTTCGCTCGCTAGCCGCGGGACCGGCACCCGGGCGCTCTTGGCGGCGTAGAGGCGCTTGTCGGCACGCGCCAGGGCGCGGTCGAGGTCGTCGTCGGGCTGCACCTCGGCGAGCCCGAAGCACCAGGCGATCTCGGACGTCTCGTGCAAGCGGGTGAGCAGCTGGCTGGCCTGCTGCTCGGTCGCGTCGGGGAGCAGCAGGACGAACTCGTCCCCACCGGAGCGGTAGAGCGTGTCGCCGGTGCGCAGCCGTTCCCGCCACTCCCGCGTGACGCGCTGCAGGACCTCGTCACCGGCCGCGTGCCCGAACTCGTCGTTGATCTGCTTGAAGTGGTCGAGGTCGAGCAGCGCCACGGTCAGCGGCCGGCCACGGCGCCGGGCCTGCCGGATGATCTCCGACCCCTGGGACACCAGCGCGGCCCGGTTGGGCTGCCCGGTCAGCTCGTCCTGCAGAGCGGCGGTACGCAGCTGGCGCAGCATCCGGATCAGCAGCTCGCACCCGGCGATGCAGGTGACCATGACGACGAGGAAGGCCGCCACGATGCCCTGGAAGGGGTGCGCGACGCAGGCGCCCAGGTAGGCGAGGGTCGTCAGGGCGGCGTACGTCCGGGCCTGCCGCTCGGTGAAGAAGTACGCCGTGTAGAGCAGCATCCACGTGTACAGCACGGCCCGTCCGGTGGCGCCCTGCGGGGTCGCGGCGTTGACGATGCCGAGCGTGATCGCCGTCAGCCAGACCAGGACGATGCCGTGCAGGAGGGCCGCCGGGACCCGCTTCGCCCGCCACAGGACGACCGCCAGGCACCCGGCCACCACGCCCATCGTGGCGGGCAGCTGGCGGGACGCGGCCGGGTTCAGCGGCCGGATGGTGATCACGACGCAGGCAAGGGCCGCGATCACCGTCATGCCGAACAGGATCGTGACCGCGGCGGGACGGCGTCGGCGGGTCATCGGCGCCGTCGTGGTGCGTGCACGAGGTCCCGGGCCGTCGGCAGCAGGCAGCGCAGCTCGTCCGGGGGCAGGGGCATGGAGAAAAGGTAACCCTGGCCGAGGTCGGAACCGGCGCGCCGGACCGCCGCGAGCTGGGCGGCCGTCTCGATCCCCTCGGTGACGCTCCGCATGCCGAGCGAGCGCGCCAGCGCCACCGCGGCGGTGAGCACGGCCTCCCCGCCGTCCTCGTCGAGGTTCGTGACGAGGTCGCGGTCGAGCTTGACGATGTCGATGGGCAGGCGGACCAGCTGCGCGAGGCTGGAGTAGCCCGAGCCGAAGTCGTCCAGGGCCACCTGCACCCCGGCGGCGCGGAGCCGGGCGAGGGCGGCGCTGGCGGCGAGGTCGGGAAGGTGGCTCTCGGTGACCTCCAGGACCAGCCGGTCCGGGGACACCCCGCCGTCGGCGAGCAGGTCGAGCACGAGCTCGGGCAGGTCGTCGGTGAGCTGCTTCGGGGAGAGGTTCACGAACAGCTGCGGCAGCGCGACGCCGCCGGCGTCCCAGCAGGACAGCTGCGTGATGGCCTGCTGCAGCACCCAGGTGCCGATGTCGACGATGTGGCCGCTGTCCTCGGCGAGCGCGATGAAGTCCGCCGGCGGCACGTTCCCGAGCTGCGGGTGTCGCCACCGCACCAAGGCCTCCACCGCGACCGGCCGCTCGTCGGCCATTGACTGGACGGGCTGGTAGACGAGCGACATCTCGCCACGTCGTACCGCGTGGGCGAGACCGGCGATGAGCAGGCGGCGGCGGTGGCGGGTGGCGCCGAGGGCCGCGTGGTAGCGGACGACCCTGGTGGGGTCGGACTTCGCCGCGTGCAGGGCGAGGTCGGCACGGGCGACGAGGTCCTCCGGCCGGTCGCCGACGGTCCCGGTGACCCAGCCGACGCTGCAGCCGAGGTCCAGCGTGAAGGCGTCCGTCTTGAGGGCGTGCGACCCGGCGAGCCGCGCGCTGAGATCGGCGGCCGCCGCAGCGGGATCGCTGCCCAGGACGAGCACCGCGAACTCGTCGCTGCCCATCCGCGCCGCCAGGTGCGGTGCGCTCATCTCCCGTGTCCGCCTGGCGACCGTGCGCAGGACCTCGTCGCCGACGTCCTGGCCGAAGGCGTCGTTGACCTCCTGGAAGCCGTCGAGGTCGAACAGCACGATGGCCACCGGGCCGGACAGCTGGTCGGCGAGCTCGGTGAGGAAGGCGTGCCGGCTCGCCAGGTCGGTGAGGGGGTCGTGCTCGGCGGTGTACCGGTGCAGCTCGGCCAGCCGCATCAGCTCCGACGCGTGCAGCAGCTGACGGCTGACGGTCGCGGTGAGCATCAGGGCGCCGAGGATGCAGTCGGTGAGCCCGAGCTCGTGGCCGGTCGCCACGTAGGTGAGACCCACGGCGCCGGCGAGGACGACGCTGACCATCGGCAGGTTGGAGTCGACGGCCCGTCGGAACCAGGTCGGCTGGCCAGGGGTGCGGCGGCGCAGCGGCGCCAGCGCGAGGAAGACGAGGCCGAGCTGCATCGGGAGGTCGTGCCACCCGAAGGAGGAGACGCCGTCCTCCACGATGCGCAACGTCGCCCAGGAGTCGCCGAGCGCAGCGAGCACCATGCCCGCCACGACGAAGTCGAAGAAGCCGCGCAGCTCCGTCCGCACCACCGGCAGCAGCGCCAGCACGAGGGCCGCGGTGAACGCGTCGGCAAGGGGGTACGCCGCCTGGACGGCCGTGGTGAGCGGCGACCCGCTGTGGTGGCCGGCGACCGGTCCCAGGAAGATCAGCCAGCTGGCGAACAGCAGCGCGGAGGTGGTGACAGCGGCGTCGGCGAGCAGCCGGGTGTTGGCCGTCTTGCCACGCGGGCCACGGGGGGCCTTCCAGAAGCCGAGCACCGCGAGCGGCGGCCACGTCAGCGAGACGATGTCGGCCGGGGAGGGCACGGGGACGACCCCGTCAGCGTTGGCGAAGAGGATCCCGACGACCATGCCGGCCCCGGACATGAAGACGGCCGCGGCCAGCAGCCGCCGGGTCGTGCGCACCTCCGGGCTGGACATCGGTCCCCCGAGCAGCACGCCGATCGCGACGACGAGCGTGGTGGCGTGGACGACCGTGGCCAGGCCGGTGGCCGAGCTCTCGGGCAGCGCGAACAGCGCCACCATCGCCAGGCAGGACAGGGCAGCGAGGGCCAGGCCGAGAACGCGCGGGGGGCAGGCCGCCTTCATGGAGCGTGCATCGACCCGCAACCGCGCCGACCACATGGTTCGTTGTGCCTGTGTTGCGCCTAGTCACCGATCGAGCTGTGGAGGCTGCTGCGTGGCTGAGCCGCGTGCCGTGGCGCCGGGATGCTCGGGCGGGCGGTCTTGGCCTCGTAGAGCCGCTGGTCGGCGCGGGCCAGCGCCCGATCGAGGTCGTCGTCGGGCCTGATCTCGGCCAGCCCGAAGCACCAGGGGGCCGGTGAGGCCGCCTGCAGCCGGCGCAGCAGCGAGGTGGCCTCCCGCTCGGCCGCGCCAGGCAGCAGCAGCACGAACTCGTCGCCGCCGGAGCGGTAGAGGGAGTCGCCGGTGCGCAGCTGCTCGCTCCACCACTGCGTGACCTGCTGCAGGACCGCGTCGCCGGCGGCGTGGCCGCGCTCGTCGTTGATCTGCTTGAAGTGGTCCAGGTCGAGCAGGGCGACCGTCAGCGGCGCGCCGCGGCGCCGGGCCTGCCGGATCGCCTCCGCTCCCTCCGTCACGAGCGCGGTGCGGTTGGGCTGGCCGGTCAGCTCGTCACGCAGGGCCGCGGTGCGCAGGTGCTGCAGCATCCGCAGCAGCAGCTCGCAGCCGCCGACGCAGGTGAGCGTGACGACGAGGAAGACCGCCACGATGCCCTGGAAGGGGGCCACGACGCACGCGGCGAGGAACAGCACCGACGTGAGCGCGGCGTAGCCGCGCGCCTGCCGTTCGGTGAAGAAGTACGCCGTGTAGAGCAGCGTCCAGGTGTAGGTCACTGCTGAACCCGTGGCGCCTTGCGGCGTCGCGGAGTCGATGACCCCCCAGGTGATGCCCCCGAGCCAGACCAGCACCACGAGGTGCAGCACGACACGCGGCACGCGGCGCACCCGGAGCAGGCAGAGGGTCAGGACGGCGCCGAACGCCGACAGCACGCCGTCCGTCCCTGCCGGCGACTTCGGGCTCAGCGGCCAGAGGTACAGCGCGAACAGGGCCACGCTGGCCGCGCCGCACATGCCGCACAGGATCGTGACCTCAGGCGGCCGGACCCTCGTGCTCGGGGCGCGCGCCGGCCTCATCTCCACAACATCGACCAACGGGACGCTCGCCGCAGATGGCCCTTTAGGGCTGAATCGGCTAGTCCGATGACAAGATCATCAGCCTGGTATGCGCACTTCTGTGGCTAGTCACCCGCTCGTCAGCGAGGGCTCTCGTCGGGCGTCAGCCAGTGCTCGAGGTGGCGGGCCTCGACGGGGCGACTCCAGAAGTAGCCCTGCCCGACGTCGCAGTCGGCCTCCTTGAGCAGGCTCAGCACCTGCTCGGTCTCGACGCCCTCGGCGACGACGGCGACGCCGAGGCTGTGCGCCATGTGCACGGTGGACGCCACGATCGCCCGGTCGCGCGGCTCCTGCGGCATGTTCATGACGAACGACTTGTCGATCTTCAGCGCGGACAGCGGCAGGTGCTTGAGGTAGCTCAGCGACGAGTAGCCGGTGCCGAAGTCGTCGAGGGCTGCGCGCACCCCGAGCGAGGCGAACTGCGTGAGCACCGCGACCACGGTGTCCGGGTTGCTGGCGGCCGCCGACTCGGTGAGCTCGACCTCGAGCAGCGACGGAGGGATGCCGTGCCGCTCCGCGGCGCCGACGAGCACGTGCACGATCTCGTCGCTGGCCAGGTTGAGCGCCGACAGGTTCACGGCCACCCGGAGCCGGCGTCCGGCGGCCTGCCACTCGGCGGCCTGCCGGGCGGCAGCGTCCACGACCCAGCGGGTGAGCTGCCCGATGACGCCGCCGGTCTCCGCGGCCGGGATGAACGCGTCGGGGTGGACGAGGTCCGCGCCGTCCTGCCAGCGCACGAGCGCCTCGACCGACCGGCACCCGCCGTGCTTCAGGTCGACCTTGGGCTGGTAGTGCAGCAGCAGCTCGCCCGCGTCGATGCCGCGCCGCAGCCGCGCCGCCTGCCGCTCCCGCTCGGCGTCGACGGCACGGCGCTCGCTGGTGTCCGTGAACGTGATGACGGCCCCGTGCAGCCGGCCGCCCTCGGTCAGCGGCGAGGCGACGTACGCGACGGGGAGCCGGGTGCCGTCGACGCGCCAGAAGACCTCGTGGTCGACCCGCGCGCCCTGTCCCTCGGTCGCGGCGAGGATCAGGGGACACCTCTCGGCCGGGTACCGCATGCCGTCCGGGTGGGAGTGGTGGCACCGGGAGTGGAAGTCGCGACCCACCAGCTCGTGGGGCTCGTAGCCGAGCATCGCCGCTGCGGCCGGGTTCACCGACGTGCAGATGCCCTCGGTGTCGAGCGCGACGATGCCCTCACCCGCTGACCCGATGAGCAGCGCGTGCAGGCGGCCGCGCCGCTCGCTCGCCGCCAGTGCCTCCCGGGCCCGCATCGCCTCGCTGGCGCGCAGCTCCTCCTGGGCGCGCCGCAGGGCGGTGACGTCGATCGACACGGCGATCGTGTCCGTCGGTGACGAGCGCATGATCCGACCGGCGAACCACCGGCCGTCCCGGGCCGACTGGACCTCGTAGTCGCGCGGTTCACCGGTGGCGCGCACCTGCTGCACGGCCTCGCGCACCTGCTGGGCGTGCGCCGGCCGCAGCGTCGCCAGGCCCGACTCCATGGTGGGGCCGTACTCGTCGGCGCGGTCGCCCTGCATCACCATGTCGCCGCGCTCGTCGACCTCCCACACGTTGATGCGGCCCACCTCCAGGGCGAGCTGCAGCCGCCGCGACTGGTCGGCGATCACCTCCGACGCCTCCCGCAGGGCCGTCGTCAGCGTGCCGAGCTCGTCGGACCGCGGCTTCGTGGTCGGCGTGATGACCGCGCCCGCGGCGAGCTTGTGCGCGTCGTACTCGAGCTGTCGGACGCACTGCACCAGGCGGCCCATGAGGACGGCGGACCCGCCGATCCCCCCGACCAGGCCGAGCACGGCGACGACGATGCTGACCCGCGCCAGGGTGGAGCTCACCTGAGACCGGCCCTCGCCGTCCTGGACGACGAGGAGCAGCACGACCACGGTGGCGACGAGCGCCAGCGAGGGGAGCCCGACGACGAAAGCTCCCCTGACGCGCAGCGAGCGGCGCAGCGGGACCGGGGTGGGCGGGGCGATCACCGGGATGCGCCTGACCATCGAGTTGCCCCACTGTTGGACGCCTGAAGGTTCTGCGCAATTCAGGATGTTCCGATCCTCGGGTGCCGTCAAACCTGCCGGTGTTACGCGGAACGGACGGGGTAGGCGCCGGACATGGCGAATCTTCACGTGATCCCCGACGGTGAGCTCTGGAACGTGCGGCAGGAGGAGGGCGGCGTGCTCTTCACCCACCCCACCCAGGAGAAGGCCGAGCACGCAGCGAAGGACTGGCTGCGCGAGCACGGCGGCGGTGAGGTCTTCGTGCACCGCGACGAGGGCGAGTTCTCGCGGATCCGCAAGGGCGACGCGGTCCGCTAGGACTCAGCCGAGCCAGACCCCGATCGCGAGACCGACGACCAGGCCGGTCGCGGCGATCAGCGCGACGACAGGGGCCAGCGCCGCGACGAGCACGCGCTTGGGCAGTGCCGCGGGATCGGAGTACGACGCGGTCGCGGCGTCCCGGGCCGGCTGCATCAGCCAGCGGGCTGCCCGCTCCACGAGGCCGTGCGGCTTCGCGCCCGTGGCGACGACCCACAGCAGCCGTCGCCACCGCCGCGGCGGGGGCTGGCGCTCGGGTCGCAGCAGCACACGAAGCACGGCCTGCAGCGCGTTGCGCACGATCGCCTGGCCCTGCGGGGTCTTGAGCTTCTGAGCGACGACGTCGTTCTTGTCGTCACTGAGTGCGGTGAGTCCCGTCAGCAGCGCGTCCTGTGAGCTCTGCTCGGCGGCGAGCACGAGCTGCTGGTGCGTGGCGGTCTCCTCCTCCGCACCCGCCATCAGCCGCATCAGCTGGGCGGTGCCGTCGAGCCGACCCCACAGGTAGTCCCACTTCCGCCAGTCCTCGTCGAGGAAGCCGCCGAAGTGGCCGACGGTCGTGCCGTAGAGCTTGCGGGCACCCAGGTCCTGGAGCGCGTCGGCCGTGACCAGCGGGCTCGGCACGTCGGGCCCGATGCGCAGCATGTCGAACGAGGGGTAGCCAGAGTCCCCGCCGGGCCGGCCCGTCCGGGCGACGACCTCGGCGGCGACGACGGCGGACATCACGCGCTCCTTGTTGCCGGGGAGCATCACGTCCGCGTAGGCGTCGACGGCTGCGGCCACGATCGGGGCCAGGGCCGCGGTCGTTCCCAGCTCGGTGTGCGCCTCCTCGAGCAGCGTCAGCAGCACAGGGACCTCGAGCTGCGCCGCGGCGGCGGACTCGAGCAGCTTCGCGTCCAGCGCCTCCCCGACCGCACGCGTGCTGCGGATCGCGTCGTCGAGGGCGTACTGCGCCGCGCCGAGCTCACCCGTCACCTTCGGCATCGAGCCGACCACCGGGTCCTGCATGGCGAGCAGCCGCTGCTGGACCTCGTGCAGGAGCGGCCGCAGCGCGCGCAGTGCCGACTCCGGCGTCCAGCGCCACTCCGCGATGCTGGTCGGCAGCCAGCCCGGGATGACCGGTGTGGGCGGCAGCTCGACGTCGGTCGCGGCAAGGACGGTGGGACCGGCGGTCCCGAGGAGGGTGCGGACGCTCAGCACCGCTGCGGCCAGCGCGCTGCACCCGTAGTCACCGACCAGCTGCGCCGCGGCCTGCGCCATCCGCTGGCACTCCGCGTCGTCGACGAGCTGGCGCCGGATCAGCCGGGCCTGCGAGTCGACCGAGCTGTCGCGGCTCAGCGCGACGAGCTGCTCGACGTCGTCGCGGAAGTCGGCCTCGCGTGGCATCTGGAGGGTGGCGCCGACGATCCGGGTCAGCGGGGTCTCGCTGTACGGGAGCTCGGCGGCCGCGTCCTGCAGCGGGCCGGTCGACGGCACGATGTAGCCCACGACCCGCCGGTAGGCCCCGGTGGCAGGCAGCCGCCCGACCTCGGTGAGCACCGGCCCGAA
>CAMLIA010000127.1 GCA_946479905.1 uncultured Frankiales bacterium | reverse complement strand
CGGAAGGTCCTTCGGGCGTCGGCGGCGCGTCGTTTGAGCCGCAGGTCAGGCAGCAGGTAGCCGACCAGCGCGCCGGACAGCGACACCCACAGCGGCACCAGCAGCGGCAGCCCGAGGCCGGCGGCGGCCAATACGGCGGCGAGCAGCGCGGGTGCCAGCAGGCCCGCGAGGGCGGCGAGGGCCTTGGTGCCGGCGTGGACATCGGGGGCGGTGCTGGTGACGGCGAGGTCGGGGTCGAGGTCGCCGGTGAGGGCGGCCAGCCCGGTCCGCTCGACCGAGGGCAGGGTCCGCAGCCCGACCCAACGGCGCAGCGTGTCCAGGCTGGACTCGGTCCCGGTGCCGGACACGGTGTCGGGCGTCGTCCGGCGAGGACCGGGCGTCTGGTCCAGCCGTTGCAGCGAGGCGGTCAGGGTCGGTGGTGCGGGGCGCAGCCCGACCACGATCAGGCACACGCCGAGCCCGACGCCGAGGCCGGTGAGCAGCGCCAGTGTCATGACGCGCCCCCGCCGGGTGCGGCAGCGGGCAGCAGCCGGGCGGCCGCCGGCAGCCGGGACAGCCGCGCGAGCCAGCCGAACCCGGCGGCGAACACCGCGACGACCACAGCCAGCATCAGCTGCCCGGCCGCGGTCCGGTACGGCGCGACGTAGGTCGGGTTGCCCAGGCACAGCCCGAGTGCGGTGAGCAGCGTGACGGCGACCACGATCTGCACCGCCCGCCGGGTGCTGCGGCGCTCGGCCTCGATGGTGCGCCGGACCCGCAGCTCTGCCCGCAGGCTGCTGGCCAGCGCCGTCAGGACGGCTTCGAGGGCTCGGCCCTGGGCGCGGGCGTTCAGCAGCAGCGCGGCGACGACCAGGTCGGCGCCGCCGTCATCAAGGTCATCACCGAGGGCGCGCAGCGACGCCTCGAGCGGTTCCCGCGCGGCCAACCGGTCGACGAGCCGACCGAGCGGAGCCTGCAGGACGGGGGCGGCGCTGGCCACGGCTGCCGGTAGCGCCTCGGGCAGTGCGATGCCGGTCGCGACCAGGTCACGCAGGCTTTCGGTCCAGCCGGCCAGCCCTTCGAGCCGGGCGGTGGCGGCCTTGCCGCGGCGGGTGCCACCGAACACCCGCTCCCAGCACCCGACCAGCACACCGGTGCCGACACCGGCGGCGATCCAGCGGGTCACCACCAGCACCAGCAAACCGACGGCGACCGCGACGGCGACCCGCCGCAGCTGCTGCGGGGACAGCCGCATCAGGGCCGGCGCGCGCCGGGTCGCCGGTGCGGGTGCCCGGAACGCGGCCAGCATCAGCAGCACCCCCACCCCGGCAGCGGCACCCAGCAGCAGCGCGAGCACGGCGCGGCCGCTCACCGCGGGCCCCGCGGAAAGCCTGTGGTGGCGGGCGGGACGGGGTTGGCGGCCCAGTCGTGCTGGTCGTAGCCGGCGGCCGCGAGGCGCCGGTCCCGGTCCGGGCTGATCGGGGCAGCCGGCGCGGCCCGGACCTCGCCAGGTCCGGTCGCGAACACCTCGCACGACAGGACCTGCCGGCCGTCGAAGCCGAGGACCTCCCGGACGCTGCTGACGTGCCGGAACACCCGCCCGTCCGGGGTGCGGGTCTTGCTCATATGGACGACGAAGTCCAGCGCGCCGGCGAGCAGCATGCCGCTGGTCTCGACCGGCAGCCGGTGCGGGCTGGTTAGGGCGTAGGTGGCGATCCGGTCGAAGACGCCGCGGCTGTCGCGGGCGTGGATGGTCGACAGCGACCCGTCCTCGCCCTGGGTCATCGCGTCGAGCATCGCGATGATCTCCCCGCCGATGACCTCCCCGACGATCAGCCGGTCAGGGTTGAGCCGGCGGGAATGCTCGACGAGCTCGTGCAGGGTGATGGCGCCGATGCCTTCGGCATTCGGCAGCCGCTCTTCCATCGCGACGACGTCGCGGTGCAGCTCAGGCAGCCGGTCGAAGCCGAGCTCCAGGAAGTGCTCGCAGGTGACGATCCGCTCGTCGGCGGGGATCGCGTTGCCCAGCGCGCGGAGCAGGGTGGTCTTGCCGCTGAAGGTCTCCCCCGACACCACCAGGTTGGCGCGGGCCAGCACCGCGGCGTGCAGGAACGCGTACAGCTGCGCGTCGAAGCTGCCCCGCGCGGCCAGGTCCGCGAGCGTGACCCGTTGGGAGCGGAACAGCCGGATACTCACCACCGGCCGGTCGACCACCCCCATCAGGGCGCACAGCCGGGACCCGTCCGGCAGCCGCAGCTCCAACCACGGGTTGGCGAGGTCGAACGGGCGGGAGCTCAACCCGCTGTAGGTGGCGGCGGTGCGGACCCACTCGATCAGCTCGGCGTCGCTGTCCGCGACCGGCGGGCCCGCCTCGATACGGCCGTCGTCGCGGTAGAGCCACACCCGGTCGCAGCCGTTGATCTCGACGTGCACACAGCCCGGGTCGGCCAGCAGCGGCTCGAGCCTGCCGAGCCCAAACAGCGCGGCGGCCACCGCACCGGCAAGGACCGCATCGTCGTCCGCCGTCGGCAGCACCGACCCGTGACCGTGCCCAGGACCGTGCCCACGGTCGAGGACGAGGGCGCGGCGGTGCTCGTCCAGAGCGGCAGCGATCAGGCTGCGCCCGAGCTGCTGCTCGTCGTCGCTGCTCAGCTCCGGCCGGCCCGCTTCGGCCCGCTCGCGGCGGATGTCGCGCAACCGGGCCGCGACCGTGCCACGGAGTTGCTGAACCAGCGCGTAGTCGGGTGCCGCCGATACCGCCGCCACGCCTGCGGTGCCGGCGGTGCCTGTGGTGGCGTCGGAGGTGGCCGGTGCGGGGCGGGGCGAGTCGAGCAGCGTCATGAGGTCACCGCCAGCAGCGACCGCGCCTCCGGCGACGTCGCGCCGTCGGCGGTGGGGGCCGGGTCGTGCAGCTGCCGGTGCAGGGCGCCGGCGACGCGACGGGCGGCGCCGAGCAGCGGGGAACGGTCCAGCTTGCGGTTCCACACCCCCGTCAAGGCGGCGGCCGACGCCGGATCGTCCGGCAGCACATGCACCTGCTCGGGGTACAGGCCGACCGCACGGGCCGTGTCGTCGCGCGCAGCAGCGGCGCCGACGAGAAGCACCTGCACCGGGAGGGCGTGCGCCTGCAGCCGGGCGAGCAGATCGCGGGTGTGGGCGACCGACGCGACCGTCGCGCGGCAGACGATGAGGCTGGCCGCGCAGACCCGCAGCACGTCCAGGGTCGGCTCCGACTCGGCGCCGGTGTCGGCGCGGGTGAGGCGGCCGCAGTCGACGACCACGACCCCGTCGTGGGCCGCGATGCCCGACGCGAGCAGCCGCCACTGGCTGCGCAGCGTGTCGACCTGCGCGGGGCTGCCCGGACCGATCAGCACCGGCAACCCACCAGCCAGCTGCTGCGCATGGCCGAGCAGGCCGCGGTCGGCAGCATCGTCGGCACCAGCGCCGACGGGGTCGGTGGCGGCGTGGGCGGCGAGCAGCGACACGACACCGAGGTCCGGCCGCAACGGTTCTCCGGCCGGGTCGCGGTACCAGGCCCGCAGGTCACCGCCGGCCGGGTCAGCTTCCACCAGCACCGCCGTCGGCCACACCGCGGCGAGCAGCACGGCGCAGGTCGTGACACCCGGTGAGCCCTTCGCGGACAGCAGCGCGACCGCGGTCACGGCGTCACCGGCAGCAAGGTGACCGCGACCGCTCCCGCCGCCGACGCCTGCGCCACCGCGACCGCCGCATCCTGCGGCACCTGGACCGACAGGATCACCAGACCGCTCGAGGCGTCCACCCGCACCGACACCAGACGCGCCTTCGCGACCAGCACCGTCGGCGCCGCCGCCCGCGGGTCAGCGGAGGTGACCACGCGCAGGAGGCTGACATCGCGGCCGGGGACGGCCTGCTCCGGGACACCGCCCTGCTTCACCGCGACCGCCACCAGCTGCAACCCCGCGCCCGGCAGCGGCACGGCACTGAGCATGCTCGGATTCAGCAGCGTCCCGGCCGGCAACGTCGCGGTGACCGTCTCGCCCACGACCGCAGCGACGCCGGACGCGCCGAGGGCGGAGATGCCCGAGCCGGAGATGTCCGCGACCTTCAGATCAGCGGCGGTGAGGACCTGCCCGGCCTGCACATCCCGGGCCAGCGCCAGCACCCGCACCCGGTGCTCCCCCGCCGTCGCCAACGCGGCACTGGTGACCCCACACAGCAGCACCAGCAGCGCGCCGCCGGCAGCGAGCGCCGGCCGCCGCGGCCGACGCACCCGGGGCAGCCTCTCCCCCACCATCGGCGTCGGCGGCCCCGAACGGCCAGGCCTATGCCCATTGCCGGAAAGACCCACCGGCGGCGACGGGATCGGCGCGGGGCTGTACGAGGTCGTCATCGGCTTCTCCTGACACCAACGAGGGGGGTCCGTGAGGTGTGCACTTGGCTATCCGGACCCGCCGGTCACGACGGTCTGTCGCTGCGCCACAGCGAGCGGGAAGGAGCGGGAGGTGGTGAGCTGCGGCAGAGTGCCGCCGCTGCCGGCGGTGCCTGTCCAGCTGACCTGCCAGGTCGTCGTCACCGTCACCGTGAAGAAGCGGTCGTTGACCGATGGGCCGGTCTGCGGCTGCCCAGCGCTGCTGCGCCGGTAGGTGTAGGAGCAGTCCGTCGACTGCTCCGACGCCGGCATGCTCGTGTCGTAGGGCGTCCCAGGACCCGCACACACCACCGGAGTCGAGCCGTCCCCGGCATCCCAGGTTGTACTAACCGGAGTTGCCGTGACCTCGGCCCAGACCGGACCTGCCTGGGTCCGTTGCCTCAGCGGCTTCCACGCCGTCGGGTCGACCCACCACCACGTCGCCAGTCCGACCAGGGCATGCCCAGCAGGGTTGTGCCTGGCGGCGGGTCCGGGCAGTCGGAGGCTGTTCGCGGCCGTCTTCGCCAACGATCCGGCGAGGACGACGGCGGGTGGGATGTTGCCGGCCGACGGAGGCACGTACACGCCCGCGTAGCGGCGGCCGTCGGAGCAGGTGACGTCATACCAGCTGCCGTTGGGATCAGCGCCCATCCACTGGAAGACCTGCTGCGAGTAGTCCGACTCCGCCTTCCAGGTGCAGGTCACTCCCCCGTCATTCGACGAGGACTTGGATCCCGCGTTGCTCGTCGAGGATGACGTGCCGGGAGAGGTGACTGTGGTGTCGATCGCCCCGTTCACCGCGTCGCCTGTCACGGTGACGACCGGCGGCTTCCCCTCCGCGTGCGCGGATACCGATGGCATCAGTATCGCGGCCGAACAGGCCAGGACCGACAGGACGCTGCCGCGGCTCAACATGGCGTGTTCGTGTGGGAGACGAAGTACACCTTCCACACGCCGGCGACCTTCTTCATCGTCACCACGACGTGGTTGCGCACAACGCCTCGTGTCAGCGGTGCCATGTCCGACCGACGCGCCAGTCCGGTCTTCGTCGAGTCCTGGCAGTCATTGATGACCGCGGTCTTTCCGTCCGACGACAACGAGGCCTGCGTTGCGCGGGGACGGTGCGCGCCGTAGAAGACCTGTCCCTTCGCGCTGATGTTTGCCATGCCGGCAACGAGTGACTTGAGCTCCGGGTCGATCGTGTAGGGGGCGAGGGCTGCCCTTCGTTGGGTGGCGGGCATCCGGGAAACCGGGGTGAGCGAGGCCCAGAAGGTTCGGTACTGGCCGAGGATCGCCTGCTGCTCGGTGGCTGGTGTCGGGCTGGCTGACGCGGTGGGGCTCGAGCCGGTCGCGACGGGTTGGATGACGCCGCCTTTGTCGTTGTTGCATCCGGTGAGGACGGTCGCGAGCAGTGATCCGACAAGGAGGCTTTTCCACGCCGGGCGGGTGGGGGTGCCGCCGCACGGCACCCGGTCCGATCCCCCCTCTCGGCCTTGCGCCGGCGGCGGGAGTTGTGAAGCGCTCATGGCGCCTCCCGGCCGTCGGATTGAGCGAGAGTGCCGCAGTCTGACCCGATGTCGCCGGTTCATGTCAACTCGTCCTCCTTCCGGGGCACGGGGGTGCGAAGCCACGGTCGTCGAGGAACGCACCAATAACGCAACCAGTTGCACCAGCGAAGACGCACCAGATGCTGCCGTGCGGACCGAACCGGATTCTGTGGACATCGAGGAACTGGTGCGTCGGTGCGTTCCGCAGGTCAGTAGAACCGCACCAACCGCACCGAGACGTCGGACGCGCGTGGCATCAGGACTCACCCAGCTGACTGGTGCAGTTGGTTGCGGTTCTGGTGCGTGCCCTCCCCAGGCTCGGCCGCATGACGACTGCCTGGGATCTGACGCTGAGCATCGACGCGCGCGGTCACGACGACACCCGCGTCGCCACCCTGCCCGCCGGCAGCGGAGGCCAGCGGCAGCTGCTGGTCCGGGTGGGGCTGGTGACGGTGCATTGTCTGGACGGGGCCTCGGCGATGAGCGCCGGGCTGGCGTGGGCGACCGCCAGGTTCCACGCCCGGTCGTGGCTGCCGGACCTCGACGCCCCGCTGGAGCCGACGCCACCGGGAGCCGCCGCCGGCTCCTCCGAGTTTGGCGCGGCCTACCCCACCGGCTCGATCCTGCTCGATGGGCGGCAGCGCTGGCAGGTCACACCGCGAGGCATGGCCTTGGCCGTCACCGTCGGGCCGTTGCAGGTCAGGGTGCACGACTGGACCGCGCTCGACACGCACGTCCGGGCATGGACCGAGGCCAGTGCCGTCGCCAGCCGACTGTTCCCGGGCAAGTCACTGCCGTTCAACCAGCTCGTCAACCAGGCCCGCCGCAATGCCTGCCGCGAGTGGGACGCCACGGTCGACCGGAGGAGCAACGCCGACCGCAAGCCACGCGAGGACGGCAGGTCCCGCGGATGACGATCCACAACCTTGCGGCGAGCGGCGAACCTCGCGACCTGCCGGGGCAAAGTGAACTGCCGGCAGACCCGCAACCCGCTGGAGCCCCCATGCAGCAGCACATCCTCGACACGACGAGCCAGCCGACGGCCGCAGCGGCCGGCAGCTTCCAGCTCATTGCGCTGGCCCCTGGCGGCGCAGCTGGCCGGTGGCGCGACCTCGGCAGCTACCCAGATCTCGACAGCGCCCTGCTGGCCCGGGTCGACGATGTACTCGCGCAGCTGGCCGGTAACGACGGCTGGCTGGTCACCTGCGAGCACCTCGTGATCAGCTCGGGCGGAGACGCGACGCCGAGGGTCGCCAGTCACGTCACGCAGCTCGGCGCCGAGCCGACCGGCGACCGGATCCCCGAACCCCATAACGCGCTCGAGATCCGCCACTGGCTGCTGGCCGCGTCCGGGCTCGACTAGACGCGTTAGGCGCAGCGTCAGCTGTCGAGTTGGCCCGGGCCGTCGATCGGGTCCACGCGACTGACCCCGTCGCCGGCCAGAAACCGGCGCGCCACGATCCGGCGGGTGCCGTGCATGACGGTCACATCTCGATAGATGAGGACCGCTCCGGAGGTCTCGAAGCCGGCGTCGTCACCCTCCACCCGGATCGTGCGGCCGTCTCGGAACGTCACGCGAAACCACATCAGCAGGCCTCCACCCGATCACGACCCCACCGACACGATAGCGAACACATGTTCTGTTCGTGTTGTCCACAGCCGCCGGTTCCCGGATCGCAGGTTCGGGCTAGCGTTCTCGGTGGGAACGTCCGGTGTCATGGCCGCATCTGAAGGGCGTGCGATCACTCGGCCCCGTGGATGGGGGCCGTGCCGTGCGTGCCGGATCGTGCAGATCGGCACCGGACGTTCCCAGCCGCGGTCCGGGTTGTCAGCGACCGGGACTGGCTTGCCGCCTAGCGCCCAACGGAGCCGGGCTCGTCGGTGTGGTGGCGCGTCGGCGCCACCAGCTGCGGGCGGTGCGTTGCTGGCCGCTGGTCTCGAGCCGTTGTACCAGCGCGGCTCTGGCCAGCTGGCGGCGTGCTGTCTTGTCAGGCTGCCGGTGTTGCGGGGCGGGCCGGTCCAGGTCGCTGCGGTCCTCGGATCCGCCGAGACCGGTGTCGCGTTGCAGCAGGTCCCATGTCGCGTACAGGTAGTTGGCCTGCCGGCCGCGGGACAGTGCGACGTAGCCGGTCTCGCGGGTCAACGCCTGCGTCCCCCACAGCAGCGAGACATCGACGGTGACGCCCTGGGCCTTGTGCGCGGTGAGCGCGTAACCGTGGGTGAGGTGGCCGCGGCGCAGGTAGTCACGGTCCAGGTGCAGCTGGCGGCCGTCGTCGAGCCGGACCGTGACGGCCTGGTCATTGCGGTGCAGGGCGGTGACGGTGCCGCGGGTGCCGTTGAGCAGACCCAGCGGGTAGTCGTTCACCGTGACCAGGACCTGCTCCCCGACCCGGTAGCCCCGTTCGCCACGCGTGCTGCCGTCGCGGCTGTCGGCGAGCGGGACGCGCAGCTCCTCGGCGCCGAGGTGGCCGTGCTCGAGCAGCCGCTGCCGAAGCTGAGCATTGAGGCGGCGGGCGTCGCCGCGGCTGCTCGCGATGACCAGCACCTGCTCCGGGCAGTGCGTACTGAGCTGCTGCTCGTAGTCCCCCAGCAGCCGGGCGGTCAACTCACCGATACCGTCCTCGATCCGCAACCTGCCCTTGCCGGCGTAGGCGGACAGAGCCCTGGCGACGTCGCCGTCGCGGAGCTCACGCAGGGCCCGCTGCTCCCACCGGGCCGTCTGCCGCTGGTTACCGAGCAGCGTGGTCGACGGCAGCCGCGCGGCGAGGGTGGCGAACAGCCCCCCTGCCTCGATCTCCGGCAGCTGCTTGGGGTCCCCGACCAGCACCAGCTTCGTCTGCCGCTCAGCAGCTAGCGTCAGCAGCCGGTGCAGGGCGCGGGTCCCGACCATGCCGGCCTCGTCGACGACCAGCACACCCCCGACCGGCAGGAGTCGCTCAGCGCTGTCACGGCTGGGCTGGTCGAGCTGGTTGAGCAGCCGCTGCAGTGAGCGGCTCGGGATGCCGGCGCTGTCCTCGAGCACCCGGGCCGCGATCGCGGCGAGCGCAGTGCCCTGCACACCGACGCCGGCGCTGCGCCAGGCGTCCGCGGCGACCGCCAGCGCGGTGGTCTTGCCGGACCCGGCGGCACCGACGATGACCTCGACCCCGGCTCCGCTCGACAGCAGCCTTCGCAGCATCTCGGTCTGCTCGGCGGTGCAGCCCCGCGCGGCTGCCTGCCGTTCGGCAGCAGCGAGCACCTCGACCGGCACGACGCCGACCGGACGGAAGCCGATCTCGCCCGACTCGACACTCGCGCCGATGGGAGGTTGTTGGGCGGCGGCGAGGGCCAGCGCGTCGTTCTCGAGCGCCAGCAGCTCACGGGTGCTGTAGCGGCGGGCGTCCAACGGTGCGTCCCCGAGCAGCGGGACGACCCGGTCGTCGCGCAGCACCCGGGTGGCCAGCATCCGCAGACCGGACAGCCGGATCGGCAGGCCGGCCGGCAGCTGCTCGCAGACCCCACGGAGCAGGTCGCGACGGTCGAAGCTCGCCCGCTTGTCCGTCAAGCCCGTCGCGGCGAGCAACCCATCGCTCAGCTCTGTCGCGATCGGCCCGGACCCGATGGCAGCGGCCCGCGACGCCGCGAGCAGCCGCACCGCCTCGGGCTGGTGCAGGATCCCCTCGAGCCGGTCCAGGTCGTGGCCGGCGGCGGTGGCCTCCTCACGCCACCGCTGTTGCAGACCGACCTGCCTATCCTCCGCTGCCGGGTTGTCCGGCCGGTCGCTCGTCGGGTCGCTCGTCGGGTCGCTCGTCGGGTCGCTCGTCGGGTCGACGCCATGCATGGGTGGCTTGGCTGGTCGGGTGTCCAGGGTCGCGGCCTGCGCGGCGGCCGGGCTGTCGAGGCCTAGCTGCTCCAACCTGGCCTCGATCTGCTGCCGCCGTTTGCTGAACAGCCGCAGCAGCGCCGGTGGCAGGCCGGCGATCTCTGCCTGTCCGTTGCGGACCGGCATCCAGGTCACGCCGAGGCGGCGGGTGAGCTCCCCGCGCAGCACCGCCTGATACACGAACCCGGCGGTGCGGGCCTGGGTGTAGATCTCGCGGCTGTTCAACGCCGACCATTTCCCGTCCTCACCGTGTAGCAGGTTCGCGACCACGACATGGGTGTGCAGCTGCGGGTCGCCGCAGCGGCTGCTGCGATGCTCGAACGCCGCCCCGATCAGCCCGTCCGTCGTGACATGCCGGTCGGTGCCATCGCCGCGGTGATGGCCACGCAACGCGCCGGTGCAGGTCAACTCCAGATACGCCAACGCCTCGGCCACCGCGACCCGATGGGCTTGCCGGACCTGCCCCCCGACACCGTCCTTCCCACCACCGGTGTGGTCGTGCTCGCCCGGGTGCTGGCGCTCTGGACTCAACGCCCACAGCAGCGAGACGCTCTTCGGCGCCGACAACGTCAGGTCCAGACCCGGCAGCCGGACATCGACCCGGTCCTCACGATGCCGCAAGGCGCGGGCCACCACGTCTCTGATCCGGCCGGTCGGGGTCCGCTCCGCCAGCACCGCCGTCGGATCCAGCCCGGCGGCCTGCAGCAGCCGTTGCGCCACGTCGGCGGGCATCGACGGGGCCGGCCAGTGCGGGCGGCGACGGGCCCGCTGCAGCTGCCAACTCGTCTGCTCCCAGACTCTGGCCAGCTGCTCGGCCGACGCGCCCGGTACCGGACGGAGCAGCTCGACAACCTCGACACCTCGGCTGTCGGCGGCACGCTCGATCGCACCCGCAACGACCGCGGCGGGGACCCGGCCGCGCGGATCACCACGCAGCACCGGCTTGACCAGCGGGGTGCCGTCCGGTGCCTGCCCGGCGAGCAGCCGCCGCAACGTCTCCTCCTGATCTTGACTGTCCAGCGCACCGCGCAGACCCATCGCAACGGCACCGCGGCCGACCCAGAACCCGGCGGCTTCGCCGCGCCCGACGTAGTAGTCCAGCGGACAGCCGACCCGCTCGAGGTAGTAGCTCGCCGCACCCGAGCCCGGGGCGAGCTTGCCGATCGACAACACCAGCCCGTCGCCGCCCGCCTCAGCCGGCGCGCCGGTCCGGGCCCGACGCCGCCCGCGGACTCGGAACACGGTGCACCGGCGCGCGGGTCGTCTCGACGGTGCGGGCCACGGCCGGCCGCAGCGCCTGCTCGAGCCGCTCCGCCTCAGGTCGCAGGGCATCGAGCCGGGCGAGCGCCGCCTCCAGCATCGGCCGCCCCAGGCCTCCGGCCGACGCCGGCGCGACAGCGAGCGACACCAGGTCCTCTCCCGCGCCACGGGCATGCCGGACCACCGCATCCTCAACCAGCCGACGGGCCAGGAACGGCACCGTGGCCGGCAGCACCTCCTGCGGCCGCAACTCGGCACAGACCGCCGCGGCCGCGTCGACGGTCGGCCGCTCATTAGCGAAGGATGTCGCCGCCGGCGACACCGCCGAGGCCAGCGTCACCAGATCGACAGGCCGTCCCTCGGCGTGCAGACGCCGCACCGTGCCCAACACCGCCGCGAACCCTGGGTCGGTGAAGTCGTCCGCCCGCAACCAGCGGAGCCGATCGAGCAACGCCGGCACCGCGACCACCCCGGCCAGCACCTCACGCTCCATCACTCTCCCGAGCCCGTCACCCGACGCGACGGTGCGGGGCAGCGCCGGCGGACGCCCGGCACGGACAGGCACCGAGGCACGCCAGCTCGCCGGCAGCGCATCCCACCGGCGCACCGCCCCGTGCAGCGTGGCGCGCTGCGCAGCCGCCATCGTCAACACCCGACCCGCCCCGGGCCGCCCCTCGCCTGCGAGGGTCGCCTGCTGCAGCCGGATCCCGCAGGCCTGTACCACCCGGCCCATCGACCCGGCCACCACCAGAGTGGCCCACGCCTCAGGGTGTGCCGGAACCGGCAGCGCGGGCAGCCACGCCAGCAACTCGCGGATCGGATAACCGTCCGAACGCAGCGCCCCCCGACTCCGCAGCACCTCCGGCAGATCCGTCATTGCGCCGCCACACCGGCCCCGCTCGAGCGCCGCCGCGAAGCAAGCACCCGCCGCCGGATCCGCGAAGTCCAGCGGATGCAGCCGACCCGCCAGCTCCGCCGGATGGACCTCGCCCATCACCAGGGCCGCAACCAAAGCGCGCTCCGCGCCGCGACAGTGCTCCATGACCCGGCAAGGTCCGCCGAGCACGCACCAACAACGCAACCAGTCGCACCAGCACGCCCAGACCGAGCTCAACCAGGCCAGCCCGGCCAGGCCACGGCCCCGACAGCACCTGGTGCGTCGCCCAAGAGCGACGGCTACACGTAGTGCGTTCCAGTCGCCCGTGCGCGAACACCCGACGGAACGACGGGGGCGCCCCGCCGCTCCCTCTGCTCTCGAATCGCGTCAGCGGGCGGGCCTGCGGGTCAGTCCAGCGGGTCGGCGACCTCCGCCAGCGACACGATGCGCACCACATCCTCATGCGCGATCACAGCCGGATGACCCCGACGGCCAGTCCGCACCACGACCGTTTCCGCCAGCACCTCCACCGATCCGAGAAACCGGTCATCCTCGGTCTCAACAACAAGCAGCTCACCACACGCAAGGAAACCCACGTGATCATCGTGACAGCCGCCGCCTCAGTCAGGCCACCTCAAGATCATCATCTTTTCGAGCAAGCACACACT
>CAMLIA010000126.1 GCA_946479905.1 uncultured Frankiales bacterium | reverse complement strand
GGAAGGTCGCCTCGCGGTCCTCCCAGCACTCGTAGATGTTGGGGCAGGCGGCCTCTTCGCAGACGGTGTGCAGGCCCTCGCGCTGCACCAGGCCCTTGAGCTCGGTGTACTCCGGACCCATCACGGCCCGGGTGCGGATCCACTCCGGCTTGCGCTCGATCGGCGTCTCGCTGTTGCGCACCTCGAGGCGCAGCAGCTTCCGTCCGTCCGGCGCGATCGTCAT
The DNA here is from genome assembly GCA_946479905.1 of uncultured Frankiales bacterium. The sequence goes on along the minus strand of CAMLIA010000126.1, from coordinate 12,520 downwards.
CCTGCATAGGGTAACGGCGTGCGCATGCTCTACATGCCCGTCTCCGATCTCGACGCCCTCGAGCGCGACCCGGACGTCGCGGCGCTGTGGTTCGCCGACGGCGAGCCCCTCGACCTCGGCACCGCCTGGCACGGGATCCACGTGCTGCTCAACGGCTCCGCCTGGGGTGGGTCGCCACCGCTGTACGACGCGGTGCTCGGCGGGACCCCGATCGGCGACCCCTCCACCTACGAGCCGATCCGCTTCGTGTCGCCGGCCGACGTCAAGGCGGTCGCCGCGGCGCTGCCGGCCGCCGAGGAGCTGGTGCCCCGCTTCACCCACCGGGCGATGAAGCAGGCCGAGGCCTACCCGGAGTCCGCGTGGGAGCAGCCGGACGTCCTCACGACGCTGCTGCTGCCGGCGTACCAGCGCCTGGTCGCTCTGTTCACCGAGGCCGCCGCGGCCGGCCAGGCCGTCCTCATCACCCTCGACAGGGAGTAGCCCCGTGGACCTGCGCATCTTCACCGAGCCCCAGCAGGGGGCAACGTACGACGAGCTGCTGGCTGTCGCGAAGCGGACGGAGGAGTGCGGCTTCGACGCGTTCTTCCGCAGCGACCACTACCTGTCGATGGGCGTGAGCGGGCAGCCCGGGCCGACCGACGCCTGGATCACGCTGGCGGGCCTCGCCCGGGAGACGTCCCGCATCCGGCTCGGGACCCTGGTCACGGCCGGCACCTTCCGGCTGCCCGGCGTGCTCGCGGTCGCGGTCGCGCAGGTGGACCAGATGTCCGGCGGACGGGTCGAGCTCGGCCTCGGGACGGGCTGGTACGACGGGGAGCACACCGCGTTCGGCATCCCGTTCCCGTCGCTGGGGGAGCGGTTCGAGCGCTTCGAGGAGCAGCTCCAGGTCCTCACCGGGCTGTGGGCCTCCGACGGTCCCTACTCCTTCGCGGGCAAGCACTACCAGCTCACCGACAACCCGGCACTCGTCAAGCCCGCCCAGGCGCGGCTGCCGATCATCATCGGCGGTTTCGGAGCCAAGCGGACCCCGCGGCTGGCGGCGACCTACGCCGACGAGTTCAACGTGCCCTTCCACGGGCTGGCCGACACCGTGGCCGCCTTCGACCGGGTGCGTGCCGTGGCGCAGCGGGAGCTGGTCTACTCCGCCGCGCAGGTCGTCTGCGTCGGCGCCGACGACGCCGAGGTGGCGCGGCGGGCCGAGGCGATCGGCCGCGACCCGGCCAAGATCCGCGACGAGGGGCTCGCCGGGACGCCGACGGAGGTCGTGGAGAAGATCGCCGGGTTCGCCCAGGCCGGCGCGACCCGGCTCTACCTGCAGGTGCTGGACCTGTCCGACCTCGACCACCTCGACCTCATCGCCGGCGAGGTCCTCCCTCAGCTCTGACTTCCCTGATTCCGCGTGCACCCGAGGGCCGCCACCCTCCTTCCGCGAGCCTGAGGAGGCCGAGCTGCCGGGCCTCAGGCGCACGTGAGATCAGGGAAGTGGGGTCAGGTCTGAAGGCGGTCCTGGAAGAAGGCGATCACGCGCTGGACGGTCGCCTCGTCGCGGTGCTCGGTGACGACGGAGTGCCCCCTGCCCTCGAGCTCGACGGCGAGGAACCCGTCACCGAGCTCGCGGCGCAGCGTCTCGAAGCGGGTGCCGACCGCCTTGTCGCCCTTGTACCGCAGCCCGAGCACCGGGCAGCCCGCGTCCACCCGCTCCTTGACCGCAGTGAGGTCGGCCGGCGACAGGTTCAGGTCGGCGGCGAGCCGCTTCGTCACCGGGAACGGCACGGACGGCTGGCTCAGCACGGGCGCGGCGACGTGCCCGTCGACCATCATCGCCAGGGCGAACCCCCCGGTGAAGCACATGCCCAGCGCACCCACGCCGGGACCACCGAGCTCCTCGTGGAGCTCCCTGGCGAGAGCGCGGGTCCACGTCGCGATGGGGCTGGTCTGGTTCGTCGCCATGGCCACGAACTCCTTGGAGACGCAGACCTTCACCAGCGTCGACAGGATCGCCTGGGTCGAGTGCTCGCCGCCCGGCGTGCCGAACAGCGACGGCATGACCACGGTGAAGCCGGCGTCGACGACCTCCTCGGCGAAGGCCTGCACCTTCGGGGTGATGCCGGGGATCTCGTGGATGACGATGACCCCGGGTCCGCGGCCCTTGCGGAACACCGGGTAGCCGCGGCCCTCCGCCGTGAAGACGCTCTCGTCCCAGCCCGCGAGTCTGCTCATGAGCCGCGACTCTAGAGAGCCGCGGTGCCCACCAGTGCCGGCAGGTGCCGCTCGAGCAGCGGCAGGACCTCGTCCACCGTGACGTCGCGGCCGAGCTCGGCGGACAGCGTGGTGACGCCGGCATCGGTGATGCCGCAGGCCACGACCGCGTCGTACGGCGCCAGGCTGTTGTCGCAGTTCAGCGCGAAGCCGTGCATGGTGACGCCCCGGGCCACCCGGATGCCGATCGCTCCGACCTTGCGCGCGCCGTCGGGCGTCCACACCCCGGAGCGACCCTCGACGCGTCCCGTCGGCAGGCCCAGGTCGGCACAGGTGTCGATGAGGACCTGCTCGAGCCGGCGGACGTAGGCCACCACGTCGACCGGGTCGGCGAGCCGCAGGATCGGGTAGCCGGTGATCTGCCCCGGGCCGTGCCAGGTGATCTTCCCGCCGCGGTCCACGTCGACCACCCGCGAGCCGTCGACCGGCCGCTCCCACGGCTCGGTCCGCTTGCCGGCCGTGTAGACGGGCTCGTGCTCCAGCAGCAGCACGACGTCGCCGTGGGTGCCGTCGGCCACCGCCTGGTGGAGCCGCTGCTGCAGGGCCCAGCCGTCGTCGTACGGGACGTGACCGAGGCGACGGATCTCCACCGGGCCAGCCTACGTCGCCACAGATAGGTTGCGTGCCATGAGAGCCTGGCCCCGCTCCCTCGCCGTCGTCCTCGTCTTCCTCTTCGTCGCCGGTGGGGTGTTCGGGCCGCTGTCCGGCAAGCTCGCCGACGAGGAGAAGAACAGCAACGCCTCGTTCCTGTCCAAGACCGCCGAGTCGACACGGACGCTGAGCGCCCGCGGCGCCTTCGTCCCGGAGAACACCGTCCCCACGGTGATCCTGTACGAGCGGGCGACCGGGACGACCGCGGCGGATCTCGCCCGCGCCGTCGACGACCTCACCCAGATCCGCAAGAGCAGCGGGTGGCTGGACGGCCAGCCCACGCCACCGGTCCGGGCCCGCGACGGCAAGGCGCTGCAGGTGGTCGTGCCCCTCGACGGCGACGACTCGAAGGTGTTCGTCCGCAACGTCAAGGCGCTCCGGACCCTGCTGAAGCGCCCCGGGAAGCCCGCGGGCCTGTCGGTCTACGTGACCGGGCTCGGCGGCACCCAGGCGGACCTGTTCGAGGTGTTCCAGTCCATCAACGGGTCGCTGCTGCTCGTCACCTTCGGCATCGTCATCGTGATCCTGCTCGTGGTCTACCGCAGCCCGGTGCTGTGGCTGCTGCCCGTCATCGGCGCAGCCATCGCCTACGTCGTCGCGACCGGCATCCTCTACCTGCTCGCGAAGAGCGGGACCCTGGTCGTGAACGGGCAGAGCGCGGGCATCCTGCCGGTCCTCACCTTCGGCGCGGCGACCGACTACGCGCTGCTCCTCATCGCCCGCTACCGCGAGGAGCTGCACCGCCACGAGCACAGCTGGGACGCCATGAAGGTCGCCTGGCGGGCCGCGGCGCCCGCGATCCTGGCCTCGGGTGCGACGGTGATCCTGTCCCTGCTGTGCATGCTGTTCAGCGAGCTGGAGGGCAACAAGGGCCTCGGGCCGGTCGGGGCGATCGGCATCGGCTGTGCGGTGCTCACCCAGCTGGTGCTGCTGCCCGCGATGCTGCTGTTCGGTCGCTGGCTGTTCTGGCCGCGGATCCCGCGACTGGACGGCGAGGACCCGGTGCACGAGGGGTTCTGGTCCCGCCTGTCCGACCGGGTGGGCCGCCGCACGAACGCGCTGGGCGCGGCCACCCTGCTGGTGCTGGTCCTGCTCGCGCTGGGGGTCACGCAGCTCAAGAGCGGCGGCATCCCGCAGAACGAGGCGCTCACCGGCAGACCGGAGTCGGTCGTCGGTCAGGAGCACCTCGGCCGGCACTTCCCCGCCGGTGCCGGCGCCCCGGTCGACATCGTCGCGCCCGCGGCCGTGGCGGACCGGGTGCGCGCCGTCGTGGCGGGGGAGAAGGACGTCGCCGCGGTCACGGCGTACACCGGTAGCCCGGTCGCCGGCGGACCCGCTCTCGTCAAGGACGGCAAGGTCCTCCTCGAGGCGACGCTGGCGGTCGAGGGGACGTCGTCGCGCGCCGCCGACGTCGTGAAGAAGCTGCGCACCGACCTCGACGCCGTGAGCCCGCAGGCCCTCGTCGGCGGCTTCTCGGCGATCGACCTCGACATCCACGAGGCGTCCAAGCGGGACAACCGCGTCATCATCCCGATCGTCCTGGTGCTCATCGCGATCGTGCTGGCCGTCCTGCTGCGCGCCGTCATCGCCCCGCTGCTGCTCATCGCCACGGTGGTGCTCAGCTACTTCGCGACGCTGGGGACCTGCGCGATCGTCTTCAACCACGTGTTCGGCTACCCGGGGGCGGACGCGTCGTTCCCCCTGTTCGTGTTCGTGTTCCTCGTGGCGCTCGGGGTCGACTACAACATCTTCCTCATGACGCGGGTGCGCGAGGAGACGGCGGTGCACGGCACCCGCACCGCCGTGCTGCGCGGGCTGACCGTGACCGGCGGCGTCATCACGAGCGCCGGTGTGGTGCTGGCCGCGACGTTCGCGGCGCTCGCGACGCTGCCGCTGGTCTTCCTCGCCGAGATCGGGTTCGCCGTCGCGTTCGGCGTGCTGCTCGACACCCTGGTGGTGCGGTCGCTGCTGGTGCCGGCGCTGGTGCTCCGGATCGGGGACCGCGTCTGGTGGCCGTCGCGGCTGGCCCGCTCTCCGCACCAGGGCTGACGCCGGTGCGGCGGGGGTGTGGACAACTCCCGCGGGCAGCGCGCCGAAGTGCCTACGGTGCGGCGCATGCGACCGTTCGAGCTGCCAGGGCACGAGGTGCTCGAGCTGCTCGGCTACGGCGCCACCGGTGAGGTCTGGCGGGCCCGACGCGGGGCCGAGCTGGTCGTGCTGCGGCGGCTGGCGGAGGCGGACCGGGAGGCCCTGGCAGAGGTACGCCGGCAGGCGACCGTCGTCCGCAGCCTGACCAGCAGGCACCTGGTGCGGCTCAAGACCCTCACGCGCGCCCAGGGCGACGAGGTCCTGGTGCTCGACCACGCCGCCTGCGGCTCCCTGGAGGCGCTGCTCGCCGCCCGCGGGACCCTCACGCCCGGTGAGGTCGTGACCGTCCTCGCGCCGCTGGCCGAGGCGCTCGGCGCCGCGCACGACCACGGGCTGCGGCACCGGCGGCTGCGCGCCAGCCGGGTGCTGTTCAGCGCCGAGGGGATGCCGCTGCTCGACGGCCTCGGCCTCGACCCGCTCCACGACCCCGCGGACAGCCTCGACCCGACCGGTGTGCTGGGGCCGGCGGCGGACGTCTGGGCCCTGGGGGCGCTCGGGCACCGGATGCTGACGGGGGCCGACCCGGGCCCGGCCCCGGAGTGGCCGGCGACGGCGCCCCTGCCGCTGGTCGCCGCGCTCGGCACGGCTCTCGACCCCGACCCGCTGGCCCGTCCCGGAGCGGCCGACCTGGCCGCGGCGCTGCTGGCCAGCTGTCCGGCGGCTCCGGTGGGCGGCCTCCCCGAGCCGGTCGTGCTGCCGGCACCCGCCTCCCGGCAGCTGCCGCGGAGGGTCCCGAAGCCCGTGCTCGGCGCGGTCGCCGCCGTGGCGGCCCTGCTCGCGGTGGTCGCGCTCGGGTGGACGTGGGGGGCCCGGAGCGCACCCGCGACGGCCAGCGTCACGGCCGTCCCGACCGACTGGTCCGCGGTCGTCCGGCAGCTCGACCGGGAGCGCTCGGCCGCCTTCGCCACGGGCGACGCCGCCCGGCTCCGGCAGCTCTACCCGGGCGGCAGCGCGCTGCTGCGCGACGACCTGGCCGCGCTCGCGGACCTGCGCCGGCGGGGGGCCCGGGCGCGCGGCCTGCTGCACGTGGTGCTCGACGTCCGGCCCGTGGCGGTCGGCCAGGGGAGGGCCGAGCTGCAGGTGCGGGAGTCGCTGTCGGCGTACACCCTGGTGGACGCCGGCGGACGGGTCCTCGAGCGGCACACCGCCGGGCCCGCGGTGGACCTCGTCATGACGCTGGCGGGGGCGGCCCGGACGTGGCGGATCGTCCTGGTCCGTCCTGCCTGACTTGGTCCTTTCGAGCCATGCAGTTCGACCCCCAGGTCGGCGACAATCCGTGAGAGTGCGACGACGCACAGTGACAAGCAGGGGGATCTCGGGCATGGTGGCTCCGGTGACAGCCGTGCCGACCGTGGCCCCGGCCATCCCCAGGCAGCGGTCCGCGACGGAGCCCACCGCGGGACCCCATGCCGAGCGGGACCGGTCCCACCCGCGGCTGCTGGGGTGGTTCGGCACGACCGCGCTCGCGATGGGCGGGAGCAACCAGAGCCTGTTCCTGCTGACCGCGCTGGTGATGACCCAGGGGAGCGCGGCGATCCCGCTGCTCGTCATCGGGCTGCTGCTGTCGTGGATGGCGGCGCCGGGGTGGACCGAGCTCGTCCTGATGTACCCGAACCGGGTCGGGGGGATCAGCGCGACCTGCGCGGAGGCCTTCCGGCCGTACAGCCCCGTCCTCGCGAACCTCACCGGCGTCTGCTACTGGTGGGGCTGGGTCCCGACCTGCGGCCTGACCGCGCTGCTCAGCGCGTCGGCACTGCACCACTGGTACCTGCATCAGGTCCCCATCACGCTGCTCGCCATCGTCATCGTGCTCGCGTTCACGGCGCTCAACCTGTCGGGTGTGGCCCGGACGGCGCGCGTCGTGAAGCTCATCGCGATCGGGTCGGCGACGCTGGCGTTCCTGTCCGCGGCCATCCCGGTCTTCGCCGGCACCGTCGACTGGCAGCAGGCCACGAGCTGGGACCTGACGACGCCGTTCTCGGGGGTCTTCGGCGGCATCACCAGCGCGATGGCGGGGCTCTACCTGATCGGCTTCGCGGCGCCGGCGTTCGAGGCCGCCACCTGCCACGTCGGCGAGACGAAGGACCCCGAGAAGAACGTCCCTCGCGCCGTGCTGGCGAGCGGTGCCATGGCCAGCGTGTACTTCCTCGCGCTGCCGGTGGTGTGGCTCGGCGTCTTCGGCGCGCACGGGCTCAACGCCGAGTTCGGCGCGGACCTCGCCAAGGACCTCGGCCCCACCTTCGCGCCGCTCGTCGGAGCGCTGGGCAAGTCCTTCGCCATCTGGTTCATGGTCCTGAACATGTTCCACGGGACGGTCCAGCCGCTCGCCGGTGCGGCCCGCACGCTCGCGCAGTGCGCCGAGGACGGCCTGCTGCCGAGGCTGCTCGAGAAGCGCAACCGCAGGGACGCGCCCTGGGTCGCCACCCTGCTCACCGCGACCTTCGCCATCATCTTCCTCGTCGCCGGCGACCCCGTGTGGATGATCGCCGCCGCGAACTTCACCTACCTCATCGGCATCTGCCTGCCGTCGATCGCCGTCTACCTGCTGCGGCGGCACATGCCGCACGCGCGCCGTCCCTACCGCGCGCCGAGGGGGACCGTGGCGCTCGGCGCCGTCGCGGCCGGGATCTGGCTGATGTCGACCGTCCTCGGGTTCGAGCAGTTCGGACTGCCGACGGTGCTGTTCGGGCTGACCCTGGCCTACAGCGGGTCCGCGGCGTACGCCTGGCGGCTCCGGCAGGACCGGATCGCCGAGGGGCGGCCCCGCAACGGTCGCAGCCTGCACCTGAAGCTCACCGGCGCCATGCTGGCGGTGATGGTGCTGGACGGGACCGGCTACTACGTCGCGATCGACCACCTGCCCCGGCACGACCTGTCGATGGTGACGATCCTGCAGGACATCTTCGTCGCCGTCGCGATCCTCACCATCACGGTCGGGCTCGTGCTGCCGGGCATGATCGCGCACGCGACCGTCCAGGTCGCCGAGGCCGCGAAGCGCCTGACCACCGGGACCGTCGCCGACCTCACCCGCGCCATGGAGGCGCTCGGCGACGGCGACCTGGAGCAGGCGCGCGCCCGCGTCACCTACGAGCCGATCGTGGTCCGCAGCCGCGACGAGGTCGGCGCCATGGCGAACGCCTTCAACGCGATGCAGGACGGGGTGCGCCGGGCGGCCTTCGGCCTGGACGGCGCCCGTGAGGAGCTGCGGCGCTCGCGTGCCCACCTCGAGCACCTCGCGACCCACGACCCGCTGACCGACCTGCCCAACCGGCGGGCGCTCGAGACCGCGCTCAACGACCTCGTCGAGACCTGCCGGGCCAACGGCCACCACGGCGCGGTCGTCGTCATCGACCTCGACGGCTTCAAGTACGTCAACGACTCCCGCGGCCACGCCATCGGAGACGTCGTCCTCGTCCGGGTGGCCGAGCTGCTGCGCCGGACGCTGCGGCCCGGCGACGTGCTGGGCCGGCTCGGCGGCGACGAGTTCGCCGTGCTGCTCGCCGACACCACCGCCGACGAGGCCGAGCGGGTCGTGCAGCGGGTCCTCGACGCGCTGCGCGGCGGCACCCTGCTCGTCGAGGGCAACCGCGTCGTACGGACGACCGCGTCCATCGGGCTGGCCGTCTTCGGTCCGGACACCCGGCTGTCGGGGGAGCAGCTGCTCGTCGACGCCGACGTCGCGATGTACGACGCCAAGGAGGCCGGACGCGACCGGCTCGCCCTGTCGAGCGGCAGCGACTCGCACCAGATCGAGCTGCGCGAGCGGCACACCTGGCTGGAGCGGGTCCGCGACGCCCTCGACCTCGACCGGTTCGTGCTGCTCGGCCAGCCGATCCTCGACCTGCGGAGCGGCGAGGTCACCCGGCACGAGCTGCTGCTCCGGATGGTGGCCGAGGACGGCACCCTCATCCCGCCCGGGGCGTTCCTCGGGCTGGCGGAGCGGGCCGGTGTCATCGGTGCCATCGACCGCTGGGTGCTCCGTCGGGCCTTCGCCATGATCCGCGAGGCGCAGGCGCTCGGGCTGCGGCCGCAGTACTCCGTGAACGTCTCCGGTGCCTCGGTCGGCGACGCGGAGGTGCTCGCCCTCATCGAGACCGAGCTGGCGACGCTGGCGCACCCGCGCCACGCGATGGTGCTCGAGGTGACCGAGACGGCAGCCGTCATCGACCTCGACCGGGCCCGCGCCTTCGCCGACCGGCTGCAGGCGCTGGGGGTCGGCCTCGCGCTCGACGACTTCGGCTCCGGGTACGGCTCCTTCGCCTACCTGAAGGAGCTCCCCTTCGACGTCCTGAAGATCGACGGCCAGTTCATCCGCGGGCTGGTGCACAGCATCGAGGACCAGGCGGTCGTGACGGCCCTGGTGACGATCGCGCGGGCACTGGACAAGCAGACGGTGGCCGAGTTCGTCGAGGACGAGGAGACGCTCGCCCTGCTGCGCGCCCTCGGTGTGGACCAGGCGCAGGGCTACGTGATCGGCCGGCCTGACCTAGTCGTCCTCGAGAGCGCTGCGTAGCGCCGCGTCGATGTCGGCGTCGGCGAACGCGAAGCCGCTGCTCTGCAGGACCTGAGGCACCAGGCGCTGGCCCCCGAGCACCTCGGTGGCGAACCCGCCCAGGGCGAGTCGCAGGGCCGGTGCCGGCACCCCGACGGGCAGCGTCGGGCGGTGCACGGCTCGGCCCAGCGCCTTCGTGTAGTCCCGGTTCGTGACCGGTGCCGGCCCCACCAGGTTCACGGGACCGGACACGTCGGCGGTGAGCAGGTGGGTCATCGCCGCGACCTGGTCGCGCAGGCTGATCCAGGGCACCCACTGCCGGCCGTTGCCCAGCGGCGCCCCGAGACCGGCCCGGAACAGCGGCAGCTGGGTCGCGAGCGCGCCGCCGCGACGCGACTGCACGATGCCGGTCCGCAGGTGCACGACGCGAGCGACCCGGTCGGCTGGTTCCGTGGCCCGCTCCCACTGCACGCACACCTCGGCGAGGAACCCCCTGCCCGCGGCGGCGGTCTCGTCGAGGACCCGGTCGCCGCTGTCGCCGTAGTAGCCGACCGCGCTGCCGCTCAGCAGCACGGGAACCCCCGCCTGCGCCACGGCCGCCGCGACGGCGCGGGTGCTGACCAGCCGGCTGTCGCGGATCTCCGCGCGGTAGCCGGGTGACCACCGCTTGTCGCCCACTCCGGCGCCGCTGAGGTGCACGACCGCGTCGAGGTCCCCGACGGAATCAGGGGCGAGGGTGCGCGCGTCCCACAGCCGGTCGGTGCCGGCGGGCGCGCTCCGGACGAACCGCACGACCTCGTGCCCGCCCGCAGCGAGCCCCGACGCCAGCGCGCTCCCGATCAGCCCCGTCGCCCCGGTGATCCCGACCTTCATGCCGCGCCTCCTCGTTCCGTCCGCTCAGGTGGGCATTCGCGAGCGCCGCGCGAGCGGACGCACGGTCAGGGGGTGAGCTTCGCCGCGCCCCACGGCCCGAGGTCGAGCTCGACCCGGCCCCACAGCCCGAGCGCGAGGTCACTGGCCGTGCCCTGCGCGGTCTGCACCGGCCGGCCGTCGCCGAACGCCCAGGCCCGCTCCGGGCTGACGAGCCGCAGCGTCCCCTCGGGCAGCGTGGTGCGGCCGCTGCCCACCTGGCGCGGCAGGAAGAAGTCGAGCACCTCGTCGACGCCGTCCTCCGCGACCTCGCGGTCCAGCACGTAGGGCTGCAGGTCCCACCGGTGCACCGACACCTCGTGCAGCTGGCGCCGCCGCCAGAACCCCGCGGTCCGGTTGTGCCGGTCGAACGTCCACGCCGGGGTGTCCGGGCTCACGGCGCGCAGCCGGTCGAGCAGTGCCGTCGCGTGCCGCTCGTAGTCCCCGACCGGATCGGGCTGGGGGGTCTCGTCGTACGCCGGAGGGCCGGCGTCGTCGAGCGCCGCGAGCACCCAGCGGTGCACGCCGGTCAGGTGCGCGACCAGGTCGGCCGCCGTCCAGCCCGGGCAGCTGGCGATCGGCGCGGCGAGGTCGGCGTCCCGCACGGCCTGCACCATGCGGGCCACCTCGCCCTCGAGCAGCGCGAGGTGGTCCACTACAGCCCGAGCTCCGACGCGAAGTCGCCGGTCTCCAGGCGCTCCTTCATGGTGGACAGGAACCGCGCGGCGTCCGCGCCGTCCACGATCCGGTGGTCGTAGGTGAGCGCGAGGTAGACCATGGACCGCACCGCCACGACCTCGCCGAGGTGGGAGTCCTTGACGACGACCGGCCGCTTCACGACGGCGCCCGTGCCGAGGATGCCGACCTGCGGCTGGTTGATGATCGGCGTGTCGAACAGCGCACCGCGGCTGCCGGTGTTGGTGACCGTGAACGTGCCGCCGCCGAGCTCGTCGGGCGTGACGGCGTTGCCGCGGGTCCGCTCGGCGAGGTCGGCGATCTTGCGGGCGAGGCCGGACAGGTTGAGGTCGCCGGCGCCCTGGATGACGGGCACCAGCAGGCCCCGGTCGGTGTCGACGGCGATGCCGAGCGCCACGTCCTCGTGGTAGGTCACCGTGCCGGCGTCCAGGTCCAGTGACGCGTTGACCATCGGGTGCGCCTTCAGCGCCTCGATGGCGGCGAGGCTGAAGAACGGCAGGAACGTCAGCTTGGTGCCCTCCCGCGCCTCGAAGTCGGCCTTGGCCTGGTCGCGCAGCTTCGCGATCTCGGTGACGTCGGCCTCGAGGACGGTGGTGAGCTGGGCGCTCACCTGCAGCGACTCGACCATCCGGGTGGCGATGACCTTGCGCAGCCGGGACAGCGGCTCGGTGCGGCCGCGCAGCGCTGCGGCCGCCGGTGCGGCTGCCGCTGCGGCCGCCGGTGCGGCCGCCGGTGCGGCGGCCGGGGCAGGGGCGGGTGCCGAGGGCTGGGCAGCTGCCGGGGCGGGTACGGAGGCAGCAGGCGCTGCGGGTGCAGGTGCCGGGGCGGCGGCCGCGGGAGCGGGCGCTGCCGGGGCGGCCGGCGCTGCCGCGGGGGCTGCACCGGCAGCGTCGAGGACGTCCTGCTTGCGGATCCGGCCGCCGACGCCGGTGCCCTGCAGGGTGCTGAGGTCGATGCCGTGCTCGGCGGCCAGCTTGCGGACCAGCGGCGTGACGTAGGCGCCCTCGGCGTTGCCCGCCGGCGCGGCCGGGGGTGCGGCCGGGGCGGCGGGTGCCGGGGCGGGCGCCGGCGGGGGCGGGGGCGGGGCCTGCTGCACCGGCGGGGCGGGCGCGGGCTCCGGTTCGGGCTCGGGCTCCGGAGCCGCGGCGGGCTCCGGCTCCGGCTCAGGCGCAGCGGCGGCGGGCTCCGGCTCGGCTGCGGGCGCTGCGGCCGGGGCGTCGCCGTCGCCGATCACGGCCAGCTCGACACCGACCTCGACGGTCTCGTCCTCCTGGACGACGATCTTCTGCAGGGTGCCGGCGGCCGGCGACGGGATCTCGGTGTCGACCTTGTCGGTGGAGACCTCGAGCAGCGGCTCGTCGACCT
>CAMLIA010000125.1 GCA_946479905.1 uncultured Frankiales bacterium | reverse complement strand
GCGTCCTGGCCGATCATCGCGTCGACGACGAAGAGCACCTCGTCGGGCTGCACGGCGTCGCGGATGTCCGCCGCCTGCTGCATCAGCTCGGCGTCGATGCCGAGCCGGCCGGCGGTGTCGACGACCACGACGTCGTGGTTCATCCGGCGGGCGTGCTCGATGCCCTGCCGCGCCGCCTCGACGGGGTCGCCGACGCCGCTGCCGGGGTACGGCGCGAAGACGTCCACACCGGCCTGGCCGCCGACGACCTGGAGCTGGGTGACGGCGTTGGGGCGCTGGAGGTCGCAGGCGACGAGCAGCGGCGCGTGGCCCTGCCCCTTCAGCCACTTCGCGAGCTTGCCGGCCAGCGTCGTCTTACCGGCGCCCTGCAGACCGGCGAGCATGATCACCGTCGGCGGGGTCTTGGCGTGCCTGATCAGCCGGGTCTCACCGCCGAGGATCTCGATGAGCTCCTCGTTGACGATCTTGATGACCTGCTGGGCGGGGTTGAGGGCCTTGCTGACCTCCTCGCCCGCCGCGCGCTCCTTGACGCTGGCGATGAACGACTTGACCACCGGGAGCGCGACGTCGGCCTCGAGCAGCGCGATCCGGATCTCCCGGGCCGTCGCGTCGATGTCGGCCTCGGACAGCCGGCCCTTGCCGCGCAGCGACGTGAAGACCTTGTCGAGCCGGTCGGAGAGGGTGTCGAACACGTGGTCAGCCTAGACGTTGCGTCCTCAGATCTGGCCCGCCTGTCACGCGCGTGGGCGAGGACGCAACGTCAGGGGAGGGTGGCGAGGAGGTCCTTGACGAGGGCGTCACGGGCGGCGGTGTCGGTCAGCCGCGGGACGTAGAACGCGTCCACCACGTCGGCACCCAGGGTCGAGATGTGCGCCGACCGGACGTCGAGGTGGTGGGACGCCAGCACCTGGCAGATGCGGTGCAGGACGCCCAGCTCGTCGGGCGCGCGGATCTCGACGACGGTGGAGGTCTCCGACGCGTCGTCGACGAGCCGCACGGTGGAGGGTGCCAGCGGCACCACCGGACGGGGGTACGCCGCCTCGCGCGCGGCCAGCTTCTCCTCGAGCGGCAGTGAGCCGTCGAGGGCGTGCCGGAGGTCGCCGAGCACCACCGACCAGTCGGGCATCGACCCGAACCGCGGTGAGACCCGGAAGACCGTGACAGCAGTAGGGCCGCGCGTGAACACCGAGGCCGCCCGCACGTCCAGCCGGTGCAGCGCGAGCACCCCGGCCGACAGGGCCAGCAGGCCCTCCCGGTCCGGCGCGATGACGGTGACGAGGTCACCGTCGAGGTGCAGCGCGAGCTCGCCGCGCGCGACCAGCTCCTCCTGCTCGGTGCTGAGCGACGCCGGCGGCGGCTCGGGCTGGCCGGACAGCAGGGCGGCGGCGCGGCCGACCAGCTCCGCGATCAGCTGTCCCTTCCAGGCGCTCCAGGCGGCGGGCCCGGTCGCCGCGGAGTCGGCCTCGGTGAGGGCGTGCAGGAGCTCCAGGACCTCCAGGGACCCGACCGCCTCGGCGACACCCCGCGCCGTCGCGGGGTCGTTGAGGTCGCGGCGGGTCGCCACGTCGGGCAGCAGCAGGTGGTGCTCCACCATCGCCACGAGCACCGCGGCGTCCGCCGGTCCGAGCCCGAGCCGAGGGGCGATGCCGGCGACCAGCCGCATCCCCACCTCCGTGTGGTCGCCCGGCAGCCCCTTGCCGATGTCGTGCAGCAGCGCACCCAGCAGCAGCAGGTCCGGTCGGGCGACGCGGCGGGTCAAGGCCGCCGCCGCCGCGGCCGTCTCGACGAGGTGCCGGTCGACGGTGAAGCGGTGGTAGCTGTTGCGCTGCGGCTTGCTGCGCACCGACTCCCACTCGGGGAGCAGCCGGGTCAGCAGGCCGGCCTGGTCGAGCGCCTCGAAGACCGGGACGGTGCCCGGACCGGCGGCGAGCAGCCCGACGAACGCGTCCAGGGCCGGCTGCGGCCACGGGTCCGGCAGCGGCGGGCACGAGGCGAGCCGCGACAGCGTGATGGGGGCGATGGGCAGCTGCGCCCGGGCGGCCGCCTCGGCCACCCGAAGCACGAGCACCGGGTCCTCGGCCGGCGCCGCGTCACGGGCCAGCACCACCTCGCCGTCCTGCTCGACGACGTCGTCCGCGAGCGGTCGCCGGGTGGGGCCGGCGGCGGCGCGCAGCCCGAGCAGCCGGCGCTTCGGCGGCGGGGTGACGCGCCGCCAGGTCGTGTCGCCCGCGTAGGCGATGGTGCGCGCGGCCGAGCTGACGAGACCCATCAGCGCGTCCGCGTCCCCCACCCCGAGGGCGGCGGCCACGCCGTCCTGCTCCTGCATGAGCAGCTTGTCCACGACCCGGCGACCTGCCCGTCCGGTACGACGGTGCAGCTCGGCGCGGACGTCGAGCAGCACGTCGTAGGCCGCCCGGACCTCGGCCGAGGGAGCGTCGGCGACCTGCGCGATGGCGAGGGCGTGCAGGGCGTGGACGTCCCGCAGTCCCCCGCGGGCCTCCTTGAGGTCCGGTTCGAGCAGGAAGGCGACCTCGCCGTACCTGCGGGCGCGGTCCTCCACCACCTCCCGCAGCTCCCGCAGCCGGGTGGCCGCGCCGGCCCGCCACGCCGCCCGGGTCGCCGAGACGAGCCGCTGGGCCAGATCGGCGTCACCGGCGATGAAGCGGGCGTCCAGCAGCCCCAGCGCGGCCTTCAGGTCGGTCGCGGCGACTGCGGTGGCCTCGGCGACCGTCCGGACCGAGTGGTCGAGCCCGAAGCCGCTGTCCCACACCGGGTACCAGACGGTGTCGGCCACCGCCGCGACGTCGTCGCGGCTGCCGTCGTGCACCAGCACCAGGTCGAGGTCGCTGCCCGGGGTGGGGTCCTGCCGCCCGAGCGCGCCGACCGCGACGAGGGCCACCCCCGGACCCGGGTCGCCGAGCAGCTCGGCGAGCCAGCGGTCGTACAGCGACGTCAGGGCCGCCCGGAGGTCGGCACCGCCCAGCGGCCCCTGGACCAGCGCCTCGCGGTCGGCCTTGATCTGCACCCTCGCATCCTGCCCGAGGGACGTGTCGTGCGCGTTACAGCGCCTCGGCGCCGCGCTCGCCGGTGCGCACCCGCACCACGTCGTCGACCGGGACGCTCCACACCTTGCCGTCCCCGATGCTGCCGGTGCTGGCGGCGGCGACGATCGCGTCGATGACCCGGCCTGCGTCGGCCTCGTCGACCAGCACCTCGACCCGCACCTTCGGGACGAAGTCCACGGTGTACTCCGCGCCTCGGTAGACCTCGGTGTGGCCGCGCTGCCGGCCGAAGCCCTGCACCTCGCTCACCGTCATGCCCTGCACCCCGACGGCCTCCAGGGCGGTCTTGACGGCGTCGAGCTTGAACGGCTTGAGCACCGCGGTCACGAGTCTCATCAGTGCAGCCTTCCCATCGTCCTGACGGCGCCGAGGTCGTAGGCGGACTCGGCATGCAGAGCCTGGTCCAGGCCGAGGTGCTCGTCCTCCTCCGACACGCGCATCGTCAGCACCATCGCGAGGCCGCGCGCGACCAGCCAGCTCACCCCGAACGCGAACGCCGTCGCCGCGAGCACGGCCACCGCCTGCCGGCCGAGCAGCCAGAAGCCGCCGCCGTAGAGCAGCCCCTCGTGCCCGACCGACGGGTTGACGGCGGAGGTGGCCGCGAGACCGAGGTAGAGCAGACCGATGACACCACCGACGAAGTGCACCCCGACGACGTCGAGGGAGTCGTCGTACCCGAGCCGGAACTTCAGCTGGACCGCGAACAGGCAGGCCGCCCCCGCGAGGGCGCCCAGCAGCAGGGCCGGCAGCGGCTGGAGGAAGCCGCACGCCGGCGTGATCGCCACCAGGCCCGCGATGGCGCCGGACGCCCCACCCAACGTGGTCGCGGAGCCGGTGCGCCAGCGCTCCACGGCCAGCCACGCCAGCATCCCGCCGACCCCGGCGAGGTGGGTGGCCACGAGCGCGTTGACCGCGAGCCCGTCGGCGTGCAGCGCCGACCCTGCGTTGAAGCCGAACCAGCCGAACCACAGCAGGCCGGTGCCGAGCAGCGACAGCGGCAGCGAGTGCGGCGGCATCGCCTCGCGCGGCCAGCCCAGCCGCTTGCCCAGGACGAGCGCCAGGGCGAGGCCGGAGGCGCCGCAGTCGATCTCGACGACCGAGCCGCCGGCGAAGTCGAGGACGCCGAACCGGGCCATCCAGCCGGTGGGGCTGAACGCCCAGTGCGCCAGGGGCGCGTAGACCAGGACGGACCACAGAGCGACGAAGGCGATGAAGGCACCGAGGCGCATCCGGTCCGCGACGGCACCCGCGATGAGGGCCGCGGTGATGATCGCGAACATCAGCTGGAAGGCCATGAACAGCAGCGGCGGCACGGTGAGCTGGAAGCCCGGGACCGGCTCGGCGGAGTGGGCCAGCCCCGTGAAGCGGAACCCGCCGAGCAGCCCGTTGCCGTCGCCGAACGCGAGCGTGTAGCCGAGCACCACCCACGTCACGCTGACGACGGCGATGCACACGTAGTTCTGCATGAGCATGGCGAGCACGTTCTTCGCGCGGACCATGCCGCCGTAGAAGAAGGCCAGCCCGGGGGTCATGAGCAGGACCAGGGCGGTGCAGCACAGGAGCCAGGCGGTGTCGCCGCTGTCGTAGGTCACGGCCCGCGAGAGTGTTGCACCGCGGTGGCGAAGCTGTTTCCGTCGTGTTTCGGGCAGGTGAACGCGCCCGCCCCCACGAGCAGCGGGGGCGGGCGCGCCGTGACCTAGAGGGCTTCCGCGCCCCGCTCGCCGGTGCGGACCCGGACGACGTCGTCGACGGGGGTGACCCAGGCCTTGCCGTCCCCGATGGAGCCGGTGCTGGCAGCGCCCACGACCGCGTCGAGGACCCGGGCGGCGTCCGCGTCGTCGACGAGCACCTCGACCCGGACCTTCGGCACGAAGTCCACGGTGTACTCGGCGCCGCGGTAGACCTCGGTGTGGCCGCGCTGGCGGCCGAAGCCCTGCACCTCGGACACCGTCATGCCCTGGACACCGGCCGCTTCGAGCGCCGTCTTGACGTCCTCGAGCTTGAAGGGCTTGAGGATCGCCGTCACGAGCTTCATCGCGGGTCTCCCGTGCGTGTCACAGCGCCTCCACTCCGCGCTCCCCGGTCCGGACGCGGACGACGTCGTCGACGGGGACGCTCCACACCTTGCCGTCGCCGATCTCGCCGGTCTGGGCGGACTTGGCGATGACGTCCACGACGTCACCGGCGTCGGCGTCGTCCACGAGGACCTCGAGCTTGATCTTGGGCACGAAGCTCACCTCGTACTCCGCACCTCGGTAGACCTCGGTGTGGCCGCGCTGGCGACCGTGCCCCTGCACCTCGCTGACCGTCATGCCCTGCACCCCGAAGGTCTCCAGGGCGGTCTTGACGTCGTCGAGCTTGAACGGCTTGAGAACCGCGGTCACCAGCCTCATGTGACCACCCGCTGCGGGGCGGCCATCGACGCGGACACGTGCGCGCCGCCTGTCGAGCTGACCGGCGTGAACTCGTACGCCGTCTCCGCGTGCTCGGCCTGGTCGATGCCGACGATCTCGGCCTCCTCGGAGATGCGCAGCCCGATCGTGTACTTGATGAGCAGCGCGATGATCAGCGTCCCGACGAACGAGTAGCCCAGGACCGCGAAGGCCGCGACGGCCTGCTTGCCGAGCTGGGACCAGTCGCCGCCGTAGAAGACGCCGTCCACGAAGCCGTTGGTCGCCTTCGTCGCCATGAAGCCGATGAGCAGCGTCCCGGTGAGACCACCGACGAGGTGCACGCCGACGACGTCGAGGGAGTCGTCGAAGCCGAGCTTGTTCTTGATGCCGACGGCCATCGCGCAGATCATGCCGGCGAGCCCGCCGACGACGATGGAGCCGGAGGGGCTCACCGACCCGCAGGCGGGGGTGATCGCGACCAGGCCGGCGACGGCACCGGAGGCGGCGCCGAGGGTCGTGAAGTGGCCGTCCCGCAGCCGCTCCACGACCAGCCAGCCGAGCAGCGCGGCGGCGGTGGCGACCTGCGTGTTGACGAACGCGATGCCGGCCAGGCCGTTGGAGACGAGCGCGGAACCGGCGTTGAAGCCGAACCAGCCGAACCACAGCAGGCCGGTGCCGATCATGACGAGCGGCAGGTTGTGGGGACGCATGGCCTCCTTGCGGAAGCCCTTGCGGACGCCCAGCACGAGGCACAGCGCGAGCCCCGCGGCACCGGCGTTGATGTGGACCGCGGTGCCGCCCGCGAAGTCCAGCGCGCCGAGCTTGCTGACGATCCAGCCGCCGGTGCCGTCGATGAAGCCGCTCGCCGCCCCGGCGGCAGGCTTCTCGCCCGCGGCGCCGGTGAGCGGCAGGCCGAAGGCGAACACCCAGTGCGCGACCGGGAAGTAGATGACCGAGATCCAGATGACGCTGAACACGATCCACGCCGCGAACTTCATGCGGTCCGCGACGGCGCCGCTGATCAGCGCCAGGGTGATGATCGCGAACATCAGCTGGAAGGCGATGAACGCGTAGTCGTAGAGGTGGTTCGTGATCGAGGTCTGCGTCTCGTTGTGCAGCCAGAAGAACAGACCGGACCCGAACAGGCCGCTCTTCTTGTCCGGGGCGAACGCCACCGAGTAGCCGTAGACGACCCACAGCACCGAGACGATCCCGATGCTCGAGAAGCTCATCATGATCATGTTGAGGGTGCTCTTCGCGCGGGTCATGCCGCCGTAGAAGAACGCGAGGCCGGGGGTCATCAGCAGGACCAGGGCGGAGCTCGCCAGGATCCACGCCGTGTTGGCGGAGGTCTGGGCGGCGTCGCCGACCGGTTCCGGTGCATCGGCCAGCAAGCCGATCAGGTGAAGGCTGCTCATGCTTCTCCTCGGTGGGGCCCTGCAGGGCCGGAAGGTGTCTGGAGAAGACTCGCGAGAGGCTGTTCCGCAGCGGTGTCCGGTCTGTTTCGCGGAGGTGAAGCGTGAAGGTGTTTCGTTTCGCGGCTGTTGCGTCAGCCGGGTCCCGACGGCGTTTCGCGTGAGTCGCTGGCTGCGGGAGACCGGCGGCGCGTCCGGAAAGGACTACGCCGCCCGCTTTGCGGCGCTGGCCGCCTCCGGCGCGGACGTGCACGGCGAGGCGAGGTACGTCGACAGCCTGCTGGCTCCGGGGTCCCGCGTGCTCGACGCCGGCTGCGGCACGGGCCGGGTGGCGGTCGAGCTGGCCCGGCGCGGCCACCGCGTCACCGGCGTGGACAACGACGCGTCGATGCTGGCCGAGGCACGGGCCGACCGCTCCGTCACCTGGGTCGAGGCCGACCTGGCGACCCTCGACCTGCAGGAGCGGTTCGACCTGGTCGTGATGGTCGGCAACGTCATCGTCTTCGTCGACCCGGGCAGCGAGCAGCAGGTCGTCGACCGGCTGGCCGCCCACCTCGTGCCGGACGGGCTGCTCGTGTGCGGCTGGCGGACGGACCGGCTCGCGCTGTCGTCGTACGACGCCCTGGTGGCGGGGCTGGAGCCGGTGGCCCGGCACGCCACCTGGGACGCCGCGCCGTGGGTGGACGGCGCCGGCTGGTGCGTGGCGGTGGACCGCTCAGCGCCGGCAGGAGCCTGACGGGTCCAGGCCGTCGAGGACGGCCTGGCAGATCCGCTCGAGCTGGCCGACCTGCTCCTTGGTCAGCGGGTCGAAGAGACCCTTGCGGACGGCCTCGACGTGGCCCGGTGCCGTCTCGGCGAGGAACGCGAAGCCGTCGTCGGTGAGCGTGCACAGGGTGCTGCGCTTGTCGCAGGTGGAGGGCTTGCGGGTGACCCAGCCGCGCTCCTCGAGCTTGCCGACGGCGTGGCTCAACCGGCTGGGGCTGGCGTTGACGACACTCGCCAGGTCGCTCATCCGCAAGGTGCGATCAGGCGCGGCACTGAGCTGGGCGAGGATCGCGTAGTAGGCGTGCGGGATGCCCGCGTCCCGCTGCAGCTGGGCATCGAGACTGGCCATGAGCAGCTCGGTCGCGCCGAGCCACGCGAGCCACGCCCGCTGCTCGTCAGCGGTGAGCCACCTGGTCATGTGCTCGATCGTGGCAGATCCGCGGCCACGCCCGTCAGAGAGCGGCCTCGTCGCCCAGCAGGGCGTCCACGAACGCCTCGGCCTCGAACGGCGCGAGGTCGTCGGCGCCCTCCCCCAGCCCGATGAGCTTGACCGGGATGCCGAGCTCGCGCTGGACGGCGACGACGATGCCGCCCTTGGCGGTGCCGTCGAGCTTGGTGAGCACGACACCCGTGACCTCCACCGCCTCGGTGAACACGCGGGCCTGCACGACGCCGTTCTGGCCGGTCGTGGCGTCGAGCACCAGCAAGGTCTCGTCGATGGGACCGTGCTTCTCCACGACCCGCTTGACCTTGCCGAGCTCGTCCATCAGGCCGGTCTTGGTGTGCAGCCGGCCGGCGGTGTCGATGAGCACGGTGTCGGCCTTCACGGCCTTGCCCTTGGCGACGGCGTCGAAGGCGATCGCGGCCGGGTCGCCGCCCTCGGGCCCGCGGACGGTCTCGGCGCCGACCCGGCTGCCCCAGGTCTGCAGCTGGTCGGCCGCGGCGGCGCGGAACGTGTCCGCCGCCCCCAGCACGACGCTGCGTCCGTCGGCGACCAGGACGCGGGCGAGCTTGCCGCACGTGGTCGTCTTGCCGGTGCCGTTGACGCCGACCACGAGCACGACAGCGGGCCGGTCGGCGTGCGGGAGGGTGCGCAGGGTCCGGTCGACGTCGCGGCCCAGGGTGGTGACCAGCTCCTCGCGCAGGATCGCGCGCAGCTCCTCAGGGCTGCGCAGCCCCTCGACCCGGACCCGCTGCCGGAGCCGGCCCACCAGCTCGGTCGTCGCCGCGACGCCCATGTCGGAGGTCAGGAGGGTGTCCTCGACCTCCTCCCAGGTGTCCTCGTCGAGGGTGTCGCGGCTGAGCAGCGCGAACAGCCCCCGGCCCAGGGTGGTCTGGCTGCGGCTGAGCCGGCTGCGCAGCCGGGTGAGCCGGCCGGCGGTCGGCTCGGGGACCTCGAGCGCGGCCTCGCCGAGCAGCGGGGACTCGACGTCGGCGACGCTGCGGGGCGCCGGCTCGGCCGCCACGACCTCGGCGGGAGGCGGTGCGGCAGGGGGCAGGGCCTTCGAGGGGCGTCGGGTGACGAACCCGACCATCACGACGGCCGTGAGGACGAGGACGATGCCGACGACGACGAGCAGCTCGATCACGCCGTCGTGTCTACCAGGGTGCCCGGCCCCGCCGAACTTTGCGGGTCACCCACGCGTGGGCCGACGTCACCGCCCACAAAGGTCGCAGCGGAGGGGCGTCGGCCAGCCGCAACTTTGCGGGTCGCTCACGCTCAGCACGGCCGCCCGACCCACAAAGTTCGCGCGCGGGGCGAGCGGGATCAGGCGGGCTCGCGCTCCCGGAGCCGCTGGGACACGACCGTCGACACGCCGTCGCCGCGCATCGTCACGCCGTAGAGCGCGTCCGCGATCTCCATCGTGCGCTTCTGGTGCGTGATGACGATCAGCTGCGAGGACTCCCGGAGCGTCTCGAGGGCGTCGAGCAGCCGGCCGAGGTTGCGGTCGTCGAGCGCGGCCTCCACCTCGTCCATGACGTAGAACGGCGACGGCCGGGCCCGGAAGATCGCGACGAGCAGCGCGATGGCGGTCAGCGACCGCTCGCCGCCGGACAGCAGCGACAGCCGGCTGACCTTCTTGCCGGCGGGCCGGGCCATCACCTCGATGCCGGAGGTGAGCAGGTCGTCGGGCTCGGTGAGCACGAGCTTGCCCTCGCCGCCGGGGAACAGCGTCGCGAACACGTCGACGAACTCGCGTGCGGTGTCCTCGAAGGCGCTGCGGAACACGTCGTGGATGCGGTCGTCGACGTCCTTGACGACCGTGAGCAGGTCGCGGCGGGTGTCCTTCAGGTCCTCGAGCTGGGTGGTGAGGAACGCCGACCGCTCCTCCAGCGCGGCGTACTCCTCCAGCGCGAGCGGGTTGACCTTGCCCAGCAGCGCGAGCGCGCGCTCCGCCGTGGCGGCACGCTTCTCCTGCGCAGCGCGGTCGTAGGGCACCGGCTCCCCCGGGTCCTCGCCCTCGATCAGGCTGATCGGCGGCACCGGGACGTCCGGCCCGTAGTCGGCGAGCAGGGTCTCCAGCGGTACGGCGTACTCCTCGACGGCACGTGCCTCGAGCGCCTCGATCCGCAGCCGCTGCTCCGCCCGGGCCACCTCGTCGCGGTGGACGACGTCGGTGAGCCGGTCGAGCTCGGCGGCGAGCTCGCGGCCGGTGGCGCGCAGCGCGAGCAGCTCGCCCTCGGCGACGGTACGGGCGGACTGGGCCGCCTCCCGCTCGGCCGCCGCCTGCTGCAGCGAGATCGCGATGCGTCCGAGGGCGGTCTGCGCACCTCGTACGACGTCAGCAGCCACCACGGCACCGCGCTCGCGCTGCGCACGCAGCGCCACGAGCCGCTCGCGGGCCTGCCGCTCCTGCGTGGCGGCGCGCTCGAGGGACTCGGCCCGGCCGGCGAGGGCCTTGGCGCGCTCCTCGCCGGTGCGCACGGCGAGGCGGGCCTCGACCTCCGTGGCGCGCGCGTCGGCGGCGGACTGCACCAGCCGGTCCCGCACCTCGGTGGAGGGCTCCTCGTCGGCCGGTGCCGCCTCGGCCGCGGCGAGCCGCTCCTCGAGCTCCGCGAGGCCGGACAGGTCGCGGTCGCGGGCCTCCTCGGCGCGGGTACGGGCCTGGGCCAGCCGGCCGGCCTCGGCCTCGGCCGAGCTGGCGGCGGACGCGAGCAGCCCCAGCTGCTCCGACAGGGCCGCCATCCGGGCGTCGCTGTCGTGCAGGGCGGCGAGCGCCTCGTGCACCTCGGCCTGCCGGTTCGCGACGACCGTCTGCTGCTGCGCGACCTCAGCGGCCAGCCGGTCGTGGCGCTCGGCGGCCTCGGCCTGCTTGGCGATCGCCTCGTCGACGGCGGCCTGCACCTCGAGCAGCGACGGGGCGCTCGCGGAGCCGCCCGCTGCCCAGTCCGACCCCAGCAGGTCGCCCTGGGCCGTCACGGCACGGACGTCGGGGATCGTCTCGACGAGCCGGCGGGCGTCCTCCAGCGACGCGACCACGGCGACCCGGCGCAGCGCGCGGGTCAGCGCGGGGCGCAGGGAGGACGGGGCCTCGACCAGGTCGATCGCCCACTGGGCGCCCGCCGGCAGGGCCGGCCAGCTGTCGGACTCGTAGGTGGCGCCGCTGACGAGCAGGCCGGCCCGACCGCCGTCGGTGTCCTTGAGGCGCTGCAGGGCCGCGGCGGCGTCGGCCGGCGAGGCGACCGCGACGGCGTCGGCGACCGCCCCGAGGGCGGCGGCGACGGCCGCCTCGTGACCGGTGCGGACCGTGATGAGCTGGGCGACGGTGCCGAGCACGCCCTGGGTGTCGAGCAGCGCTCCGGAGCCGTCCTTCGGCGCGAGCGACAGCGCGAGGGCGTCGCGCCGGGCCGCCCAGGTGGAGCGGTCGCGCTCGGCCTCGCGCTCGTCGGCCTGCAGCGCCGCCAGCCGGTCCTGGGACTCGGCGAGCGCGTTCGCAGCCAGCTCGTGCCGCTCGTCGAGGTCGACCTCGCCCTCGTCGAGGCCGCCGGCCTCGGACTGGAGGGCCTCGAGGTCGGCGACGGCGCGCTCCAGCCGGGACTGCGCCTCCTCGAGCTGCGTGGTGAGCCGGCCGATCTCGGCCTCGGCCGCGGATGCGCGGGAGCGCAGCGCGCCGACCTGACCGGTGAGCTTGGCGAGTCCCTCGCGCCGGTCGGCGATGGCCCGGCGCGCGGCGACGAGGGCCTTCTCCTCCGCGGCCAGCGCCGCCTCGGCGTCGGTGCGGCGCAGCACGGCCACGTCGAGGCGCTCGTTGTCCTGGGCGATCTGGTCCTGCAGCTGCAGCTCCTGGCTGCGCACCTGGGCGGCCTCGCGCTCGAGGTCCTCGGGGTCGCGGCCGGTGCGCGCCTCCTCGGGCAGCTCGGAGGTCAGGTGCCGGTGCCGCTCACCGGCGAGGGTGGCCGTGCCACGAAGCCGCTCCTCCAGCGCCGACAGCCGGTACCACGTCTCCTGGGCCCGGGTCAGCCGCGGTGCCTGCTCCGCGGCGGCGGCCTCCAGCTCGGCCTCGCGGCGCTGGGCCTCGGCGAGGTCCCGCTCCACGACGGCGCGCCGCTCGCGCAGCTGGGTCTCGTCGCGGACCTCGGCCTCGAGCGCTGTCCGGAGCTGGACGATGTCGTCGGCGAGCAGCCGCAGCTTCGCGTCGCGCAGGTCGGCCTGCACCTCACCGGCACGGCGCGCCACCTCCGCCTGCCGGCCGAGCGGCTTGAGCTGGCGACGCAGCTCGGTGGTGAGGTCCTGCAGGCGGGTGAGGTTCGCCTGCATCGCCTCGAGCTTGCGGAGCGCCTTCTCCTTGCGCTTCTTGTGCTTGAGGACGCCGGCGGCCTCCTCGATGAACGCGCGCCGGTCCTCCGGGCGAGCCGACAGCACCGCGTCGAGCTGGCCCTGCCCGACGACGACGTGCAGCTCGCGGCCGATGCCGCTGTCGCTCATCAGCTCCTGGATGTCGACGAGCCGGCACTTGGTGCCGTTGATCGCGTACTCCGAGGCCCCGTCGCGGAACATCAGCCGGCTGACCGTGACCTCGGTGTAGTCGATCGGCAGGGCACCGTCGGTGTTGTCGATGGTCAGCGTGACCTCGGCCCGGCCGAGCGGCGCCTTGCCGGGCGTCCCGGCGAAGATGACGTCCTCCATCTTGCCGCCGCGCAGCGCCTTGGCGCCCTGCT
>CAMLIA010000124.1 GCA_946479905.1 uncultured Frankiales bacterium | reverse complement strand
ACAAGAAGGCCGTCGTCGACGCCAAGCGCGGCAAGCTGTTCGCCAAGCTCATCAAGACCATCGAGGTCGCTGCCCGCACCGGCGGAGGTGACCCTGCGGGCAACCCGACGCTCGCCGACGCGATCGCCAAGGCCAAGGGCCAGTCGGTGCCCAACGACAACATCGAGCGGGCCGTCAAGCGGGGCTCCGGCGAGCTCGGTGAGGGCGTCAGCTACGAGGAGGTCATGTACGAGGCCTACGGGCCCGGCGGCGTGGCGTTCCTCATCGAGTGCCTCACCGACAACCGCAACCGCGCCAACGCCGAGGTCCGGACGGCCATCACGCGCAACGGCGGCAACCCCGCCGACCCGGGCTCCGTGGCGTACCTGTTCGAGCGCAAGGGCCTGGTGCTCATCCCCAAGGCCGACGGGCTCACCGAGGACGACGTGCTGATGGCCGTCCTCGACGCGGGCGCCGAGGAGGTCAACGACAACGAGGACGGCTTCGAGGTCGTGTGCGCGGCGACCGACACCCACGCAGTGCGCACCGCCTGCGCCGAGGCGGGGCTGACGGTGGAGTCCGCCGACATCGCCTGGGTCGCCGGCACCACGATCGAGCTCGAGGACGAGGCCGCGCGCAAGGTCCTCAAGCTGGTCGACGCCCTCGAGGACCTCGACGACGTGCAGAACGTCTACGCCAACTTCGACGTGTCCGACGAGGTCCTCGCGTCCGTCTGACCCCCGCCCGCGGGGGCGGCGCGGGTCAGACGAGGGTGATGACGCGCTGGCGGTCGAGCTGGAGCAGGTCGGCGATGACGCCGCGGTCCATCCGGCACAGCACCTCGACGGCCATCGGGTCGAACTGGGTGCCGCTGTGCCGCACCACCTCCACGATGGCGTCGGTCAGCGAGATGCCCGCGCGGTAGACGCGGTCGTCGGTCATCGCGTCGAGCGAGTCGGCGACCGCGAAGATCCGCGTGGCCAGGGGGATGTCCTCGCCGCGCAGCCCCTGCGGGTACCCGAGACCGTCCCACCGCTCGTGGTGGGTGAGCACGATCTCGCCGACCACGTCGTTGAACCCGGCCTCGCTCACGATCCGGTGCCCGATGGCGGGGTGCTTGTCCATGATGGCGCGCTCCTCCGGGGAGAGCGGGCCGGGCTTGCGGAGGATCGCGTCCGGGACGCCGATCTTGCCGACGTCGTGCAGCAGGAACCCGAAGGACACGTGCTCGTCCGCTGCCAGGTCGGGGTCGACCATGGCCAGCATCGCGGTGGCCAGCGAGGTGACGCGTACGACGTGGCCGCCCGTCCCTGAGTCGCGCGCCTCGATCGCCTGGGCCAGCGCGGCGGCCGTCGTGCGGTGGCTCTCGACGAGGGCGGCGTGCGCGTCCCGCAGCTCGCGGTGGGCGCGCTTGAGCTGCGAGACCGAGTGCTCGGTCCGGGAGACCACCTGGCGCTGGGCGTGCCGCAGCAGGGCGGGCGGCACGAGGAAGGCGAGCACGCCCCAGCCGCTGGACAGCGACCACGCCGAGCCCAGCAGACCGGACAGCAGCCCGTAGCCGAGGAACGACGGCAGCAGCCACGACAGCTCGGTGCGCAGCACCTCGGCGGGGGACCGGTGCTGGTCGAGGCCGATCGCGACGGCGACCAGGCCGTTGTTCAGGGCGAAGTAGCCCAGTCCGGCGAGCACGCCTGCCGCCACGACGAACGGCAGCGCGTGACCGATCGCCGGCCGGGCGACCAGGCACGCCAGCGCCGCGCAGATCATGAGTGCGGCCGGGTTGAAGAGGTACTGCTCGATGCGCCGGGTCCCCGCGCGGGCCGTGGTGGCGACCCCGGCGGCAGCCGCCGCGACGAGGGCCGCGCCCGGCTCGCCGGCACAGGCGGCCGCCACGACAGGCACGGCGGACAGCGACACGGTCGAGGAGCCGTACAGGTCCGCGCCCACGACCTCCGCGGCGACCGCGAGCCCCGCGAACACGACGATGGCCAGCCCACCGCCGCCCGCGGGCACCCACATCGCGACGAGCCCGACGGCGCCGGCTGCCGCGAGCAGCACCGCCGCCACGAAGAACCGCATGGCGTTCGACATCTCTGGACCCCCCGGTCGTGTGAACATTGGGGCCAGAGTGACAGAAGTGACTGAAGTGACAACTCGCCACGCCGAGGGAGCCTGCCGGTGTCCGGCGACCGGAGGCCCTACGCTGCCGAACAGATGTACGAAGAGAGGGGTCCGGGGTGCGTGTGCTGGGTGTCGATCCCGGCCTGACCCGCTGCGGCCTGGGTGTCATCGAGGGCCGCCCGGGCCGGGCGACGCTGGTGGCCGTCGGGGTGGTCCGGACGCCCGCCGGTGCGGAGCTCGGCGCCCGCCTGGTCGAGCTCGAGCGGCACGTCGAAGCCTGGCTGGACCTGCACCACCCGGACGCGGTCGCGGTCGAGCGGGTCTTCGCCCAGCACAACGTCCGCACCGTGATGGGCACCGCTCAGGCGGGGGCGGTCGCCATCGTCGCGGCCGCGCGGCGCGGCATCCCGGTCGTGCTGCACACGCCCAGCGAGGTCAAGGCCGCCGTCACGGGGTCGGGACGCGCGGACAAGGCCCAGGTCGGGCTCATGGTCAGCCGGATCCTGCGGCTGACCGAGCTGCCGAAGCCGGCGGACGCCGCCGACGCCCTCGCCCTGGCCATCTGCCACGCCTGGCGGGCCCCGGCCCTGGCCCTCAGAGCATGATCGCCTCCCTCACGGGTCGGGTGACCGGCCACCTCGCAGGCGGGGTGGTCGTCACCGTCGGCGGCGTCGGCCTGGCCGTCCAGACCACACCGGGCACCCGGGCGCGGCTGCGCACCGGCGACGAGGCGTTCCTCGCGACCAGCCTGGTCGTGCGCGAGGACTCCTTGACCCTCTACGGCTTCGAGACCGACGACGAGCGCGAGCTGTTCGAGGTGCTCCAGACCGCGAGCGGCATCGGTCCGAAGGTGGCCCAGGCGGTCCTCACCACGCTCACCCCGGACGCGGTGCGACGCGCGATCGCCACCAACGACCTGGCCTCGCTGACGCTGGTGCCCGGCATCGGCAAGAAGGGCGCCGAGCGGATGGTCCTCGAGCTGCGCGACAAGCTCGGCCTGGCGCACGTCAGCAGCAGCTCCCCGACCGCGGCGTGGCGCGACACCCTCACCGAGGCCCTCGTCGGCCTCGGGTGGAGCTCGGCGCAGGCCGACGAGGTCGTCGTCAAGCTGTCGGCGGCCCATCCCGACGCGAGCGAGGCCGACGTACCGTCTCTGCTCCGAGAAGCCCTCCGGATGCTGGGGAAGAGCCGATGACGGAGTACGACGACCTGGCCGCGGTCGCGCTGGCCCGGCCGGAGGCGAGCGAGGCGGAGCGGCTGCAGGAGGCCGCGCTGCGCCCGAAGCGGCTGGAGGAGTTCGTCGGGCAGGAGCGGGTGCGCGAGCAGCTCAGCCTGGTGCTGGAGAGCGCGAAGCGGCGCAACCGCCCACCCGACCACGTGCTGCTGTCCGGCGCACCCGGCCTCGGCAAGACCAGCCTCGCGATGATCATCGCCGCCGAGCTCGGCACCGGCATCCGGATCACGAGCGGTCCCGCCCTCGAGCGCGCCGGCGACCTCGCCGCCATCGTCAGCCAGCTCGCCGAGGGCGAGGTGCTGTTCATCGACGAGATCCACCGCATCTCGCGGCCCGCCGAGGAGCTGCTCTACGTCGCCATGGAGGACTTCCGCGTCGACGTCATCGTCGGCAAGGGCCCCGGGGCCACGGCGATCCCGCTCGAGGTGGCCCCCTTCACGCTCGTGGGCGCCACCACCCGCTCCGGCCTGCTGACCGGGCCGCTGCGGGACCGGTTCGGGTTCACCGCCCACATGGAGCCGTACACGACGGAGGAGCTGACCCGCGTCCTGCACCGCTCGGCGGGCCTGCTCGGGGTCCGGATGGACGCCGACGGGGCCGAGGAGATCGCCGGCCGCTCGCGCGGGACGCCGCGCATCGCCAACCGGCTGCTGCGGCGCGTGCGCGACTACGCGGAGGTCCGCAGCGACGGGACGGTCGACCAGCCGACGGCCGCGGCCGCCCTGAAGGTGTACGACGTCGACGAGCTCGGGCTCGACCGGCTCGACAAGGCCGTCCTCAACGCCCTGGTCCGCCGCTTCAACGGCGGTCCGGTCGGCCTGTCCACCCTGGCGGTGGCCGTGGCGGAGGAGCCGGAGACGGTCGAGGAGGTCTGCGAGCCGTTCCTCGTGCGCAGCGGCCTCATCGCCCGGACCCCTCGCGGGCGGGTCGCCACCCCCGCCGCCTGGCGGCACTGCGGCATGACTCCACCCGGCCCCGTCGACGTCCTGCCCCTCGACCTCGACACCGCCTGACGGAACGCCCCGGGGCCGCCATCCGTCTCCTGGAGGGCAGAGCACCCTAGACTCGCCCAAAGTCCAGCGGGGGAGCCGTCACCGGTCACCGGCTGGCTGCACGCGCGCTGCGGAGCGCCCTCCCGGGCGCCCGCCTGAGACAGGAGATCGCTCCTCGTGGCACGTCCCGGCCCTGCACGTGGCCAGATGCTCGTCGGCCGCTACCTCATCACGCTGCTGGTGGTGTTCCTCGCGCTGTACGCCGCCGTGATCTTCGGCGGCAAGGGCGGCGCCTGGCTCAAGCCCAAGCTGGGCCTCGACCTCAAGGGCGGGGCGCAGGTCATCCTCACCCCCAAGACGGAGGGCGGCCAGAAGCCCAGCGCGAACGAGCTGTCGGCGTCGGTCGACATCCTGCGCCAGCGCGTCAACGGCCAGGGCGTCTCGGCGGCGGAGATCGTGGTCCAGGGCGACCAGATCATCGTGTCGGTCCCCGGCGGCAACCGCGACGCGGTCAGCCGCGTCACGCAGGCCGCGCAGATGGAGTTCCGGCAGGTCCTCGAGGAGCAGGCCTCGACGCCCACCCCCTCCGCGACCACCGTGCTGCCGACGGCGACGCCGAGCACGGCCGTGTCCACGCCCAAGCCCACCAAGACCGCCAGCAAGCGGGTGCTCAGCGCGGGCCTGACCGCCGCGGCGTCGCCCAGCCCGAGCCCCAGCGCCACGGCCAGCCCGTCGGCGAGCAGCACGCCCAGCCCCACGCCCTCCGCCAGCGCGGGCGCCCAGGACCAGCCGACGCTCACCAGCGGCGCGATCTACTCCGCCGCCGCGTTCGCCGCCCTGGACTGCTCCGACCCGCGGGCCCGCTCCGGTGGCACCCAGCCGCCGCACCCCAAGGACGAGATCGTCGCCTGCTCCAAGGACGGCAGCGTCAAGTACCACCTGGCCAAGCCCAAGGTCTTCGGCAAGGACATCAAGTCGGCCACCCCCGGCAACGACCAGGTCGGCAACTTCGTCGTCAACATCTCCTGGAAGTCCTCGGGCCTCGACCGGTGGACCCAGCTGACCAAGGACACGCTGACCGGCACCCACCCGTCGCCGACCGACCAGATCGGCATCACGCTCGACGGCGTCGTCATCAGCTCCCCGGTCACCAACCAGGTCATCCAGGGCGACACCCAGATCAGCGGCAACTTCAGCCAGAAGGAGGCGCAGGACCTCTCCAACAACCTGAAGTTCGGCGCGCTGCCGGTGTCGTTCAACCCCAGCAACACGCTGCTCATCTCCCCGTCGCTCGGTGACGACCAGCTCAAGAGCGGCCTGCTCGCCGGCGGCCTCGGCCTGATCGCCGTCGTCATCTACTCCCTGCTGTACTACCGGGCCCTGGGTGTGGTCACCATCGCCTCGCTCGGCGTCAGCGCGGGCCTCATCTACGGCTTCGTCTGCGTGCTCGGCAAGGAGCTCGGCCTCGCCCTGACCCTGCCCGGCATCGCCGGTTTCATCGTCGCCGTCGGCATCACGGCCGACTCCTTCGTCGTGTTCTTCGAACGGCTCAAGGACGAGATCCGGGAGGGCCGCACCCCGCGGTCCGCGGTCGACAGGGCCTGGGTACGAGCCCGCCGCACCATCATCAACGCCGACGCGGTCTCCATGCTGGCGGCCGTCGTGCTCTACCTCGTGAGCATCGGCGACGTGCGCGGCTTCGCCTTCACCCTCGGCCTGTCCACGATGCTCGACCTCGCCGTGGTCTTCCTCTTCACGCGGCCGCTCATCTCGTGGCTGTCACGGATGCGCTGGTTCAGCAGGAGCCGGCTCACCGGCTTCTACGGCCCGGAGGGCGGTGACCCGGCGACGTCGCTGCGCCGGACGCCGCTGTCCCAGACCGCCACGCCGACCCTGGAGGCCTGAGCCATGGCAGCCGACGACACCACCCCGACGACCGCGCCCAAGCACAAGCACGGCATCGTCTACCGGCTCTACCACGGCGAGACGGCCTTCCCGCTCATCCAGCGGCGCAAGGGCTTTTACATCGCCTCCGCCGTCCTCGTCCTCATCGCTCTCAGCAGCATGCTCTTCCGAGGCTTCAACCTCGGGGTGGAGTTCAAGGGCGGCACGGTCTTCATCGCCCAGGACAAGTCGCACACCTCCGTCGAGAGCGTCCGCAGCGCGGTCCTGGACGCGGGCGTGAAGGACCCGATCGTCCAGACGATCAAGACCACCGACGGCGCCACCAGCTACCGCGTGGAGACCGAGACGCTCGACATCGCGGGACAGGGCCGGATCTCGGCCGTCCTGGCCAAGGAGACCGGGGTCAAGGTCGACGACGTCAGCGTCAACAGCGTGACCTCGTCGTGGGGCAAGCAGGTGACGAACAAGGCGCTGCTCGGGCTCGTCATCTTCCTCATCGCGGTCATCATCTACATCTCGATCCGGTTCGAGCCGAAGATGGCCGCCGCGGCCATCATCGCCCTCATCCACGACCTGCTGCTCGCCGCCGGCATCTACTCGGTGCTCAACTTCGTCGTCACCCCGTCGACGATCATCGCGCTGCTGACGGTCCTCGGTTACTCCCTGTACGACACGATCGTCGTGTTCGACAAGGTCGACGAGAACACCCGCGGCCTCGAGAAGCAGAGCCAGCGCACCTACGCCGAGGCGGCCGAGCTCGCGGTCAACCAGACCTTCATGCGCTCGATCAACACCAGCCTGATCGCGCTGCTGCCGGTCTCCGGCCTGCTCTTCGTCGGCGCGCTGCTGCTGGGTGCAGGGACGCTCAAGGACCTGGCGCTCGCGCTGTTCGTGGGCCTCGGCTCAGGGGCGTACTCCAGCCTGTTCCTGGCCACCCCGCTGCTGGCCGACCTCAAGGAGCGGGAGCCGCGGTTCCAGGCGCTCCACCAGCGCGTCATCGACCGGCGGGCGACCGGCAAGGCGCCGGTGCGGCTGTCGCAGCGGTCCGCCAACGCCGCGGACCCGGCCGGCGACGCGCCTGTCGCCACCGCCACGGCCACCGCGACCGCCACCCGCAAGCCCACCAAGCAGCAGGGCAAGCGCAAGCCGAAGGGCAGCCGCCCGACGGGCAAGCGCAAGCGGTGAGCCCCGAGGACCTCGACGGCCTGCACGGCCTCGTCGTCGACGTCCCGGACTGGCCCACGCCCGGGGTCGTCTTCAAGGACATCACCCCGCTGCTGGCCAGCCCGGACGCGCTGCGCCAGGTCGTCGACGCCCTCACGGCGCCGTACCTCGACAGCGGCATCGTGCGGGTGGCCGGCATCGAGGCCCGCGGCTTCCTGCTGGCCGGCCCGATCGCCTACCACCTCGACGCCGGTCTGGTGCCGGTGCGCAAGCCGGACAAGCTGCCCCGGCCGGTGCTCTCCCGCTCCTACGACCTGGAGTACGGCAGCAACACCCTCGCCGTGCACGAGGACGCCTTCGCCCCGGGCGACCGGGTGCTCATCGTCGACGACGTGCTGGCCACCGGCGGGACCGCCGCCGCGACCATCGCGCTGGTCGAGCAGGCCGGCGCCGAGGTCGTCGGCGTGGCGGTCCTCATGGAGCTCAGCTTCCTGCCCTGGAGGGCCGCGCTGGGCGGCGTACCCGTGACGAGCCTGCTCAGCATGTGACGGAAGCCTGACCCCGGTCTGTGCGTTCCCTAGACTGGGGACCGATCCACCGGAGGGAGGGCGCATGCCAGCTGACGCCCCGCCTCCCGCTGCGGTGACCGAGGCCGAGCTGCTCGACGACCACGACCGGCAGTCGCAGCCCTCCACGGCTACCAGCCTCGGCCCGCCCACGGGCCGTCGCGTGCGCGCCCGGCTGGCCCGGCTGACCGCCCCGTCCCGCCCTGGCGCGGCCCCGCCCGTCCTCGAGCCGCTGCTGCGGACCGTCAAGACGACGCACCCGAAGGCGGACACCCGTCAGGTGGTGCGGGCCTACGAGCTGGCCGAGCAGCTGCACGGCGACCAGCGCCGGCGCTCCGGCGACCTCTACATCACCCACCCGCTGGCGGTCGCGACGATCCTGGCCGACCTGGGCATGGACACGACCACCCTCGTCGCCGCCCTGCTCCACGACACCGTCGAGGACACGGCGTACACCCTGGAGGACGTCCAGGAGGAGTTCGGCGAGGACGTCGCCCACCTGGTCGACGGGGTCACCAAGCTCGACAAGATCAAGTACGGCGAGGCGGCCGAGGCGGAGACGATCCGCAAGATGGTCGTGGCCATGGCACGCGACCCCCGGGTCCTCGTCATCAAGCTCGCGGACCGGCTGCACAACATGCGGACCCTGCGTTACCTGCGGCAGGAGAAGCAGGAGCGGATCGCCCAGACGACCCTGGAGATCTTCGCGCCGCTCGCCCACCGGCTCGGCATGAACACCATCAAGTGGGAGCTCGAGGACCTGGCCTTCGCCACCCTCTACCCCAAGAGGTACGACGAGATCGTCCGGCTCGTCGCGGACCGCGCGCCCTCGAGGGACACCCAGCTCGCCGACGTCGTCGCCGCCGTCGACGCGGAGCTGAGGTCCGCCAAGATCAAGGCGACCGTCACCGGGCGGCCCAAGCACTACTACTCGATCTACCAGAAGATGATCGTGCGCGGTCGGGAGTTCACCGACATCTACGACCTGGTCGGCATCCGCGTCCTCGTCGACGACGTCCGCGACTGCTACGCGACGCTCGGCACCATCCACGCCATGTGGTCACCCGTCCCGGGGCGGTTCAAGGACTACATCGCGATGCCCAAGTTCAACATGTACCAGTCGCTGCACACCTCGGTGATCGGCCCCGAGGGCAAGCCGGTCGAGCTGCAGATCCGCACCCACGAGATGCACCGTCGGGCTGAGTACGGCATCGCGGCCCACTGGAAGTACAAGGAGGGCGCCGGCGGCGGACCCCAGCCCGGCGGCAAGGCCGACGACATGGCGTGGCTCCGCCAGCTGCTCGACTGGCAGAAGGAGGCAGCCGACCCGGGCGACTTCCTCGACAGCCTGCGCTTCGACCTGCACAGCGCCGAGGTCTTCGTGTTCACGCCCAAGGGCGACGTGCTGGCGCTGCCCACCGGCGCCACCCCGGTCGACTTCGCCTACGCCGTCCACACCGAGGTCGGGCACCGCTGCATCGGCGCCCGCGTCAACGGGCGCCTGGTGCCGCTGGAGTCCACCCTCGACAACGGTGACGTCGTCGAGATCTTCACGTCCAAGGCCGAGGCGGCGCACCCGTCCCGTGACTGGCTGCAGTTCGTCAAGAGCCCGCGGGCCCGCAACAAGATCCGGCAGTGGTTCGCCAAGGAGCGCCGCGAGGACGCCGTCGAGCACGGCAAGGACGCGATCTCCCGGGCGATGCGCAAGGCCGGCCTGCCGCTGCAGCGGATGCTCGGCGGCGACGCACTGCCGAACATCGCCCGCGACCTGCGGCTGGCCGACGTCACCGCGCTCTACGTCGAGGTCGGCGAGGGGCGGGTCTCCGCCCAGCACGTCGTGCAGCGGGTCATGGCGGGCATGGGCGGCGAAGAGGGCGCGGTCGAGGACCTCGCCGAGACCGCCGTCCCCACCCGGCAGGCGCGTGCCCGCACCCCCGGCGACCCCGGCATCGTCGTGGTCGGCGTCGAGGACGTCTGGGTCAAGCTCGCCAAGTGCTGCACCCCGGTGCCCGGCGACGACGTGGTCGGCTTCGTGACCCGCGGGCGTGGCGTGTCCGTGCACCGCCGCGACTGCACCAACGCGGGGGCCATCCTGAGCCAGCCGGACCGGCTGGTCGAGGTGGAGTGGGCCCCGGCCTCCGGGACGATGTTCCTCGTCAACATCCAGGTCGAGGCGCTCGACCGCACCCGGCTGCTGTCCGACGTGACCCGCGTGCTGTCCGACGCGCACGTGAACATCCGGTCCGCGACCGTCACGACGACGCGGGACCGGGTGGCGGTCTCGCGGTTCTCGTTCGAGATGGCCGACCCCAAGCACATGGGCCACCTGCTCAACCAGGTCCGTGGCGTCGAAGGCGTGTACGACGCCTACCGCGTCACCAGCTGACCCCCTCCGGCGCCAGGGTCGGGTTGGGGCCCCTGCGCAGCCCAGGATGGGGCGCCAGCCCGACCCCTGGCGCCTGAGGGGTCAGGAGATGGTGACCTTGGTGAGGGAGATGGGCAGCTTGGGCTTGCCGCCGCCCGCGGAGTTGGAGCCGTCGTCGCCGGCCGCCGCCACCTTCTTCAGCACGTCCAGACCGGACGTGATGGTCCCGAACGGCGTGTAGCTCGGCGGCAGCTGGGTGTCCTTGAACACCATGAAGAACTGGCTGCCGTTGCTCGCGTCGCCGCCGCTGTTGGCCATCGCGAGCGTCCCGGCCGGGTAGGTCGCACCGGTGAGGTTCTCGTTGGCGAAGCTGTAGCCCGGCCCGCCGGACGTGGTCCCGGTCGGGTCGCCGCACTGCAGCACGAAGATGCCGCTGTTCACCACGCGCGGGCAGGGGGTGTTGTCGTAGAACCCCTGCTGTGCCAGGAACACGAGGCTGTTCACGGTGCAGGGGGCCTTGCTCGTCAGCAGGGTGGCCTTGATGGTCCCGCGGGTGGTGTCGAAGGTCACCGTCTGCGTACCCGTGTTCTTCACGCCCGTGGTCGGCGGGATGCCGTCGACGGGGCGCGCCGGCGCGCCGGCCGGGGTGTAGGCGCAGGTGGCCGTGCCGCCCTTGTTGCCGTACCTCTTCGAGCCCGCGTCAGCGGTCGGTTCCTTCTTCTTGTCCGAGCCGCCGAGCCCGGCGACCAGCGCGATGGCGAGGACCACGCCGACGACGGCCACCACGGCGGTGCCGATGAGGATCGCGTTGCGGCGCTGCCGGCGCCGTGCCTCAGCTGCCGCGCGTCGAGCCGCCTGTCGCTCGGCGCGCATCCGGGCGAGCTCGCGCTCCCGCTTGTTGCTGGCCACGGGTGGGGTCCTCCGTCAGTCGTGTGGGATCTGACCGGAATCCTACGGATCTCAGGTGCCGGTGGTGCGCAGGCTGGTGATCGTCGTGGCGAGGTTGGGCGCGCCGTCGCCGCTGGGAGTCGCCCCACCGGCCGCGATCGCCCTCAGCACGTCCAGCCCGGACGTGATCCGCCCGAACGGGACGAACTCCGGCGGCAGCTGGGAGTCCCCGTAGCAGAGGAAGAACTCGCTGCCGTTGGTGTCGGGCCCGTGGTTGGCCATGGCGACCGTCCCTGCGGGGTACGTCGTGGTGCTGGTGAGGTTCTCGTCCGGGAAGGCGTAGCCCGGGCCGGTGCCCTTGCGCGGGTCGCCGCACTGGAGGAACTGCAGCCCCACGGTCGTCAGCCGGTTGCAGGCGGTGCCGTCGAAGTACTTGTGCTCGGCGAGGAAGGCGAACGAGTTCGTCGCGCAGGGCGCGTCGGGCACGAGCAGGTCGAACACGATCGTGCCGCGGTTGGTGACCATGGTGGCCGCGCCGTTGCGCCGGGTCCCGAAGCCCGGCGGGGTGGGACGTGTCGTCACGGCCGAGTTGGTCGTGCCGTCGGAGCGGTAGACGCACGGCTCCGGGGACGGGCTCGCGCTGGCGGTCGGCGTGCCACCCCCGCCTCCACCGCCGACCACCCTGGACGCCGCGGCGACCAGCAGCAGGACGGCCAGGACGCCACCGGCGACCAGCCGGCGGCGGCGCTTGCGCAGGCGGGCCTGCTCGCGCGCTCGCTGCCGCTCGAGGCGGAGCCGCGCGAGACGGCGGTCGCGCTCGAGTGGGGTGCTCATCTCCGCTCATCCTACGGAAATCGCGATGGCCCCATCCCGGTACTGTCATCAGATCCAGACGAGGAGTGGTTGACGGTGTTCGTGCGCGGCTTCGAGGCGGCTGCCTTCGGGACGAACTGCTGGGTCGTCGCCCAGGACGAGGGCGAGCCCTGCGTCGTCATCGACCCGGGCATCGGCGTGGAGCCGCAGCTCGACGCGCTGCTGGCCCAGCACCGGCTGCAGCCGGTCGCGGTGCTGCTGACGCACGGCCACCTGGACCACACCTTCAGCGTGACCCCCGTGTGCGGCGCCCGCGGCATCCCCGCCTGGATCCACCCGGCCGACGAGGAGCTGCTGTCGGACCCCATGAAGGGGCTGTCGCCCGAGAGCCGCACCATGTTCGGCGGCCGGCTCGAGTGGACCAGGCCGGACGACGTCGCGCTGCTCGACCCGTCCGTCCCGCTGGAGCTCGCGGGGCTCACCTTCCAGGTCGACTTCGCCCCCGGGCACACCGCCGGGTCGGTCGTCTTCGAGAGCGCCCGCACGCTGTTCTCCGGGGACGTGCTGTTCCAGGGCTCGATCGGCCGCACCGACCTGCCCGGCGGCTCGTGGGAGCAGATGCAGCAGTCGCTGGCCCGGGTCGTCCTCCCACGCCCCGACGACACCGTCGTGCACTGCGGCCACGGCCCCTCGACGACGATCGGCCGGGAGCGCCTCACCAACCCCTTCCTGCAGGACCTCGCCGCCGCACCGCCCGCCCGAGGCCTCTGATGGCCTTCCAGGCGCAGGGCCAGCCGCGCGCCTTCCAGGCGCCGAAAGGCACCTACGACGTCCTCCCCGGTACGCCCTTCCTCGCCGTCCGCGACGGGCTGCTCGCGCCTGCCCGGCTGGCGGGGTACGGCTACGTCGAGCCGCCGGCCTTCGAGGACACCTCGCTGTTCGCCCGGGGCGTCGGCGAGTCCACCGACGTGGTGCAGAAGGAGATGTAC
>CAMLIA010000123.1 GCA_946479905.1 uncultured Frankiales bacterium | reverse complement strand
ACGACGACCTGGTGAAGGGCGTCAGCCGGATGGCGGCCCTGCTCTCCGAGGCCACCTAGCGGCCACGTAACCGTCAGGTCAGGAAGCCGGCGGCCGTCGCGACGACGAGGTCCTCGAGCAGCGCCGCGGCGGCCTCGGGCGTCAGCCCCCGGTCCTGCCGCAGCGCGGCCCAGGCCGGGCCGCCGGCGACGACGTGCAGCGCGTGCACGGCGCGGGACGCGCGCTGCGGGTCGAGGCGGGCGAGCTCGGGGGCGAACAGGGTCCGGACCTCGCTGTCGCCCAGCGCCACGAACTGCTCGCGGTTGCGCTGCATCTGCGGGCTGACGCCCTCGCGCAGGGCAGCGGCCTGCGTGATGGGGCGCAGCCACTCGAGCGCGTCGGCCCGGGCTCGGGCGAAGTGCCGGGCGCGCGCCTCCAGAGGGAGCCGTCCCGGGTCGTCGGCCCAGGAGGCGGTGTGCGCGACGGCCCGCTCCCGGACCTGCGCCATGGCGCGCTGACCGGCCTCGGCGTAGAGGCTCTCGAGGTCGGCGAAGTGGCCGTAGACCGTGCGCAGCGCGACGCCCGCGCGCCCGGCGACCTGGCCAGCGGTGGGGTTCAGGTCGCCTTCCAGGTGCAGGGCGAGCAGCGCGTCGATGACCGCGGCCCGGGTGCGTGCGGACCGGGCCAGCCGGCCGTCGGTCGGCGTCACGGCCGGGACCGGCACGCTCCGGACGGCGGCCGTCACAGCCGGGGGGCCGTTCCCTCGCGAGCCACCCGGAAGCGCCCGATGCCGCGCTCGGCCGCGCGGGTCTCGGCACTGCCGGACAGCCGGCCGAGCAGGCCGAGAGGTCCGGACCCGAGCAGCCCGAACCACACGGCGACGAGCACGGCCTCGAGGGCGACGACGAGCCGCGCGTGCCCGTCGTCCCCGACGACCAGCCTGCCGGCCGCTGCGGCGGCCACCGGCTGGGCGGGCAGCTGCGGGGCGGGCGCGGCGGAGGTGGGCGCGACCTGCGGCGCGACCGGAACGCCCAGGACGGGGGCCGCGGCCGCCGGCACGGGGGCGAGGGCCGGGACGACGGCGTCGACAGCAGGCGGCTGCGGCTGGGCGGGCGGCGCGCCGAGCGGCGGTGCCTGCTGCACGGTGAGCGCGGTGGCGGTCGGCCGGCGCACGACGAGGCGGTCGGACACCCCGGGGACGAGGACCACGTCGAGCAGCCCCGAGTCGGTCGTCAGCTTGCCGATGTCGGTGAAGGCCAGC
Source organism: uncultured Frankiales bacterium (assembly GCA_946479905.1). The sequence goes on along the minus strand of CAMLIA010000123.1, from coordinate 12,099 downwards.
CGGGACCCGTCACCGGAGAGGGTCGCGACCGCGTACCGAGACAGGTCGGGCGTAGGCGCGTCCTCGATGGCGCCGTTCTCCGCGGGCTTCCAGCTGCTGGTGGTCGCGTACGCGCGGACGTCCGTCGCCTGCGCACCCGCGGCGAGGGTGAGGGTGAGGCCCGTGACGGTCGCGCCTTCCGGGACCGCGTAGCGGAGCGCCGCGAACGCGGTCGGCTGCGGAGGGGTGTCGGGGAGCTCCCGCTGCACGTCGCCGCCCTGCAGCAGCAGGTCCCCCGCACCGACGTCGGGCGGAGCCGGCGCGGCGGGCAGCCCTGACCGATGCGCCGTGCTCCACCAGCCGGCGGCGTCCGGCGCCTGGGCCCGCGCCGGCGCCGGCAGCAGGGCGAGCGGTGCCGTCAGCAGCGCGACCGCGAGCAGCCGCCTCATGCCAGGGCTCCGGATCGGGTCACGTGCGCACCGGCGGCGGTGCCGAGGTACGACGTGACGACTCTGGCGTCGGTGACGACCTCGGAGGGGAGCCCCTCCGCGATCACCACGCCCAGCTCGAGGGCCATCAGCCGGTCGGACACCGACGTGATCAGCGGCATGTCGTGCTCGATGACGAGCATGGCGCAGCCGGTCTCGACCCGGATCCGCTCGAGCAGGGGCGCGAGGGCCTCGGTCTCGCGCTGGGCGATCCCGCTGCTGGGCTCGTCGAGCACCAGCACGGTCGGGTCGTGGGCCAGCGACATGGCCAGGTCCACCACCCGGCGGCTGCCGGTGGACAGCTCGCTGACGAACTTGTCGCGGAAGGCGCCGAGCTGCATCAGCTCGACCAGGTCGGCGACGGTCCACGCGATGTCCTCCTCGACCTCGCGGACGGCCGGCAGCCCGAGCCCGGCGGCGAGGTGGTCGCGCACCTCGAGGTGCCGCTCGAGCGACAGCGCGAGGTTCTCCGCGACCGTGAGCGAGGGGAAGATCCGGGCGTCCTGGAACGACCGGCCGAGCCCGAGCCGGGCCCTCGCGTCGGGGCTCCACCCGGTCACGTCCTGACCCAGCAGCCGCACTCTGCCGGACCCGGGGGCGAGGAACCCCGAGACGAGGTCGAACAGTGTGGTCTTCCCCGCGCCGTTGGGTCCGATGAGCCCGAGGATCTCGGCCTCCCGCAGCACGAACGAGACGTCGTGCACGGCACGGATGCCGCCGAAGGAGACCCCCAGCCCCTGCGCCTCCAGCACCACCGCACGGTCCGCCAGCGGCACGTCGGCCCGCTCGGAGCGGACCCGCGCGGTGGTGGGTCGGCCGGCGCCCTCGAGGAACACCGAGCGGACGATGTCGTCGCGCTCGAGCAGCTCCGAGGTCGGGCCCTCGAAGCGCACCTCGCCCTTCTCGAGGAAGTACGCGCGGTCGGCGACCGCGAGGGCCACGTTGACCGACTGCTCGACCAGCACGACGGCGGCGCCGGCGGCGTTGATCTCGCGCACCAGCCGCAGCAGCTGCTCGACGATGGTCGGGGCCAGTCCCAGCGAGAGCTCGTCGATGATGAGCAGGTCCGGCTGGGCGAGGAATGCCATGCCCAGGGCGAGCTGCTGCTGCTCACCGCCCGAGAGGTTCCCCGCCAGCTGCCCCAGCCGCTCCCGCAGCCGGGGGAAGAGCTCGAGCACGTGCTCGCGTCGGGCCGCGAGCCCCTCGTCGTCGCGGAGCAGCCAGGCGGCTGCGGTGAGGTGCTCGGCGACGGTCAGCGTGGGGAAGACGCCGCGGCCGCCCGGCACCTGCACCACCTTGAGCCGCGCCATGGCTGCGGCGTCGGCGCGGGTCACGTCGGCCCCGCCCAGGGTCACGGTGCCGCGGGTCGCCGGCAGCAGGCCCGAGACGACCCGGAGCAGCGTCGACTTGCCTGCCCCGTTGGTGCCGAGCAGCGCGAGGATCTCGCCGCGACGCACCTCGAGGTCGACGTCGAAGAGCACCTGCACCCCGTCGTACCCGGCGTCGATGCCGCGGCACACCAGCACCGCGTCGGGGGACGCCTCGCCGTGCACCCGCGGACGGGGGGCGCCGGCGGGCTGCTCGGCCCGGTCCGCGAGCAGCGACGGCACGAGCACGTCGTGCCTGCGGGCGACCCCGCGCAGCCAGCGGTCCCGCAGGGCGTACCAGCCTGCCCCGAGCCCACCCGGCGAGAAGGTCAGGACGAACAGCGCGCTGCCGTGGATGACGAAGGTGTCGAGGAACTCGGTGGTGCTGTTGAAGCCGAAGAGGTGCTGCAGCGGCTGCAGGTACTTCAGCCCCTCGAAAGCCACCGCGCCCGCGATCGCCGGACCGACACCCGACAGCCCGCCGATGACCGAGAAGACGAAGACCTCGATGGAGAAGTCCACGACGAACGAGCTGACGTCGAGAGTGCCCTGCTGGTAGACGAACAGGGCACCGGCCACGGCGGCCAGGAAGCCGCTGACCGCGAAGGCGGACAGCCGGGTGACGGTCGCCGAGACGCCGTAGGACTGCGCCGCCCGCACGTTGTCGCGGACACCGATGAACAGCCGGCCTGACCGCGAGGTGCGCAGCGCGCGGGCCATCGCCGCGGCGAGGACGAGCCCCGTCAGGCACACGTAGTAGTACGCCGTGCCGCTGCTGGTGTCGATGCGCGACCACAGCACCGGCCGGGGGATCGACGCGTCGTACCTGGGCAGCACCGCGCCGAGGAAGTCGCGGTTGAGCAGCACGCCGTGCACGGTGGCGGCGAAGGCCAGCGTCACCACCGCGAGGAACAGCCCCTGCACGCGCAGAGCGGGTACGCCGATGAGGACCGCGACGACCGCGCCGGCCACGCCGGCTGCCGCGACGGAGACGAAGAAGTCGCTGTCCGCCCGAGACGCCAGGGCCCCGGCGACCGCCGCGCCGACACCGGCGAAGGCCCAGTTGCCGAGCGAGATCTGGCCCGCCCATCCCGACAGGACCACCATCGAGACGGCGAGGATCGCGCAGATGACGATGAAGCTGGCGTGGTCGGCCCGCGAGGTCCCCAGCAGGTAGGGCGCCCCGAGAGCGAGGCCCGCGACCGCCGTGGCCCCGGCGACGCGCAGCAGCCGGACCTCGCGCAGGCCACGGAGCTCCACCGGGATCGGCCGGTGCTCCTGCAGCACCTTGAAGCTCGAGACGCCGGAGTCGAGCGCCCGCACGAAGGTGCGGCGCCGGGCGAGCAGGGCGACGAGGACCACCGGCAGCACCAGCCCGGTCGCCAGGTCGGGGTGCGAGGTGAAGGTCGCGCCCTGCTCGAGGACGCCGAGTCCCATCCCTGCGCCGAGGGCCACGGGCAGGCTCTCCATCCGCGCGATCACGGCGGCGGCGAGGCCGTAGAGCAGCACGACCGGGCTCACCCCGGTGCCGACCGGCAGGCCGATGACCGGGCCGCGCAGGAAGGCGGCCGTCCCGGCGAGCACGGTCGCGATCACCCACACCGCCGTCGTGACCCGCTGCACGGGGATGCCGAGAAGGGCTGCCCGGTCGGCGTTCTCGGCGCAGGCGCGGATGGCGATGCCGAGCCGGGAGTAGCGCAGGACCGATGCCAGGCCGAGGCACAGCAGGCCGGCGACGACCACGACGGCGAGGTGGTCGCCGTTGAGGATGAGGCCCCCGCCGTTGAAGGTGAAGCGGGTGAACGGACTGGGGAAGCTCACCGGCGCGAGGTCCTGGCCGGCCAGCCACGACGGCTCGTAGGACTCGAGGAAGGTCAGCAGGTACCCGACGCCGATGGTCACCACGGTGACGATCAGGCGGGGACGGTCGGCGAAGCGGCGGAGCAGGAACGCCTCGATGAAGACGCCGACGACCACCGAGCCGACGAGCATCACCAGGACCCCGGCCCAGTAGGGCCAGCCGCGCCCGACGACGAGCAGCAGCCCCGCCAGCGCCGGGAACGACCCCATGGCGGCGACGGCGAAGTTGAGGATGCGGGCGGCGCGGTAGATGAGGATGAGGCCGAAGGCCACCAGCCCGTAGAGCGTCCCGATCACGGCACCGTTGAGGAGGTAGCCGCGGGCGATGCCGTCCCAGTAGGGGATGCCGAGGACCGAGCTGGTGTGGCCGCGACCGAAGAGCACCTCGGCGAGCAGCACGACACCCACGGCGGCGAGCAGCGCCCGACCGGCGGACCGGAGCACCGTCAGACCCCCGCGGGCAGTGCCGGTTCGCCACTGGTCCACTCGCCGAGGCGGTACCTGCGGCCGTGGTTCAGCGCGACGTAGGCGCCCCGCTTGCCGTCGATCGGCGAGATCGCGTTGGCGTCCCAGTAGGCCTCCTTCGCGTCGGAGACCGCCGTGTAGTCGTCCCTCCCGAAGTGGGTCCAGGTGATGTGCGGGTCGTGGCTCTTGGTCCACGGCAGCCCGTCGATCGACCCGGACAGCAGCGCCTGCTCGAAGGTCCACGGCGTGAGGTTGGGACCCGCGAGCTGGATGCCGGCGGCGATCGTCGCCCAGAACCCCCACTGCAGCTCGGCGCTGGAGTAGGCGTTGCCCTTGCGACCGGCCGCCCGCCACGTGATGGACGCCTCCTGCTCGCCGAGCGGGCGGTAGACGACGGTGTCACTGGGCCCGAACGCGTGCTGCCACTGCTGCGGGTCGTAGAGACGGGCCAGCACGTCGTAGTCGAGCAGCCCGCTGCCCACGAGCACGTGCTCGGGGAACCAGTTCTGCGACGTCATCGCCTTGGTCCCGAAGGCGGGCGCGATGGGGTCCGAGAAGTACATGCACGTGGTGGCTCCGGCCGACCGTGCCTGGGCGACCTGCGAGGTGGCCTGGGAGGAGGCCGTCGCCGTGTCGGGCGAGTAGGGCACGTCCACGACCTCGGTGCCGCAGCCCTTGAGGATGCGCTCCAGGTGCTGGGCCGGCTCGGTGTTGACCTCGGTCTGCGGGTAGAACACGGCGACCTTGCGCTTCTTCGCCCTGAGGTCCGCCGAGCCGGCGAACCGGGCCGGCTTGCCGGCGAGCTTCTTGCAGAAGTACTCGCCGGTGAGCTCGGCCTGGGAGTCGCCGCCCGTCATGACGTCGTAGTGGTAGGGCCGGTGTGCCGAGTCGAAGGAGTTCTGGAAGTGCCACCCGCCCCAGTTGATGACGTGCAGCTTGGACAGCTGGTCGAAGAACGCCGGTGCGTTGGTGTTGTTGTCGTAGACCACCGCGAACGGGTGCCGCTGCGCGACGAGGGACTTCGCGTCGTCGCGCATGCACGAGTCCACGGGAGGTGCGCTCTCGCACGGCGACTGCCAGAACGTCATCCGCACCTTGCGGCCGTACAGCTCGTACCGGGAGTTGATGAAGTCCTCCATCGCCGCGACGAAGGCCTGCTGGTCCCTCGGGTCGCTGTAGAGCCCGATCGACTGCAGCAGCCCCTTGACGACCGGGTTGTCCTTCTCGCGGAAGTACACGAGGTCGATCGTCTTGCCGGTGACCCCGGGCGAGGTCGCACCCGGGTTGCCGGAGTGCGGCACGCACCGCGGAGCCTGCGGGAAGTCGAGGAACTGCTTGGCCCCGTGGCAGCGGCTGGTGTCCGCACCGGCGGGCACCGACCCGCCGCTCACCGCCGCAGGCGCTGAGCTGCCGGCGGCGGGGGCGGCGCCTCCGGTCGAGCCCGCCGCCCCGGTCCCCGTGCCCCCGGTCCCGCCGGCACCCGAGCCGTCGGCGGGCAGCCCGCCGGGCGTACCGGCGCCGGGCACCGCACCGGCCGCCGTGGTCGAGCCGGCGGCCAGCCCGGGCACCTGCTCGACCCGGCCCTTCGACGGCGCGACGGCGACCAGGACCAGCTGGGCGAGGATGACGGCGAGGAACGGGGCATACCGCTTGACTGGGACCACGTGACGTCCTCAAAGGGGGCTCGGGTTGTTGCACTCGAGGTGCAATGACCCACTTTGAGGTGATCCGGGTCACACTGGCAAGGCAGGTGCCCGGCTCAACCGGTGCGCGGCACCGGCAGGTTCGCCACGGCGAGGGCCTCCTTGGCCACTGCGTAGCCCGCGGCCATCAGCCGGGGCGTCTGCGAGAAGTCGCGCATCTCGATGCGACCCAGGTCCGGGCGGCGCATCCGCACGACCCGCTGGTCCGGGCGGACGCCGGTCAGCGGCCGGTCGAGGTGCGAGCGGCTGATGGCGAACGCCTGCAGCAGCACGTCGAGGGCCGTCATGCGGTCGTCCCGGCGACCGAGGGTGCCGCCCGAGGTGTCGACCACCCAGACCCGCGCGCCGCCGAGCTCGAGGCCGCGCTCGATCGGGACGGGGCAGACGACGCCGCCGTCGACGTGCAGCGACCCGCCGAGCGCCACCGGCGGGAAGAGGGCGGGCAGGCAGGCGCTCGCGGTCAGGACCGTCACCGGGTCGCCGTCGCACCACCAGGCGGGCTGGCCGGTGAACAGGTCGGTGGTGACGACGTGGCAGGGGACGGCCGTCTCGCCGAGGTCGCCGAGCGGGACCCAGCGCCGCACGAGCGAGCGGAGCGCGTCGGGCTCGTAGAGGTGGTCGTCACGACGGACCGCGTGCACCAGCGGGTGCGAGGCGAGGGTGCGCCGGTTGCGGCCGAAGATGTCGCTGCGCTCGAGCTTGCGCCAGATGCCCTCGAGCTCGGCCAGCCGCGCCGAGGTCGGGTCGACCGCCAGGAACGCCGCGTTCAGGGCGCCCACGCTGCAGCCGACGAACGCCTCCGGGCGGATGCCCGCCTCGAACAGCGCGCGCAGCGCACCGACCTGCGCCGCCCCGAGCGAGCCGCCGCCGCTGAGGACGACGACCTCCTTCGGGCGCCCGGAGGATGCGTGCTTGGCGGCACGCGCTCGACGCAGGGACAGGGCCATGTGCCCACGATCGGCATTTCGCGGGCGCGCGCATCACACGATCAGGTGATTCGTCAGGCGCCCAGCTGCGCGCGGAGCGCCTTGCGGTCGGTCTTCATGACGCTGGTGAGCGGGATGGCCGGCACGATGCGCACCTCCCGCGGGTACTTGTGGGCTCCCAGGTGCTGCCTGCTGAAGGCCACCAGCTCCTCCGGCGTCACCTCGCCGCTGAGCTGCACGAAGGCCACGACCTCCTCGCCGAGCACCGTGTCGGGCCGTCCCACCACGGCTGCCGCCGCCACCGCCGGGTGCGACAGCAGCACGTCCTCGACGTCGCGGGGGTAGACGTTGAAGCCCCCACGGATGATGAGGTCCTTGATCCGGTCGACCACGTAGAGGTAGCCGTCCTCGTCGAGGTGGCCGATGTCGCCGGTGTGCAGCCAGCCGTCCCGGACCGCCGCGGCCGTCGCCTCGGGACTGCCCCAGTACCCCTGCATGAGGGTGGCGCCGGCCACGCAGATCTCGCCGTCCTCCCCTGCGGCCGCGTCCCGGCCGTCGGGGAGCTCGACGCGCACGTGGATCCCCGGCAGCGGCTTGCCCACCGAGCCCAGCCGGCGCGCGTCGGGCGGCTGGCTGCTGATCAGGGCGCTGGTCTCGGTGCAGCCGTAGCCCTCCCGGATCTCGCAGCTCGGGACCCGGCGCTCGAACTCGCGGATCACGTCGGGCGCGAGCGGCGCGGCACCGCTGCTGACCCGCTCGAGGCAGCTCAGGTCGTGCTCCTCCAGCGGCTGGCCCAGCAGCAGCTGGAGCATCGACGGCACGAGCGCGCTCGACTGCAGCCGGTGCTCCTCGACGAGGCTGACCCATCCCGCCGGGTCGAACCACCGCATGAGCACCGAGCGGCCCGGCTCGCGCGCGTGCAGCCCCGCCACGGTGACCAGCAGCCCGTAGGCGTGCGCGAGCGGCAGCGGCAGCAGGATCGAGCTGCGTCCCGGGCTGTAGGCCGCGTCGGAGGCGGCCCGGCCGGCGGCGTCGAGGCCGCCGTGCGTGAGGGCCACCCCCTTCGACCGGCCGGTCGTCCCGCCGGTGTAGAGCAGGGCGGCCAGGTCGCCGGCGTCCCGTGGCACGAGGGCCAGCTCGTCGTGGTCCTCCAGCTCGTCCCAGGAGCCGGTACCTGCCACCACGACCGGCAGGCCCGGGGCCGCGGCCCGCACCTTCGGCAGGAAGTCCTCGGTGGTGATCACGGCGACGGCACCGGAGTCGGTGACGACGTGCCGCAGCTCCTCCTCCGTCAGCAGGAACAGCGCCGGCGTGGGGACCGCACCCGCGCGCCACAGCGCCGAGTAGCTGAGCCCGACCTCCGGGCAGTTGGCCATGACGACCACGACCCGGTCACCGGGTCGCACGCCGAGGGCGACGAGGCCGGCGGCCACCCGCCGGGCCCGGGCCGCCAGCTCGTGGCTGGAGTGCCACCGACCCTCGAACAGCAGGGCGGGGTGGTCGGGGAACCGCTCGAGGACCTCATCGGCGCGCTGGCCCAGGGACGCCACGGGTCAGAGCCGCACGGTGGCCTTGGCGCCCATCAGCACCTTGTCGCCGTTGACGGTGGCGGTGAGCCCGACCACGACGGTGCCGTCGTCGTTCTTCTGCTCCACCACGCCCGAGACGGTGAGCGTCGCTCCCTCGTCGTCGTCCTCGACGACGACCGGCCGGCTGAACCGGACGCCGTACCTCACGACCTTGCCCGGGTCCCCCACCCAGTCGGTGACGACCCGGCCCGCGGTGGCCATCGTGAGCATCCCGTGCGCGATCACGTTGGGCAGCCCGACCGACTTCGCGAACCGCTCGTTCCAGTGGATGATGTTGAAGTCGCCGCTGGCCCCGGCGTACCGGATGAGGTTCTCCCGCCGCAGCTGGAAGTCGCGCGCGGGGATCTCGGTCCCGACCTGGACCTCGTCGAACGCGGGCATCAGGCGGTCCCCCTGCTGACGATGGTGTTGGTGATGGTGGCCACGTGCTCGCCCGTGGCGCTCGTGACCTCGGTGACGAGCGTGAGCAGCTCGTTGCTGCCCTTCGCCGTGATGTCCTCGATCCGCTGCTCCATCGTGAGCACGTCGCCCGCCGTGACCGGCCGCGAGAAGGCGAAGGTCTCCTCGCCGTGCACGACCATCGCGAAGTTCAGCCCCAGGTCCGGCTCGCGGATGAAGCCGCCCTCGCCGCCGCCCGTGCTCGCGCTGATGAGGAACGTCGGCGGGGCGATGACGTCGGGGTACCCGGCGGCCCGGGCGGCCGCCCGGTCGGTGTAGAGCGGGTTGTCGTCGCCGATGGCCGCCGCGAAGCGGCGGATGTCGTTGCGGGTGATCTCGACGGGCTCGCCGGCCGGCGCCTTCCGTCCGATCCAGTCGCGGTTCAAGGCCATGCCGGGGAGCCTAGGCCCGCCGGTGAGGGGGCTCACTTCGAGCCCCGGCTCAAGGAACCGGCTGGTTCGGACGACAGACAAGATGCGGCCTTTCAGTAGCCCATCCGGACTAGTGCGGGTGCCGCTGACCGGACCCCGACCTCGAAGGGCCCCTTCAGATGACGACCCGACGCTCCCGCCGCGCCTCCGTCGCCGGCGTGCTCGCCGGCCTGCTGACCGCGCTCCTCCCGAGCGCGCACGCCGAGGCCGCCGTCAGCAGCCACTTCACGCTCAAGCTTCACGACAGCTTCACCGCGGGCATCTCCAGCACCCGCTGGGGCAAGTACGAGGGCCAGCCCGGTGGCAACCCCTACAGCTACTGGAAGGCCAGCCACGTGCAGGCCTACAACGGCGCCGCGCTGCTGCGCGGGTACGGCGACAGCGGCCGCTACGTCACGGGCGGGTTCATGCTGAACTCGGTCGCGCAGACCTACGGCAAGTACGTCGTACGAGCCAAGTTCGACCGCAGCACGTCGATCCAGCACGCCATGCTGCTGTGGCCGACCAGCGGCTGGCCGCCGGAGATCGACTTCAGCGAGGGCCCGACCTCGCAGGGCGTGATGGCCACCTCCCACTGGGGCGCCTCGAACTCCCAGATGCACGCCTTCAAGCAGGTCGACATGACGCAGTGGCACACCTACGGCGTGGAGTGGACCCCGACCCGGCTGGTGTTCACGATCGACGGCGCCGCCTGGGCCACGATGGGCGGCTCGGCCGTGCCGCACCAGCCGATGAAGCTGGCCATCCAGACGGTGGCCGTGAACCCCGTGCCGGTGACCGCCCGCGAGATCCGGATGTCCATCGCCGACGTCTACGTGTGGTCCTACAGCTGACCGCGCTCCGGCTCCTGGGCCGGCACTCCCGCGACGGGGGTGCCGGCCCTTTCCGTTGCGGGCAGCCGCACGGTGGCGGGCACGCCGGTGGCGACGCTGCCGGCGGGTGCGTCCACGACCAGCACCGCGTTGGCCCCGATCTGGGCGCCGTCGCCGACGGTCAGGTCGCCGAGCAGCTTCGCCCCCGCGCCGATGAGCACGTCGTCGCCCACCACGGGCGGTCCGACGGTGCCGCGGTCACGGGTGCCGCGGATGCCGAGCACGGCGCCGGTGTGGATGCGGAAGCGGGCTCCCACCCGCACGTCGCCGTGCAGCACGATCCCGCTGGGGTGGTAGACGACGAAGCCCGGCCCGACGGAGACGGTCGGCGGGATCTCGATGCCGTGCAGGATCTGGTTGAGCCTGGCCAGGACGTACGCCAGGGGGACCAGCCGCCAGCGGTAGACGGCCCGCTCGCAGCGGTAGAGCCACACGGCGGAGGCACCCGGCCGGGCGAGGAAGTAGCCCGCGCACAGCGCGACGGTCCGCAAGGAGCGGTCCCACGTGCGGCCCTCGGCGGTGAGCATGTAGCGGAAGTCGGCCCGGACGTTCGGCAGCAGCCCCGCCTCGTCCGACACGCCGCCCAGCCTAGCGACCCGGGCCGGGCGCGCCGCCGCGCCGACGGATCGGTTGCGTGCGGCCCCGGTCCCCCCGACCCGGTTGCACCCGCCGCCCCTCGAGATCAGTTCAAACCGGACGTGGGGGTGGCTGCTCGGCGGATCGGGTGCACCGGTGCGGTTTCCCGCGCAAGCGGTTGCGGGCCCCGCACCGCGTTTCCGGGTCGAACCGGTTCTGCGGCGTCAGGCGACGTAGGAGTAGGTGACGGCCCAGTCGATCTGCATGTCGACGTGCGCCGGGGTGGTGGCGTCCGGGCAGCTCGCGCCGGCCCAGCTGCCGCAGGTGCCCGCCTGCGTCTGGATCGCGAGGTTCATGGGGGTGTGCGGCACCATCGCGCCGGTCACGGTCGACCACGGGCGGCCGTTGAGCGTGTAGACGAGCTTGCCGGGGCTCCACTCGACGCCCAGGGTGTTCCAGCCCGAGAAGTCCCCGCTGAGCGACTTCTGGATCTGGCTGTTGCTGGCGCCGTAGTGCAGGGTGCCGGTGGAGGACCGCCGGTCGCCGCCACCGTCCTCGGCGAAGTCGATCTCGCCGTCGACGGGCCAGCGCTCGGAGACCGGCCACAGCAGGGCGGCGTACTTCACGCCGTGCCCCTTCGCGATGCGGAAGCGCACCTCGTACTTGCCGTAGGTCTGCTGGCCGACCTCGGGGCTGTACGCCATCACGCCGCCGGTCACGAACCTGGTGCCGTCGCGGTAGCCGGCCAGCGTGAGGACGCCGTTGCGGACCACGGCGTGGCTGTGCTTCCAGTAGCCGTTGGGCTCGCCGCCGGGCTGGCCCTCGTAGCTGCCCCAGCCCGCCGGCAGCGCGGTGCCGGTGAAGTCGACGGCGCTCTTGACGCGCCAGTGCGCGAGGGACGCCTTCGGCATCGCGACGCCGCTCGGGCCCGCGGGGCGCTTCGGCGGGGCGCTGAGCAGCCGGGTGATGCTCACCCGCTTCGGCGCAGCCGCGATGCTCGTGACCGCGCCGGAGGCGGTCTCGCTCGGGGCGGCCGTGGACGCCAGCGTGCGGGTGACCGGCGTGGTGACCACGGCGTCGGCCGGCAGCGCCGGGCCGGAGGCGACGACGGCGAGCGTGACGAACGACGTCACGCCCAGTGAGCGGACCCAGGTGAACCGCACTGCAGACCATCCCCGTGTGTCGCGGGGACGATCGGCTTCGGTAGCCCGGCCAGGTCTGCGGCTTGCACAGATCTCCGTGGCTTTGCGTCCCCGCCTCGCGACGGGTTTGCCTTTTCGAACGACCCCTTGGAACTTGCGTCCCTAGGGGTCTCGTCGGTTACTCAGGGTTCTTGAGGGGCCGACCGGGTGACGTTGTGTGACGTGCGCTGGGCCGAACGGCGCAGCGGGCGCGGACGGCTAGC
>CAMLIA010000122.1 GCA_946479905.1 uncultured Frankiales bacterium | reverse complement strand
TCGTCATGGCCACCTACACCTCCGCCCAGGCCCTCCTCAGCCGACTTCCCTGATCAGGCGAGGGCCGCTTCGGCGAGGGCCCTCAGCTCGGCCTTCGCGAGCTTCCCGCCGCTGGAGCGCGGCAGCTCGTCGAGGACGACGAGGTGCTCGGGCCAGCTCTCCTTGCCGAGGCCGCGGGCGTCCAGGTGGGCCGTCAGCTCCTCGAGCGTGAGCGTCGCGCCAGGGACCAGCGTGACGACCGCGCAGACCCGTTCGCCGAAGACCTCGTCCGGCACCGGAACGATCCCGACCCCGTCGACGGCCGGATGGCTGTCGACGGCGTTCTCGACGACGACGGCGCTGATGTTCTTGCCACCGCGGATGATGATGTCGCTGGTGCGCCCGACCACGGTCATCCAGCCGTCGTCGTCGATGCTCACGAGGTCGCCCATGAGCATGAACCCGTCCGGCGCGTACAGCTGGGCGTTCGCCGACGGGTCGTCCCAGTAGCCCTGGCAGGTCAGCGGCCCGCGGCCGCCGGGGATGCCGGTGCCCTCGACGACCTCGCCGTCGGCGGAGTACAGCCTGACCTCCATCGACGGCAGCACCCGACCCACGGTGGTGAGGCGCTTGTCCCGCGGGTCGTCGTGCCGGGTCGCGGTCAGCGCACCCGTCTCGTTGGACCCGAAGAACGACAGCACCACGGCGCCCGTGCGGTCCTCGAACTCGCGGGCGCGGTCCGGCGGGATCATCTCGCCTCCGGTGAACATCACCCGCAGCGAGGACAGGTCGTGCTCGCGGGACGCGGGGTGGTTGAGCAGCATCCGGAACTGCGTGCTCACGCAGCACAGCACGGTGACCTGCTCCTCCTCGATCATCCGCGCCATCGTCGGCACGTCGAAGCGGGGCAGCACCACGCAGGGCGCGCCGAGCACGATGGGTGCGACGTGCGACGTCCAGAGGCCGAAGCCGAACGGCGCCGGGATGACACTCATGAACCGCTCATGCTTCCCGAGGTTCCCGGAGTCGACGGCGTGCTCGACGAAGCGCATCCACCTGTCCTGGGTCTGCGTGACGACCTTCGGCATGCCCGTCGTGCCCGAGGTCGAGTTCAGCAGCCACAGGTCCTCCGGACCGAGGGCACGAGCGGGGTCAGGTCTCCCCTGGGCCCGGGGCAGCGTCGTCAGCAGTCGACGGGCGCCGGTACGACGGAGCAGGTGCTCCACCTCCGCCTCGCTCGCCCGGGAGCCGATGCCGACGCCGATGACACCGGCCCGCTCGGTGCCGAGGAACGCAGCATGGACGGTCTCGTCGTCCGGCAGCCGGATGCCCACCCGCTCCCCCGGTTCGAGGTCGCTGAGGGCGCAGGCCACCTCGTCGGCGAGCGCGTCCAGCTCCGCCCAGGTCGTCCGGCGGGTAGGAGTGACGTAGGCCGTGCCCTCGAGGGTGCGGACCAGCTCAGACAGCGACGGTGGCACTGAAGCTCTCTGGGTCGTCGATCACGGACTGCGGCACCGGGTGGCGGTAGAGCGTCGCGGCGTTCTCCCAGGACAGCTTGCGCTGCGTCTCGGCCGGCAGGTCACCGAGGCACCGCGAGAGGACCGACTGGGTGCGCGGCCACAGCGAGTCGCAGTGCGGGTAGTCCTCCTCCATGAGCACGTGGTCGACGCCGATGACGTCGAGCAGCCGGAACGCCGACGGGTCCTCGAGCGCGCAGAACCAGAAGTTGCGGCGCAGCACGTCCGCGGGCGTGACGTCGGTGATGCCGTCCCAGGTGCCGTACATCGACGCGTAGGTCTGCATGTGGTCGAGCCGGTCGAGCAGCGCGGGCACCCAGCCGATCCCGCCCTCCGACAGGGCGATCTTGATGTCCGGGAAGCGCACCGGGATCTTGGAGTAGAGCCAGTCGACGGCGGCGTACATCGCGTAGGCGAAGAACAGCACCCCGACGACGTCCGAGGGGGCGTCGTCGGCCGTCGAGGGTGAGGTGCCGGAGGACCCGATGTGCAGGTTGATGGTCGTGCCGGTCTCGGCGCAGGCCCGCATGATCGGGTCCCAGTGCCCGGTGTGCAGCGACGGCAGCCCCAGCAGGTGCGGTGCCTCCGTGAACGTCATCGCCTTGAAGCCGCGCTCGGCGTTGCGGTAGACCTCTTCTGCCCCCACGACAGGGTCGAGCATGTAGGGGATCTGGCACGGGATGATGCGGTCCGGGTAGGAGCCGTACCACTCCTCGAGGTGCCAGTCGTTCCAGGCGCGCACCGCGGCGAGGGCGAGCTCCGGGTCCTTCGTGGACAGCTGCAGCCGCTGGCCGCCGAAGCCGGGCAGGAACGACGGGAAGGACAGCGACGCGTAGACCCCGGAGAGGTCCATGTCGCGGACCCGGTGGTGGATGTCCCACGACCCGCGCCGCATGTCCTCGAACCGCGCCGGGTCGAAGCCCCACTCGTCGACCGGCCGGCCGACGACCGCGTTGAAGCCGACGTTGGGGAACACCTGCCCGTCGTACGTCCAGACGTGGCCGCCGTCCTTCTCGATGACCCGCGGCTGCTGCTCGGCGAACTTCGCCGGCATCCGGCCCTCGAACGTGTGCGGCGGCTCGACGATGTGGTCGTCGACGCTGATGAACAGGTGGTCCCGCTTGGCCCGGGGTGGGTCCGGCAGGAGCGTCACCTTGCCCTTCACCGCCGTGGTGAAGCTGCTGCCGTTGTTGAGGAGCTGGTCGAGGTCGGCCATCAGTCGAGAACCTCCGGTTCGTGGCGGAGCAGGGTGCGGACGGCGCCGTTCCAGTAGACCTCGGTACCGCGCTCGAGCAGGGACTTCTTCATGCCGACCTTGATCCCCGACCCGATGGGCAGCGGGTCGCGACCGATCGCCAGCAGGTCGTAGGCGAGCCGGCAGACCCGGTCGATCGAGGCGGCCTTGTAGGTCGCCTCCTCGATCGTGGGCGCGGTGACGATCACGCCGTGCGACGCCAGGATGGTCGTCGAGTACGCGCCGATCTGCTCGGCCAGCTGCGCCGCGAGCTCAGCGGTGTCGACCTCACCGGAGTACTCCTGCACGAGGTGGAGGTCACCGTCGAACATGGAGCCGGTCTGGTGCACCAGCTCGGGGAGGATGCCGGCGCCGGCCAGCACGGTCACGTGGTACGGGTGGTTGTGGACCACCACGCGCGCGTCGGGGCGGCGGCGGTGCAGCTCGGTGTGGATGTGGATCGCGGGGGTGACGTCCCACTTCCCCTCCAGCACCCGGCCGTCGGCGTCGACGCGGCACAGGTCGGAGGTCTTGACCTCCTCCCACCACAGGCCCCAGGGGTTGACCCACATCGACCCGTCGGGCTGGGCGACGGTGATGTGGCCGGCGATGTTCTCGCTGAAGCCGCTGCGGGCCAGCACGCGGAACGCGCAGGCGAGCTTCTGCTGCTCGGTGAGCTCCCGCCCGATGCCCGGGGTCACCGACGGGCTCCACACGTCGAGCCCGCCGGCGCGGACGGTCTCCAGGGTCATGACTTCTCCACGAGGGTGGTCAGGAGCTGCTCGATGCGCTCGTTGGAGGCTCGGGTCGCCGCCATCTCGGCGTGCAGCCGGGTCAGCCAGAAGGCGAAGTAGCAGAAGCCGCCGGCGACGACGAGGCAGCCGCCGAAGATGCCGCCGCTGATGAGGTAAGGGATCTGCTCGAAGACGTAGATGGTGTGCGAGGCCCCGAGGTACCCCATCAGCACCATCGCGAGCCCGAGCGACACCGCGGCCCCGCCGACGACGAACAGCAGCTTCGACCGGTCCGTGGACGTCTTGCCGCGCAGCTTCGCAGCCCGCTTCGTGAGGTGCTCGTACCTCCCGATCATGTCGGCAGACAGCTCCGTCATGCGTCCTCCAAGGGGCAGGTGGTGGGTCGGGGTTCGAGCAGCACGAGGCCGGGCACCCGCCAGAGCCCCCCGAGCAGCAGGGCGGCGCCGATCAGGGTGAGGACGACGCTCCAGGTGGGCGCCGGCGTGCCGGACGCCACGGGTTCGAGGGCCGTCGCCACTGGTGGGAGCTGAGGCGCAGGTGCACCTCCCGGGTTCGCGGGGACCAGCGGCGCCGACCCGCCGACGGCCGGTGCAGGTCCGGGCCGGCCGACCTGCGGGGCGGGCTGCACGATCGGGGTTCCGCCGGAGGGCAACGGCAGGGGTGTGTACGACGACGAGCGGCTGGCACCGGCGAGCACCCGGGAGCCCCCGATGCTGGCCGTGAAGACGTTGACCGACCCCGGCGGCTTCCAGAGCACGAGCAGGGAGCCTGCGTCGTAGCTGATGGTGCCGCCCTCGTGCGACGAGGTGGGGGCGCTGAGCGTGACCGTCATGCCCAGCGACGTCAAGGCGCTGTTGAGGGTGGCGACCGCGGCCGGTGGCACGTCCCCGTGCTGGGTGTCGACCGTGACACCGTGCTCGTCCACGACGACCGGCACCCCGCCGATGGTCATGCCCGACACGGTCGTCGCGCCCTTGGCCGTCGCCGTGCTGCCGTCGGTCCGCGCCTCGGCGTGCGACACCACCGAGCGGATCTTCACGACCCCCGCGGCCAGGCTGACGTCCTTGGCTGTGCTGTCGGCCGTCACCGCTCCGGTCGCCGACCCGAGCGTCGCCGTGCTCGCGGTCGTGCTCCGGCCGAAGCCGAGGACCGTCCCCGCGGCTCCCCCGTCCAGCACCGCGTCCGCCGTGGTCTTCGCAGGCGTCGCGTCGGCAGCCATGTGGGCACCGGGGACCGAGTCGTTGGTCGAGGAGTGCTGCGCGCTGCCGGTCCTCGCCTCGGCCCGGACCGGGTCGTTGAGCGCGCGCACCTGATCCGGCGCGTTCGGCTGCACGAGCAGGACGAGCGAGCCTGCGTTCCCGAGCAGGGCGCCGGGCCAGGCCACCGACGAGAGCCCGTACCCGACACCGCCGGCGAGCGACACCTGCGACTGCGGGACGTCGGTCTCCGCCTCCGGGTGGGAGTTGGCGCTCGGCTCGTCCTCGGTCAGCTGCATGGCCTGGGACTGCGCTGTCAGGGCGTACCCGAAGAAGCCGCTGCCGGGCGCGTCCTCGGCGTGCACGGGCGCGAGGAAGCCCGCGGACACGAAGCACCCTGCGGCGGCGAGGAGCAGTGCGGCGCGCCTCACGCGGCACCGCCCAGATAGGCGGCGGACAGGTGCTCCTCGACCTCGGCCGGCGTCCCGCTGCGGGTCACCCGGCCCTGGGCGAGGATCACGGCGTGGTCGGCGACAGCCAAGGCGGTCTGCGCGAACTGCTCCACCAGCAGGATGGCGATGCCTTGCTGGGCAAGGGATCCGACCAGCTCGTAGAGCTCCCCGACGATGAGCGGGGCGAGCCCCATCGAGATCTCGTCGAGCAGCAGCACGGCTGGGTCGACGAGCAGGGCGCGCGACATCGCCAACATCTGCTGCTCGCCGCCGGACAGCGTGCCGGCGACCTGCTTGCGCCGCTCGCCGAGCCGGGGGAACCGGCCGTAGGTCCGCTCCGCCACCTCGCCCGCCGGGAGGTCACCGACGCCCGTCCACATCCGCAGGTTCTCCGCCACCGTGAGGTTCGGGAAGATCCCGCGGCCCTCCGGGATGCGGCAGACACCGGCTTGCGCCAGCGCCGCCGCGCCGGCGCCGTTGACGTGCACACCGCCCACGTGCAGGCAGCCGTCGGTCGGGGCGATCGTGCCGCTGGCCACCTTGAGCAGCGTCGACTTGCCCGCCCCGTTGGGACCGAGCAGCGCGACGACGGTCGCCGGCGGGACGCGCAGGCTGACCCCGTGCAACACCTCGATGGCGCCGTAGCCGGCGCGGAGGTTGATGAGCTCGAGAGCGTCCGTCATGCCGCACTCGTCCCGAGGTAGGCGGCCTGGACCGCGGGATCGCGCTGCACCTGGTCGGGGGTGCCGTGGGCGATGACCTCGCCGAAGTCGAGGACGGAGATCTGGTGGCAGACCCGCATGACGAGCTCGACGTCGTGCTCGACGAGCAGGATCGAGCGACCGTCCGCCACGAGGTCGAGCAGCAGGTCACCGAGGGCGGCCGACTCCGAGGAGTCCAGTCCGGAGCCGGGCTCGTCGAGCAGCAGCAGCTTCGGCCGGGAGGCGAGGGCGCGGGCCACCTCGACGAGGCGCAGCAGGCCGGTGGAGAGCCGGTCGACGCGCTCGTGCTCGACGTCGCGCAGGCCGACCCGCTCCAGCAGCTCGGTCGCCGAGCGGCCGGGGTCCGGCTCGTCGCGGCCCCAGCTGCGGCGGGCCTCGGCGGCTGCGAGCACGTTCTCGTGCACCGTGAGGGACGAGAACACCTCGATGCGCTGGAAGGTCCGGCCCAGCCCGCGCCGGGCCCGCTGGTGCGGAGGCAGCGAGGTGATGTCCTCGCCCGCCATCCGGACCGTGCCGCGGTGCGGCTTCTCCAGGCCGGTGATGACGTTGAACAGCGTCGTCTTGCCCGCCCCGTTGGGGCCGATCAGCCCGATCAGGGAGCCCTCGGGCACCTCGAGCGACACGCCCTTCAGGGCCTGTACGCCGCCGAAGCGCACCTCCACGTCGTCAACCTGCAGCACGGGCCACCCCCACCCGCTCGAGGCGGAGCGCACGCAGCCGCTCGCCGGCGTCGGCGATCTGCCCGCCCATGCCGTACCGGTTGCGGCCCAGCGCCAGCACCCCCAGGCCGGTGAGCAGGAACTGCACCTGTCCGAGCTCGGGCACCAGCTTCTGCAGCTCGGGGAACAGCGCGTAGAACATGGCGGCCAGGAACGCGCCGGTGGGCGTGTAGAGGCCGCCGATCGTGGCGAGCAGCAGCAGGACGCACGAGTTGAGCAGCAGGAAGTCGTTGGGGCTCACCGACCCGTGCAGCCCACCGAGCAGCGCACCACCGAGCCCGGCGATCGCGGACGAGAGCGTGAACACCACGAGCCGCGTCATGACGGGGCTGACGCCCATCGTCGCGCTGGCGGCCGGGCTGTCGTTGAGCGCGATCAGCCGCCGCCCGAAGGCCCGCCGCCGCAGGGCCAGCAGCCCGACCGCGCCGAGGGCGAACACCACGGCGAGCAGCACGAAGTAGACCCTGTCGTCGCCGGTGTCGACGAGCGGCAGTCGAGGTCGCGGGATGGCCAGCGTCCCGCCGTACCCGAGTGCGTGGTTGAAGAAGATCTGGTCCATCGCCTGGGCGAACGCGAGGGTGGCGAGCGCGAGGAACAGCCCGCGGAGCCGCACCACGGTGAGCGCGACGAGCGCCCCCGCGGCCGCCGGCAGCGCGACGGCGGCGAGCAGCCCGAACAGGCCGCCGCCGGCCTTGCCCATCGCGAACGCGCCGAGGCCTGCGAAGGTCAGCTGGCACAGCGAGGCCTGGCCGCCGTAGCCGGAGAGCAGCACGAGGCTGAGCATGACGAACGCCAGCACGAGGCCCTGCGAGCCGACCGCGAGGTGCGCGGGCGACAGCTGGCCGGACACCACGCCCGCGACGAGGACGAACACGAGGCCGACGGCGGCGGACTGCCGAAGCCCGGTCGTGCGCGGCATCCGCAGGCCCTGCAGCGACCCGGAGCGCAGCCGCTCCTGCTTGAGGAACAGCACGGCGACGAACAGCAGGATCATGGGGATGGCCGGCCGCACGTAGTTGACGACCTGCGGCCCGGCGTAGCCCAGCACCAGGCTGCTCGAGATGCCGATGACGAGCGCCCCGCCGACGGTCGCCGGCAGGTTGCGCAGCCGGCCGGCCATCGCCGCGGCGTACCCGTTGATGACGAGGAGCGTGAGCTCGGTGACGTTGAGGGTCTGCAGAGGGGCGAGCAGCACTCCGGCCAGCGCCGCGAGGGCGGCACCGAGCGCCCACGACAGCTGCGAGACCCGCTCGGGCTTGGTCCCGGCCAGCGCGGCGAGCTCGGGGTCGTCGACGACGGCGCGCATCGCGATGCCCAGTCGGGTGCGCACGAAGAACAGCCGCAGGCCGACGGCGACCGCGACCGAGGTGGCGATCACGAGCAGCTGGTTGTAGTCGACGACGAGGCTGAACAGCGACACGGTGTGGCCCTCGAAGAACTTCGGCAGCACCCGCGTCGTGTCGGGCGGCCAGACGAGGAACCCGACGCCGAGCAGCGTCACCAGCAGGCCGAGGGTGGCGACGAGCGTCACGCCGACCGGGGCGCCGTACAGCGGCCGGATCAGCGCGCGCTCGACCACCGCACCGAGCAGCGGGGCCAGCACGAGCAGCACGGTGAGGAAGGCGAGCGGCGCCGGCCAGCCCCAGCCGACCGAGAGCTGCCAGTACGTGAACGCCGCGACCATCCCGATCGCGCCGTGCGCGAAGTTGAAGACGCCGCTCGTCGTGTACGTGACGACGAGCCCGCACGCCGTCAACGCGTAGATGCAGCCGACGACCAGGCCCGTCAGGGTGAGGGCGAGGAAGGTCGTCATGGCTTGTAGTAGAAGTAGCCGCCGCAGCGGAAGGACGTCGCCGGGGTGTCCTTGCGCACCCACTTCCCACCGGTCACGGTCAGCACGATGTAGCAGGTGTTGGGCTTCTTGCCGGCCGGGTCTGCGGTGGCGAACATCCCGTCGCCGTCGAAGGAGTGGATCGTGCCGAGGGCGTTGAGGAAGGCCTGCCGGGTGAGCTTCGGGCCGGCCTTCTGCAGAGCCTGTACGGCGAGGGTGGCCGAGCCCCAGCCCCAGGCGCTGTAGAGGTCCTCGCGCTTGGCCGCACCCGTCTTCTTCATCCACTCCTGGTAGAGCCCCACACCCGGGATGGCCGCGTCCGCCGGGTTGAAGAACGCCGCGTGCGGCTGGTCGGCGTAGATGCCCTCGGATGCAGCGCCGGCCTCAGGGATGAAGCCCGGGTCGTACGCCGCGTCACCGGCACCGACGGCGATGAGCTGCGGCTTCCAGTTCTGCTGCTTGGCCGCGTTGAGGACCTTGGCGATGGTGTGCGAGTCGGCCGAGACGAAGTAGAGGAGCTGGATGCCCTTCTGCCGCATCTGGATGATGTCGGAGGTGAAGTCGGTCTCGCCCGGGCTGTAGTTGCGGACGTAGTCCCACTTGTAGCCCTGCGACTCGGCCGCCTTCTGGATGCCCTTGAAGATCTCGACGGCCGAGCCGATGTTGCCGACCAGCGACGCGGAGTGCGTGATCGCGCCGGGGAACTTCTGCTTGTAGTACTGGAAGGAGCCGAGCCGGTAGCCGGGCACGAGCGGGTTGATGCTGAAGCTGTTCTTGAGGCTGCCGGCCTGGGTGCTGAAGGTGACCGCCACCTCCGACATCGTCTTGTGCTGCTGCAGGACGGGGGCGCCGCAGTTGTCGTAGAGCGACAGCGAGCTGACCCAGCCGAAGACGTGGTCCGCCTGCGCCAGGTGCTGGGTGCGGTTCTGCCCGCAGTCGAGCTGGTCGTCGGCGACCTCGAGCCGCAGCTGGCGCCCGTAGATGCCGCCCTTGCTGTTGATGTAGGCGAAGTAGGCCTGGGCGCCGTAGACGTCGCCGGAGAACAGGCCGGGGACCGGCCCGGACAGCGTGGTCACGGCACCGACCGTGATCGTGGTCGCGGTCACGCCCACGTCGGTGGCGCCCCCGTTGCCTCCCGGCGGCGGGCTGGCCGCGGCGCCGCCCGACGTCGTGGCGGCGCCGGTGGTCCCGCTGGTGCCGGCCGGACCCGTGGTTCCCGCGCCGGAGCCGGTGCCCGGGCCCACGGCCGTACCCGTGGTGGTGCCGGTCTCCGTGGCGCTGCCACCGGTGGTGCCGCCCTGCACGAGGGTCGACGTGCCGGTGCCGGTGGCCCCCCGGATGCCCTTCTCGCGCAGCGAGGACGACACCCGCAGCCCGCACGAGCTGACGGTGAGGACCACGACGGTCAGAGCGGTGGTCCGCAGGAGCGCTGTCCGGATCTGGGCGGAACGCGAAGGCAACACGCGAGGGAACGTAGCCCCATCGTCATAATGATGGCAACAGTCCTAGGATGTGCGGCGTGGACGGGTCCCCCGCGCAGCCGGTGCGCAGGTCGCGCGCCAAGATCCGGCAGCCCAGAGTCGCCGAGATGCTGGCCGACATCCTGCGCGACCGCATCCTCTCCGGTGAGCTCGACGACGGCGCGCTGCTGCCGAAGCAGGACGACCTGCTGGCCGAGTTCGGGACCTCCAAGGCGTCGGCGCGCGAGGCGTTCCGCATCCTCGAGACCGAGGGGCTCGTCACCGTGCTGCGCGGCAACGTCGGGGGCGCCGTCGTCCACCGCCCGAAGCCGGAGACCGCGGCGTACATGCTCGGCCTGGTGCTGCAGTCCCGGGCCGTCCAGCTGTCCGACGTCGGCGCCGCCCTGCAGTACGTCGAGCCGCTCTGCGCCGCGCTGTGCGCCGGCCGGCAGGACCGGGCGACCACCGTCGTCCCGCGGCTCGAGGCGGCCCACCAGGCGCTCGTCGACGCCATCAACGACGGCGACGAGGCGGGCGCCGTACCCGCCTCCCGGGTGTTCCACGAGGAGATCGTCAAGTGCTCCGGCAACGAGACGATGATCCTCCTCGCCGGGGCGCTGGAGTCCCTGTGGTCAGCGCACGAGGAGTCGTGGTCGGTGGCCGCGTCCGAGGCCGGCCGGTTCCCCGAGCCGCTGCTGCGCAAGCGCGCGCTCCAGGAGCACGAGCAGCTCATCGACGCGATCGCCGCCGGCGACATCGACCGGGCCACGCGCACCGCGCGGCGCCACCTGCTCACCGCTCAGCAGTACCCCCTCGGTGAGGGCGGTGGCGGCAAGGTGCAGGCGGCCTGCCTGCGCCGGTTCGCCTGATCCTCAGCCGTTGCGGATCAGCAGCCGCGGCACGGAGCCGTCGACGTCGGTGAAGCCGTACTCGTCCGCGAGGTCCGCGACCCGGATGGCCCGGCCGGACTTCTGCAGGACGTCGGGGTCGTTCGCCAGTGCGGCGACACCACGTCCCACGAAGCGCGGTGACTCGGCCTGGCCGAGGTCGAAGGCACCCTCGCCACCGAGGTCGAGGTACTGGCTGCCGTCGTCCCGGGTCTTCGCGCCGAACATCACGAGCTCGGTCTTCACCAGCCCCGGCCAGACGCTGACCGCGGCCACCCCGTGGTCCTTGAGCTCGTGCGCCATGTCGGCCGTCATCTTGTCGACGGCGGCCTTCCCGACCCCGTAGGGCACGTTGTGGGCGTACTGCACCGCACCGTCGCTCGTGACGTTGACGATGAGGCCGCTCTTCGCCGCGACCATGCTGGGTGCAGCGAACGCGCTGGCGACGTAGTGCGAGCGGCAGCCGATGTCGATGACCTCGTCCCACGCCTTCACCGGCAGCTCCCAGAAGGGCGTGCCGAGCCAGGCGGCGAGGTCGGGGGCGGAGAACACGTTGTTGACGAGCACGTCGATGCGGCCCTGCTCGTCGAGCACCCGCCGGATGGCGGCCTCGACCTGAGCGTCGTCGTGGTGGTCGACAGCGAGGGCGACGCCGTGGCCGCCGAGCTCGTCGATCTGCGCTGCGGTCTCGCCCACGGTGCCGGGCAGCATCCCGCCCTCGACGCTGCGACCGGTGACGTAGACCGTCATCCCGATCGCCCCGAGCTCGAGCGCGATGCCCTTGCCGATCCCCCGGCTGGCACCTGTGACCACAGCGACCTTGGACATGTCCTCGCCTCCCTTGTGCGCAACATAGCAATGATGGCACCTTGCGCACGTGCTGCTCTCCGGGCTCTCCCTCCACGGCGCCACCGCGTACCTCGGCATCCGCTACGCGGAGCCCCCTGTCGGGGCGCTCCGGTGGCAACCTCCTGTCCCGGCCGCAGGCGGGCAGCGGTCGGCCACCGCCTTCGGCCCCTCCGCACCGCAGCTGGAGGGGCCGTTCTCCGGACTGGTGCCGGGCATGAAGGTCGGTCCCACCAGCGAGGACTGCCTGACCCTCAACGTGTGGTCGCCCGACGGCGCCGACGGCCTCCCGGTGATGGTCTGGTTCCACGGCGGGGCCTTCCAGATCGGCGGCAGCAGCCTCCCGACGTACGACGGGCTGCTGCTCGCGACCGAGCAGCAGGTGGTCGTGGTGTCGGTGAACTACCGCCTCGGTGCCCTCGGCTGGCTGACCGGCGCACCCGGGGTGGCGCCGAACTGCGGACAGCTCGACCAGGTGCTGGCACTGGAGTGGGTGCGCGACCACATCGCCGAGCTCGGCGGCGACCCCGGCCGGGTCACCGTGTTCGGCGAGTCCGCGGGAGCCGGTTCCGTCATCGCGCTGATGACGCTCGGCACCGGCCTGTTCCACCGGGCCATCGCCCAGTCCCCCGGCGCCGGGCAGACGCTGCCGTCCGGCATCGCTCAGCAGGTCGCCGACGCGGTGCTGTCACGGGTCTCGCTCGACGCACCCGTCGAGGACCTCCTGGCAGCCCAGGCCGAGGTCGCGGCCGAGCTGCTGCCCACGGTCGGGTCGATGCCCTTCCACCCCTCCGGCGAGCCGGTCTTCGGCCGCACCGGTGACATCCCACTTCTCGCCGGCACGACCAGCCACGAGATGCGGCTCTTCGTCCCCGCGATGGAGCTCGATCCCGAGACCCTGACCGCGCTGCTCGGGCCGCTGCTGTCCGCCGAGGCGCACCGCACGCTGCCGTCCGAGGCTGTCCGGGCCGTCGTGGACGCCTACGAGGGCCCGACCGCGATGGCGGACATCGCCACCGACGTGACGATGCGACTGCCGGTGGGCGACCTGCTGGACGCGCACCCGGGGCCGGCCTACGCCTACGACTTCGCCTGGGAGGCCACCGGCTTCGGCGCCTGCCATGCCGTCGACCTGCCCTTCACCTTCGGCAGCTTCGACACCCAGGGCTGGCGCGAGTGGGTCGGGGGGAGCCCCGACGAGCTCGGCCGCTGCGTGCGCGACGCGTGGGCGGCTTTCGCGCGCGACGGCGTGCCGGCGGCGAAGGGCCTGCCGACGTGGCCTCGGTACGACGAGTCCCGGCTCACCATGTCGCTGGGCCGCACCGTCGAGGTGGTGGAGGACCCGCTCGCCACCGCCCGCACCCGCTGCGCCCCGGTCCGCTGAGGACGCGTCAGCCCCCGAGCCGCTCGCGCACGAGGAACTTCGGGACGCACATCGCCCAGGCGTCGCAGACCCGCTCCTCCATCTCGTCGTGCTCGAGCTGGTCGAGACGTGCGACGACCCAGTTGTAGCGGAGGTCGGACGCCGGCGGCAGCAGGTACGTCGTGGGCTCCGCCGCGACGAGCGCGTCGCGCTCCTCCTTGGGGAACGCGAACCCCATCAGCGTCTCGTCACGGCTGAAGGCGACGTAGACGATCTGCTTCACCCGGAACTTCACGCGGTCGCGCACGAGGTGCTCGCTCGTGCGTGGCAGTGTCAGCGCAACAGCTCGCACGTCCTCCAACCTGACCACACCCGCATTCTACCATCTTCTGCGGGGGGATGGTAGTGCGTGATCCTACAACGATCACGCGTGAGAGTTGTCCTGACTCGAACGTGTTTTCGCTTCTGGGTTCGAGCATACTAGAGGT